>JBEKIX010000082.1:0-14779 GCA_050011535.1 Acidobacteriota bacterium
GTGGGCGCGGCCGTGCCATTGGCGCCCCAACGGTAATCGGCATAGATCTTGACCCAGTCGGCGCCATGACCGATCTGGCTGCGCACAACGCGGATCAGGCTGTCGATCCCGTCGGCTTCCTCGGCGCCTTGCGGCACGGTCCATTCCGAGGCGTAACCCTTGGGCCCATAACTTCCGGTAGCGACAATGGCGCGCGTGGCGACCAGCATTCTGGGACCCGGAATGATACCCTGCTGAACTGCCTGTTTGAGACCCACGTCGGCGTACTCGGCGCCTTCTGTTCCAAGATCGCGAATGGTAGTGAATCCCGCCAACAGTGTGTCGCGCAGATGATTTGTCGCACGAGCCACGCGCAGTGCAAGCGATTCATGGGCAACCTGGTCGTTCCAGGAAGTCTCGCTGTAAGAGTGCAGCAGAATGTGCGAGTGTGCCTCCATCAGGCCCGGCATCAGGGTCGTACCGGGCAAGTCGATCGCTTTGGCGTCCGCGGGCGCCGTAACTTCAGCAGCAGGACCTGCCATTTCGATCCGTTCGCCGCGCACCAACACGACCCAGCCTTCATGCGGTTCATTCGTCACGCCATCCCATACTCGGGATGGCTTGAGCAGATAAACCGTCGCCGGCCGGTTTGACTGATTTTGCCCCGGCGGCCGGTTCTGCGCCGGTAAGGCGCCAATCAAACACAAAAGAAAGCACGAAACAGGTATCAATGTCCGCATGATTCGGTTCATAGAGTCTCCTCCACTGAGAAACTGCTTCTCTTTAACACCAGGCAGCACGCGAATGAAAGATAAAACAACGATCAGGGCTGCGCAGGTTGCTGTCTACCAGCTCCGAACAACCCGCGCCCCTGGCGCTCCGGTACAGTATCTGTCCCCGATCTCCCGGTCGGGAGAATGCTGCGTCTGCCGCCCCAACTGTGATATCCTCCCAGATCGCAAACTCAATTGCATATGAATCAATGATGGGTAGGCCATGAAAAGACTTCTGTTCATCCTTTCAGTCGTATTCGCCTTGCAATCTCCGCAGGGCGCCAATAACCAGGATCTCGCGCGCTGGGAGAAGCAGGCCCAGAATGTCACGATCATCCGTGACGACTGGGGCATTGCGCACGTGCACGGCAAGACGGATGCCGATGCCGTCTTTGGCGTGATGTACGCACAGGCCGAGGACGACTTCAATCGCGTGGAGATGAATTACATTAACTCCATCGGGCGACTGGCGGAGGTCGAGGGTGAGGCCAGGGTATGGCAGGACCTGCGCATGAAGATCTTCATCAACCCGGACGCATTGAAGGCGCAGTTTGAGGCGAGCCCGGTGTGGTTGAAATCGCTGATGAATGCGTTCGCCGACGGGCTGAACTACTACCTCGCCAAGAATCCCCAGGTGACGCCAAAACTCATCAAGCATTTCGAACCCTGGATGGCGCTGACCTTCACCGAGGGGAGCGTGCCGCTCGGCGGAGACATCGATAGGGTAAACCTGGGCGCGCTCCAAGCCTTTTACGGCAACGGCCCGGTGACCGGCACGTCGCCGGTCGAGGCTGCGCCGATTGGTCCTGACGAGGGCGACCTCCCTCTGGAACCCGGTGGATCGAACGGCGCGGCCGTTGCACCCGCGAACACCACCGCGCACCACGCGCTCCTGTTGATCAATCCGCACACCTCGTTTTTCTTCCGCTCTGAACTCCAAATGGTGAGCGACGAAGGGTTAAACGCATACGGCGCCGCGACGTGGGGCCAGTTCTTCATATACCAGGGATTCAATAACCGGGTGGGCTGGATGCACACATCGAGCGCCGTCGACGCCGTCGATGAGTATCTCGAAACGGTCGTGAAGAAGGGCGATGGCTTCTATTACAAGTACGGAAATGAGGAGCGTCCGCTTACGGCCACCGTGATCACGGTGCTTTACAAAACCGACAACGGGATGGCCGAGAAGACGTTCACGGTTTATCGCACCCAGCACGGGCCAATTGTCCGGAAGGCTGGAGACAAGTGGGTAAGCATCGCGCTGATGCAGGAGCCGGTCAAGGCGCTGATCCAGTCGTACTCGCGCACCAAGGCGAAGGACTACAATTCGTTCCGGCAGACGATGGAGCTTCACGCCAACTCGTCAAACAACACGATCTTCGCCGATGCCGACGGCGATATCGCGTATTTCCACGGCAACTTTATTCCGAAGCGCGATCCCAAGTTCGACTGGACCAGGCCGGTGGACGGCAGCGATCCGGCGACGGACTGGCACGGGCTGCTTTCCGTGGACGAGACACCGCACTTGCTGAACCCCGCGAGCGGCTGGCTTTACAACACGAACAACTGGCCGTGGTCGGCGGCGGGCCCGAGCAGCCCGAAGAAGGAAGACTACCCCGCATATGTCGATTCGGGGAGTGAGTCCGCGCGTGGACTCCACGCCATCAGAGTCCTTCAAAACAAGAAGGACTTCACGTTGGACTCCCTCATCTCGGCGGCGTTCGACGGCTATGAAACGTGGTTCGAGAAGCCGATCCCCGCGCTGGTCAAGGCGTGGGACGAGGCCCCCGCAGCAAATCCTCTAAAAGCGAAATTGTCCGAACAGATCGCGCTCCTGCGCGCGTGGGACCTGCGCTGGTCGGCGACTTCAATTCCGACGTCGCTCGCCGTGTTCTGGGGAGAGGAGATCCAGCGGCACGTGGCGCGTGGGGGCACTTCGGCCGAAGATCCCCTCGGCAATAAGGCAACACCGGAGCAACTTCTTGAGTCGTTATCAGCGGCGTCTGACAAACTCGCGGACGACTTCGGGACTTGGAAGACGCCGTGGGGCGACATCAATCGGTTCCAGCGCCTCACCGACGACATCGTCCATCCGTTCAGCGACACGGGGCCGAGCATTCCCGTTGGCTTCACCTCGGCGACGTGGGGCTCACTGGCATCATTCGCCGCGCGCAGCTACCGCGGTTCAAAGAAGATTTATGGCACGAGCGGCAACAGCTTCGTGGCAGTGGTTGAGTTTGGTCCCACGGTGCGGGCAAAGGCCGTCACCGCCGGCGGGGAGAGCGGCAATCCTTCCTCGCCTCACTTCAACGACCAGGCGAAGCGTTACAGCACTGGCGACCTAAGGGATGTCTACTTCTACCCCGCGCAGCTCAAGGGCCACACCGAGCGGGAGTACCATCCGGGGCGCTGAAAAGAAAAGAGGCCACGGCAGGGACGGCAGTCACCCTCCGCCCCCTATCCAGCCAACCTCCGCGCCGCAGGTGCCTGCGGCGCGGGGCCAGGTAAAAGTGGCGTCACGAATTAAGCGACATTCTTGTGCCCCCCATTCGTAGCGATTCCCACGGATGGGCGTTGCATCGGAACGCAAAAGGGTTGAGAATGCTCCTTCGAAATCTTCAGACAAAATGTTCTGCGGAAGGGGTAAAAGCATGCGACGCTCTACACGGATTCTGCCTATTCTTATTCTATGTGCATTCAGCTTGAGCCTTGGCGCCTGCAGCTCGGGTAAAGATGCGGATCTGGAGACGCTCGAGTACGCCAAGAGCATGATCAGCTTGGATGGTCCAGCCACCGCCGAGATCACTACCGGCAACAACGTCGAAGTCAAAGGGCCCGCCACGAATCACGATAAATTTCAGCATGACGTGTACTTTACGGCAACGCTTTGGGATGCCGGCGGCAAATCGGTGGGCACCGCCACAGGCAAGCTGGAAGACTGGCCCGCCGGCCATCACGGTGTTTACGAGCTCGTCGGCACCGCAACATCGACGACCTGGGCGCGCGTAAGCGTCGTCGTCTCGAATGTCAAGGAGCACGTCCGCGGGCAGGTTGAGGATTAGCCGGGACTCGGACAGCACGACGGGACTTCCGTCGCCATACAAGGATCGACGCGATGAAGTGGCTGAAAGCAATCGGTACAGTACTGCTGGCCGGCTTTCTGGCTGGCGGCGCGCAACATGCCGCCGGTCAGAGTAAGAGCGGGCCGGAAACGCGCACGGCAGGAAACGCCGGGACAGGCGCGTATCAGCTGAAGGCACAGCTTCCTCCCACGATTCGAAAGGGCGAACCCGCCACGCTCATTCTGCACGTTTGGAGAAAAGGGCGGCCGGCTGATAATTTGATGGCCTGCCTTGCCCCGGCGCCAATCTTCCTCAGCGCAGAAGACGCCCTGGATACCACGCCCGCAGGCGGCATGGATTTGGGTGCGAGCCCGGATTCGGCCGCGCAACAGGCGTGTACCACGGCGCTCGCGGGCGTGCCGGGCGGCCCAGGCACGTATCTGTTCACGTGGGAGCCCGATACCGCCGGTCGGGTCAACCTGACGTTCACGGCTGGTGACAGCGCGCTCACGGTGGCTGCCGATGTCGGCAGCGCGCCGCCAAACGCTGCGGTCCTGGTGCTATTTGTCCTTTTTGTAGTGACCGTATTGAGCTGCGCCGCCTATTTGCGCCGCCGCCCGCGGCCCGAAGGCGCCGTGTCATGAATCTGCTGGACATTCCATGGATTCGGACCGCGGTGCGCAGCAGGTTTTATCCTTCCATTTTCCAATGGGTCACCACGGCGGCTTTCCTTGTGATCGTCGGCCTGGCGCTTTTCGGACCGAACAATGCCGGCCAAAACTTTGGGATGGCGTTGGCTTGGTCCGTATGGTGGCCGTTGCTGCCGCTCTCGTTTCTGCTGGTGGGCCGCTTCTGGTGCGCCATCTGCCCTTTTTCCTGGCTGACAGATTGTGTTCAGAAGGCTGTCGGCGTGCACCTCCCGGTACCGCCTTTCTTGCGGCGAAATGGGCCGTGGATCATCGCCGGGCTTTTTATCCTGGTAACGTACGTCGATGAGACTTGGAGACTAAGCGGCAATGCCCGCAAGACGGGCTATTTGTTGCTCGCGGTGCTGGCCGCTGTTATATTCTTCAGCGCCTTCTTCGAACGGCGTACGTTCTGCCGTTACGCCTGTTTCATTGGCGGGTTTGCCGCCAATTACAGCCGGGCCGGGATGGTGCAACTGAGGGCCGACCCGCTTTCCTGCTGTGATTGTCCGACGCAGGGTTGTTATTACGGGACCGCGCACGCGCCAGGTTGCCCGGTCTTTCAGGTCGTGCCGGATGTGGAAGATTCCGCCACCTGCCATCTCTGCGGCAACTGCGTCAAGAATTGTCCCCGCGATGCGATCCAAATCTCTTTGCGCGCGCCAACGGCGGAGTTATGGAGCCTACAGCGGCCGCGTCTGCCTGACGCCGCACTTGCGGGGATCGTCATGGGCGTGGTGCTGATCGAGCAGGTCGCGCTGCTAAATCTGTGGACCCCGCTGGTTGAGCACACGGGTGGGTTGCTGCATGTGGATCCTTATGTCTGGAATCCCCTGGTGTACGGAGTACTGCTCGCGGCATTCATGGCCGCGCCGCTCATAGGGTTGGCACTGGCCAGCCTCATCTCACAAGCGCTGGCCGGCACCGTACGCCGCAAGGAGGTGCTGCAGAACTTTGGCACTTTCGGTTACGCGATTATTCCGCTGGCACTGGCCGGCCACGTATCTTACGGTTTCTATTATTTTCTGACGCGCTCCCGGTCTGTGCCGTTCGCCTTCCTGGCGATGCTGAGATGGTTTCCAGGCCGCAGTCAGGCGTCGTGGCTGCCAAATCATTCGGTATTCCGGATCGAGAGTGTGGTGCTGGTGCTTGGCGGCGCCGCCGCGCTGTACGTCTGCTATCGGCTCGCCCGCAAGCAAGAATGCCGGAAATCTTGGCCGGTGTATCTCCCGCATGCCATTTTTCTGCTGGCTTTGCTTGCAGCCAACCTCTATGTCGTGACCGCGATGCTCTAATTCGGTGACAGGCAACTATTTCACCAAATTCGGGAACGGCACGGTTTTCCAGTCATAGCCTAGAAATTGGTGAAATAGTTGCCTGTCACCGAATTCAACGAAAGCTCACTCCGAGTTGCACTATTGGGTAGAAGATGTATCGGTGCGTGTTGTTCGTGAATATTTGCTCCTGGGCGTTCAGGTCAGCCGGCAAAGAGGCTGGGAAGCTTCTGGTCGTTTGCAGGTTCAGCGTAGGTGCTCCGTGATAGATCGCCCCAATGTCAAAGAAGATGCCCCAGCGCTTGTCTTTCTTGATGGGGTTGCCGATGCCCAACCCCAAAAAGGGTGAGACACGATCCACATTGACCGTTCCTTGCAGCGATCCAATCGAATCCGGCGTGTACGAATGCGCTCCGATCGTGATCAGTCCGCTGCTGACTACATCAGTCCTGAATTGGCCTGTGCCTGTCAGCCGATTGAGGTCGACCAGCATGCCCGCCTGGACGCGAAACCAGTTTTTGAACGGATATGCGTCCAAACTGACCGGTATGCCTCCCACTCTGAACGTGCCGGTATAACGTATCCCGCTATTCGTGAAATTCTGCGCGCGCTGGAAAAAGCTGAATCCGACGCGAAGATTGAGACGGTCGGGAAAAATGACCCTGTGGATATCGGCGCCTACTCCCAACGAGCCGGCTTTGGCTGCCACTGCCCAGGTTTTATCGGCGGCAAACGCAGAAGAGCAACTCAAAATCAGCACGGCCAACCATCCAATGCGAAGATACCCTCTCATACCTTGATCCTCCAAACCGCAAGATTGCGAGCGCTGACAGAATCGTCGCGCGGCTGCTGCCCTGTGAAGGGCAGGAGTCTGTGATCTGACTCCTCGATACGATCCTCGAAATGGCGGGCAGAATCAAGCGCCAAGAAAGATTCACCTTTGAGGATCTTCTTGACCGCCTCGACGCATCTCAGGGTTTCCTCAATTTTCCCCGTCGAAATGCGCACGCAACGGGGCAGGCCAAAGGCTTTCAGCGGCCGGATGATGATGCCCTGCTCCAACAGTCCCTGCGTCACGCTCAGGGCTTCCTGTTCGTCCGACAATACGACCATGACGAAGTTTGCTTCCGAAGGGACGACCTCCATTCCCAGCGAGCGCAGCGATGTCGTGAGCAGGTCAAGGCCGCGCGCGTTGAGTTCCAGAGACCGATGCACGAATTCCTTGTCCGCGAGGGCGCCGATTCCGGCGGCCTGTGCAAGGGCACTGGGCTCGAAAGGCAGCTTCACTTTCAGAAGATTGCCGATCAGCTCCTCGTGTGAGAAGCCGTAGCCGATGCGAATTCCCGCAAGGCCGTAAATCTTCGAGAAGGTGCGCAGGGTGATGACATTGTCATAGCGATAGTGCATGGAGTCCGGGTAGCGGGGGTTATCCTTGGCGTATTCGAAATAGGCTTCATCCAGGATGATCAGCACGCGCTCCGGCACATGGTGGTAGAAATCATCAAATTCCTGCCGGGTGAAAATGGTCCCCGTTGGGTTGTTGGGATTCGCCAGGTAAACGATCTTGGTCCGCTCGTTGATCTGCGCGGCCAGAGCAGGCAGGTCGTAATGCCATGATCGGTAGGGAACGGTCCGGTATTTGATTCCGCGTGATTTCGCCAGCACTTGAAAGCCGATGAACGCGGACTCCGTGGTCAGAACTTCATCGTCGTCGCAGAGAAACGTGCGAATGATGTTCGACATGATCCCTTCAGAACCGCTGCCTGCGATGACATTTTCGACCTTGAGGTCGTAGAGGTTCGCCAGTACGCGGCGAAGGTCGAGTCCGCCGTTAGGATACAGATTCAGGCCGTCGAGGTGGCATCGGATGGCTTCCAGGGCCAACGGCGAAGGGCCGAGCGGGTTTTCATTGGATGCCAGCTTGGAGACATCACGCAATCCATAAGCCTGCTTGATTTCTTCCACGCTGCGTCCGGCTTCGTAGGGAACCAAGGATTCAATGTAAGAGGGCACGAGTGACATAATCAAATTATACCTTTTAAGGGTTTGCTTCGGGTCAGGCTGGCTTCAGATCCGCCGTCTGAGCCACAAAAGCAGGAGGCTACCACTACAGGTCGTCTCTTACCAGAACTCGATCTCCTGAGGCCACTTTGCCATGGACGACAACGCCGAGTCCAATCGACAGGGTTTCAGCGGAAAATGCCGCCACCAATGATCCGTTGTTCTCGCCGAAAACCCCGGCGCTCAATTCCATGGACTTGCCCGCATGCAGCACTCCGCGAAATAGTCCTTGCGATCCGAAGTGAAGATTACCTCCGGCAATCACATTGCCATTGCACACGACGTGGGCTCCCAGTTCAATCAGGCCCTCCGCTTTCAGATCGCATTCCAAGACACTGCCGGCCGGCAGGAAGCAGTCTCCCTTGATAATCAGTTTCCTGGTCACACGCAGCGGCACAGATGGGCAGAAATCGCCGGCATAGAGCCAGCACTCTTGGTTGAGCTTGGATAGTTTTCCCCGTTCCAGCCCAATGTGCTCGAGCTCGTGATTGGCCACTTCCGGGGAGTCCGATCCGGGAAGCGCGATTTCCGGAGCGCGTGCCAGAGCTGGATCAGGATTCCCGGGTTCTCTCTGGAGGGTGGTGACCACGGGTGCGAATGCGGAACCTACCTGCGCGCCGGTTCCGAGGAAAATAGCCTGGCCCGCGGTCGCGCGCGCACGAACGACACTGCCAGCGCCGATTTCCAAGATCCCGTTGCAGTCCACCCAGCGAATTATCTGGACTCCTTTTCCGAGGATCGCGTCGCCATCGACGGCGAGGGCCTGCAATTTGCTGCCGGCGCCAATCCGCGCATTCTTCCGCACCAGAATCTCCCGTTGGAAGACACAGCCTGCTTCGCATTGAAGATTCCCCTCGACCACCAAAATGTCGTCGGACCGGCTCATGGAGGGGAAGTAAGATGAGCCGGAAACGCGGATTCGCTCCCGACCTTTCATGATGAACCGCGTTTCGTCGGGCAGCGCGGCCTGGACGGGCAACATGAGCCATTCGGAGACCTTGAGGCGAAAAGACTGGGCGAAGTAGTCTTCTATCCGAACGTAGTCAGGGTCAATATCCGTAGGATGTTGCCCCCGCGACGTCAACCAGGTTCTGTACGCCAGGACAAAATGGGCGCAGACCAGCGCCAGGAAGATCAGGGCAAATAGAATAAAAGGCAATGAACTCAAGGTAGATTCGCACCCTGTCTGGACAAATAAAGGCCGTTCGGTGCTCGAACCAGCAGCTTTCCGGCAGAGTTTCCCCCATTCCCATTACCCCTGCCATTGCCGTTACCATTACCATTTCCGTTTCCACGGCCATTTCTGTTAGCACCGCCGTTTCCGTTTCGATAACGCTCCGTCTTGTGCCAATAGTGATCTCCCGAGCCGAAGATGCCGCCGATGTAAAAGGTCCCCAACGCACGGCAGATTGCACCGGTACTGGCGAAGAAGTTGAACAGGTTGAGAGGAAGCAGCAGCATCCGCCTGCGGTTGTTGTCGAGCAAAGCGGCCGAGCCGAGTTCCAGGAACGTGGCCTGGTTGCCGAACATCTGGTAGCCGATGAAAGAGAGAGCAACCCAGAACGCGATCATGTTATAGGATTGCCGGGTGAAGAAGAGCACAAGGGAGGCGAGCCACCCCAGCACCAGGACCGGCGCGGTCCAGTAGCAGGCCATGACGAAGATGCCGTCGATTTTTTCCGCTGGACTGAGGAACTTCCCGCGCACCCATTCCCTCCAAAAGTTATGCAGGCATGCGGTATGACCGGTAGCCCAGCGCCGTATCTGGCGGCTGCGAACCTGCCAGGATTCCGGCGCTTCTTCGTGGCACTCTGCGCGATTCACATAGGCAACTTTCCACCCGTGCAAGAGCAGCCTGAAGGTCAGGTCGGTATCCTCGGTAAGAGATTCGAAGTTCCACCCCCCGACGGCCTTGAGGACGGATGTGCGCACGCCGCCGACAGTTCCTCCGAACTGGGGCGTCAGGCCGAGGTTGTACCGGGCCTGCTGGCCGATCTGATAGCCCGCGCCGCGCTCCAGTTCCAGTAATCCGGCCAAAAGACTGGCATCACCGTTATGAGGCACCACCCGTCCCATGACGGCGCCAACCTCCGGATCGCAAAAGGGGGCGACTAGAAACTTTATCATCGACCGGCCAGGGATGTAGTCGGCGTCAAAAAGCAACAGGATCTCTCCGCTCGCCTGACGGCTGGCATACCTCAGCGCGGCCCCCTTTCCTCCTTCTCCTCTGGAACGATGAATTGCCTTGATGATCGGATACCTGGCCGCGAATTCGTCGATGATCTCCCCCGTGTGATCGTGGGACCTGTCATTGATGGCGAGAATCTCGATCTTCTCGCAGTCGTAATCACAGTCCACAAGCGCCTGCAGCACGTCGGCGGCAACTTTCTCTTCGTTGTGCATGGGCACGAGCACGGAAACCGTGGGTGAAGTGAACCCGACCAATTCCATCATGTCGCGCGATTTGCGCAAGGATAGGCGGAAGAGTGCGAAGAGATGGTGCCGGATGGCATAAGCCGTCAGCACCACGATCGTAAAGAGCAAACAAATCTTGCAAATAGCGATAAGGATGATCATAACTTTCTCTCGCCCGCGCTCCTTTTCGAGGAAAAGTGCAGGGCCATGGAATAAAAAAGCAGGACATAGACCAAATCGAAGAGAATCCCAAAACAAAACCAGAGCAGCGGCAGGAACAGAATCCCCGTATAGTGCAATGTGCCCAGGCAGAACGCGAGCCTCACCGCCGACCAGATGATCGCGTATGCCTCGGTCCAAAGCGACCAAACCAGCCCGGCAGCCAGGTTTGGCAGAGTCAGAACAAAGAGAAAGGCTGAAATCCAGGGCAAAAGGATCCACACCAGGATTTCCCCGCGAAGCCATGTCTGCTCATACATGGCCGAGTCGAAATAAAAGGAAGGATTGAGGACGATCACAACTCCCGCCGCGCAGATTAATATCAGCAGGAAGACCACGAAGTTGCGGCCTAAGGGTATTTTGCGGTAGATCGCGATAAGTCCCGCAAAGCAAATAGCAAAAAACGAGCCGGTTCGAAAAGGGTTTGCGCGTGGGGAGGGGAATGATATGTCTGGCGCCGTTACCGATCCGAGGAATGGAAAGATCTCCACTCCTCTGGTACCGTGGCTTGGGATCCCGGTCACCTTTAGCACCCACCAGGATAGGCGATTGTGTGCGCCAAGAAGTGATGGGCCGAGATAGGCAACCACGGAACTCAAAAGGAGAGCCGTACCTAGAGCTACCCACAGGCGCGTGCGGGTGATCGGGAAAGAGCGCACACTCCGATGCGGATAAATAGACTCTCTTCTCATAACCCCCGGGTTGCGATCCGGCTTCCTCATTTCAGGCCTACCCTGTACTTTGCCATAATCCAGCTTAATCCATTCCGGGCCATAGCATAACGCTCTTTCCGCCTAATTCTAGTGGTTTCCTCAGCCCAATTCTATCCGCCGCGCTATGGCCAATTTGGGCCATATGCAATAGCCCTTAGAAACCATTTTGCGTCGAAGCCGGAATTCTGGCTTGCGTGCCACGGACTGTGGTGCTATAGATGGAGTCGGTTGGGAACGTCTCTGCTGCGAGCCGGCCGAATTTCGATGATGTCCGGCGGAGCAACCGCGAACTCACCGAAAGTGAGTCTTACTTCCGATCAGGCCCGCATTCAGCATACTCCCTCACGTGAACCCGACCGATCCGGGAATGAAGGCTGCAGCTGTACGGCAGGGTGGTGAAGCCTGCCGCGTTCGGCTGGCGTTTGCCAAGACAAATGTGTACCTCCGGATCGAATTATGGATTGAGGACGGGAGCAAGAGATTATGTGCAGCAGGCTCAGGGGTTTATTCATCGCAGTGGCTTTTTTGCTTTGGGCGGGCGTCGGATACGCTACTGTCATCAACTTCGGTACGCTTCAGCACAACTTGGTTTCGAATTATCAAGGGCTGACAACGACGCTGCCCGACCAACCTGGACCCGGATACGGCATCCGACTGATCGACAATGGAGAGCCGAACGTCAATCCCATTGTGGGGGACAATAATAATCCACCCGCAGCCGCAATCTGGAGTGCCAGCGCCTTGGATGTCGCAGACGGCTTTTCCATTTCCTTCGAGTTTCGGATGTCGGGAGGCTGGGAGGATAATGCTCCCGATCCGGGTGGCGGCCCGGCGGGCGGAGACGGGTTTGCCTTCGTGATTCAAAACAACCCGAATGGAAGTCAATTGCTGGGGCGCGGCGCCGGGGGGCTTGGCTATATGTATATCCCCAACGGTCTTGCTGTGGAATTCGATACCTACAAGAATGATGGCTGGTACGGTGACCCCGACGGCAACCATGTGGCCGTGAATGTGAGCGCGGCTGTAACTGTCGGCAGCGGCCCGGGCTACTTGGTGCCTCACCACGATTGCTATCAGGGCCATTTGACCACGTATGGTTACACGACTGACATGCCCGACTACGTGGGATGCACCAGCAACCCCGAGCTGGGAGGAGCGTCCGTGTCGCGTCCCTTGAATGACGGCGACTGGCAGACGGCTGAAATCGTCTACTTTAATGACCTCGGAGTAAACTATCTAAGCCTTTATTTGAATTCTGAATGGGAGTTCACGACTCCAGTAGACTTAAAGAGTCTGCTGAATCTGCCTGCGAGCGGCGACGCATACCTTGGTTTCACTGCCGGCGATCGGAACGCATTCCAGAATCATGACCTCTTTTTCCCGGTTCCAGAGCCGGCAACCCTCCTGTTGTTTTCGACAGGCTTGGCCGTTCTGATCCTGAGGCGCCGCCGCATGACGTAGAGGGCCGATAGTCGAATCCTCTTTCCCCGCGTTTCAGCAAGTCACTGCGCCGCGGTATTTTCCCATCATTGCAAGCATCGGCTCTCACGCCCTCAGCTCGGGGCTGCGGGCGCCGGCAATCGCTTTTGACAGTCTACGGTCGCGGGGCGTAGAATTAGCGCCTATTTAAAGACCCCGGGTCACTATGGTTGCTGTGGAACAGGAGATCGGCGCCGCCGTTCAACGACGTACGGTGGGATACATCCCACACCGTTCATGGAGAACGTGGCTGATCGGCCGGCCTCTTCAGACCGCGGATGCTGCCCACCAGACGGTCGGGAAAATGATCGGGCTTGCGGTATTTGCCTCCGATGCGCTGTCATCGACGGCCTATGCCACCCAGGAAATGCTGGTAGTGTTGGCAGCCGCGGGCACGATGGCGTTCGGCCTCGTCTTCCCGATTTCCATTGCCATCGTCATTCTGCTGGCGATCGTGACCCTCTCCTATGAACAGACGGTTCACGTTTATGCCAACGGCGGCGGCTCTTACATCGTGGCGCGCGACAACCTGGGCGAGTTGCCAGCGCGTACAGCGGGAGCGGCCCTGATGACCGATTATGTTTTAACAGTCGCCGTGTCGGTCTCATCGGGTATCGCTCAGGTGGTTTCGGCGTTTCCCTGGTTGTACTCCTATCGCGTGCACCTGTCGGTAGGCCTGGTCCTGTTTGTCATGGTCATGAACCTTCGAGGTGTGAGAGAATCCGGCAGGGCTTTCGCCGTGCCGACGTACTTTTTCGTTGTCTCGATGTATGTCACGGTCGGGGTAGGTTTATTCAGGTATTTTGCGGGATCGCTGGGTGCCGTGATCAATCCGCCGCCGCCGGAGGCTTTGAGGAGTCTGCAGACGATCACCCCTTTTCTCATTTTGCATGCTTTTGCCAACGGGACATCCGCATTGACAGGGGTCGAAGCCATCTCCAACGGAATTACGGCCTTCAAGGAACCGCGCATGCGCAACGCGGGATTGACCCTCATCTGGATGGCCTCGATCCTCGGCAGTCTCTTCTTGGGTATTGGCTTCCTAGCCCGGCAAATCGGAGCCCTTCCGTCCGAGCGGGAAACGGTGATTTCCCAATTGGCACGCACGGCTTACGGAAGCCAGGGCATTTTGTATCTCTGCACCATTGCCGCGACGACCGTCGTCCTGATTATGGCCATGAACACCTCTTTTGCGGACTTCCCGCGCCTGAGCGCCGTAATGGCAAGCGATGGCTTCCTCCCGCGCCAGCTCGCATATCGTGGCAGCAGGCTGGTCTATTCGCGGGGGATCATCTCTCTGGCCCTGATTGCTTCACTCCTGATCATCGCCTTCAACGCCAGCGTCACGGGGATGATCCCGCTGTATGCCATTGGCGTCTTCCTCTCGTTTACGCTGTCGCAGGCGGGCATGGCACGCCGATGGTGGAAGGTCGGCCGCCTTCAGCCCGGCCGCGAGGTGCGGGAACGCGGATCGACGCTGCGCCCCCAAGCCGGATGGAAGACTAAGATGATCATCAACGGCCTCGGCGCAGCCTGCACAGCCGTGGTCGTGGTGGTGTTCTCCATCACGAAGTTTGTCGAGGGAGCATGGGTCGTCCTGATCCTGATTCCGGCCCTCGTCATGCTGTTGAAGGGAATCCACCGCCACTATCAGACCCTCGCCCAGAATCTCTCCCTGGAGAGTTTTGGCGAGGCTCCTCCGGTGCCCAGACATCGGATTATCCTTCCCATCAGCGCGGTCCATCAGGGCACATTGGCGGCGCTTCGCTATGCCCAGATGCTTTCTGACGACGTGACGGCTGTGCACGTTTCGATTGATCCCGCGGAAGCAGAAAATGTGCGGCACCAATGGGAAACCTGGGGCAAAGGCGTGCGTCTGGTCATTCTGGATTCGCCCTACCGGCTTTTTCTGGAGCCGCTTCTGCAGTATATCGATGAGATCGCCGCGAAACGACAGCCGAATGAAACCATTACGATCGTCGTGCCTCAATTCGTGCCGAAGCGCTGGCTTTACAACGTATTGCACACCCAGACAGCCATGATGTTGAGGCTGGTACTTTTATTTAAGCGAGGGATTGTGATCACCGATGTGCCCTATCAAGTCGGATGAAATCGGCC
>JBEKIX010000083.1:0-14737 GCA_050011535.1 Acidobacteriota bacterium
TGTCCCAGCCTTCCTTGTTGTCGCCGCGCGGCGGATAGTAGTTGATGCGCACGAGGTGCGTAAAGTTGGAATAGAGGTCCGGGTAAACGTTAGGTTGCAGGATCTGTGACAACGCCGAGAGTTTGCTCTCCTCTTTGGTCTTGAACGACTCCGGATCGGCGAGAACCTCTCCGTCGCGATTGCCCAGGATGTTTGTGGAGAACCAGCCGTTCAATCCCAAAAGTCGCGACTTGAGGCCGGGCGCCAGTATCGTTTTCATCAGGGTCTGGCCGGTCTTGAAATCCTTGCCGCAGATCGGCACGGCGCGTTCGTTCGCAAGATCGAGCAGCGCCGGAATGTCTGCGCTGAGGTTGGGGGCGCCATTGGCGTAGGGGATTCCGGCTTTGATTGCCGCGTATGCATAAATCATGCTGGGCGCGATCGAGGGATCGTTCTTGAGCATCCCTTTCTCAAAACTGGCAATGGTCTGGTGCACAGGCTTTCGCCTGAGGAAAATTTCGGTACTGCCGCACCACACCATGACTAGCCGGTCGAGCTTGTTTTTTTTCTTGAAATTGAGAATGTCTTCCTGGACCTGTTCTGCCAGCACCATCTTGTTTGGCGCCTTCTTGACATTCGGCCCGTCCAGGCGTTTCACATAATTCCGATCGAAAGCGGCGGGCCAGGGACGAATCTTCTGCAAGGCAGGCTTGACGGAGTCGAGCAAACTGCGTTCCAACACCCCGGCGTTCAGGCCGGCGTGATATACGTCCGCCGTGAAGATGTCCCATCCGCCAAACACCAGCTGATCCAGAGATGCGAGCGGTACGAACTTTTTGATGGCAGGAACACGGTGTTCCGTTCGTTTGCCGAGGCGAATCGTGCCCATCTGGGTCATCGATCCGATCGGCTTGGCAAGCCCCTTCTTGACCGCCTCGACACCAGCGATAAAAGTGGAAGTAACAGCGCCCATTCCGGGTAACACCACGCCCAATCTGCCACGCGCGGGCTCAATCTTGATTCCCTTTGAGATCATGTTCATGTTCCTCTGCACGGACGGCGCGCTGAATGCGCAATCCTGGTTTATGAATCCATTCAACCGGTCTTTTCCAAAACAATTTGCGAAATGTCCGCCACACGTAGAAAAAGTCGGGACAATTCTCCAAGAAGTGAGAGACGATTCTCGCGAACGGCTCGATTCTCAGACATCACGAGAACCTGTTCAAAAAAGTCATCGACATCGCCGCGCAGAGAAGCCATGAGGCGCAAGGCCTCTAGATACTGGCGGCTCTTCCCGGCGGCCTCCACACCGGGAAGAATTTCCCGATATTTTCCCCACAGCCCGATCTCCGCATTATCGCTCATCAGCGCAACATTGGGGCTGCCCGGAGGCGTACCAGACTGGGCAAGGATGTTCATGACTCGCTTAAAACTCGATGCAAGAGCCAGAAAGTCGGGTTCTTGGCGCATTTCCTGTAACGCACGCACGCGCTCCAGCGCATCCACCGGATCATCAAATCCGACGGCCAGCGCGGCGTTGACGCAATCATAAGCCAAACTCATCTCCTCGAAGAGAAATCGAAGTCGCCCTTCGAAGAACCGCAGGAGTTCTGCCTGGGTCTCGCCTTCATGCTTGCCCAGCGCCTGCAGGCTCCAGGATATCAGTTGCCGGAGCGAAGCGCTGATGCGATGATCAAGCATGATCTTCAGCACGCCGTTACCCTGTCGGCGTACGGCGAACGGGTCTCTGGAACCGGATGGAATCAGGCCGGCCGAGAAGCAGCCGCAAATCGTATCCAGCTTGTCTGATAGAGCGAGCACGGCGCCGGCAAGCGTTGAGGGCGACGGAGATCCCGAACTCTTCGGCATATACTGCTCATATACGGAACGCCAGATCTTTTCGGGATACCCCTCGGCTCGCGCATACAACCCGCCCACGATCCCTTGCAGGTCCGTGAACTCCTTGACCATCTCCGTCACGAGATCGCACTTGAGCAGGTGAGCGGCCGCTTCAAGTTCCTGAGGTTCACCCGTGCATCCCGCCGCGGCGGCTATGGGCGGCAGGATTGCCACCACACGCTGAGTCTTGTCGAAATACGAACCGAGCTTTTGTTGAAATAGGACAGTCCGAAGCGAGGCTTCGCGGTCGCCGATGGGTATCTTGCGATCCGTGTTCCAAAAAAACTCCGCGTCCGCAAAGCGCGCGCGCAGAACACGCTCATGCCCTGCCCTGATTTTCCCACCAGGATCCGCCGGCAGATTGATTACCGCGAGAAAAACCGGAAGCAGTCGCCCGTCCTCGTTGAGAACCGAAAAATACTTCTGATGCTCCCTCATGACGGTAACCAGGATCTCGTCGGGAAGCTCCAGAAACCTTCGGTCAAAAGCGCCGCATACCACCGAGGGGTTCTCGTTGAGATTGACGACCGTTTCCAACAGATCGTCATCCGTGAGCAGGCGTCCGCCCGCGGCTGCTGCGGCATTGGCCAGGGCCGCAACGATTTTTTCCTTGCGTTCTGCCTGATCGACGATCACACCGTTATCGCGCAGCGCCTCGCGTAACGACGACAAGCCCGTGACCGGGATTCTGGATTTCCCCAGGAAGCGGTGCCCCGATGTGTAGCGGGAAGAAACGATATCGGCGACCTTAAACTTGACGACCTTGCCGGCGTATATGGCTACGATCCAACGCAGCGGCCTGGCAAAACGAAACTTGTCTGGACTCCAATACATGGTCTTCGGGAACTGAAGTTTCTGGAGCGCGGCTGGAATGACACGTTCCAGTACTTTGTCTGTCTTTTCTCCTTTATGCTTGCGCACGACGGACAGGTATTCGCCTTTGGGAGTCTCGATGACTTTCGTTTTGGAGAGTGCCATTCCGTTCTTTTCCGCAAAAGCGGACGCGGCCCTAGTCGGGTTGCCTTCGGAATCAAACGCCACGCGGCGCGGAGGCCCCATGATCGTCTCCGATAGGTCATCCTGACGCGCGGGCACGTTGTCCAACGCGACGATAATGCGGCGCGGTGTGTACCACACGGCACTCACGGACCCCGGAAGACGCTCGGCCCGCAGACCCGCCACCAATTGCTGTGCCAACTGCTGCGCGGCGCCCTCGATCAATGAGGCCGGTAGTTCTTCAGTTCCGAGTTCGACAACCAGTTCCGCATTTTCCATAGGGAAGTCTCAGGGTCGCCCTGCCGAATCAACAGATCCACCGGCATCTGGGTTTTGAATCATGGGAGCCACATCATCCCGACGACCCGCGACATAACGGCGGGCCACTTCGCAGGCGAGTTGCCTCACCCGGGCAATCAAACCGACACGTTCCGTCGCGCTGATCGCCGCGCGGGAATCGAGCAGATTGAAAGTGTGGGAGCATTTCAGGCAGTAATCATAGGCAGGCAACACCAGGTCAAGAGCCAGAAGCCGTTTGCATTCCTCTTCGTATGACTGGAAGAGTCCAAAGAGCATGGGAACGCCCGCGGCTTCGAAATTGTACTTGGAAAACTCAACCTCTTCGCGATGGCGTACATCTCGATAGCTCAGCCCATCGGTCCAGACGAGATCGTAGATGCTGTCGACTTCGGCGATGAATGTGCCGATGCGCTCGAGCCCATAGGTAATCTCGCAACTCACGGGGTCAAGATCTATGCCCCCGGCCTGCTGAAAGTAAGTGAACTGCGTGATTTCAAGACCGTCAAGCAGGACCTGCCAGCCGATGCCCCACGCTCCCAACGTCGGCGATTCCCAGTTGTCCTCTTCGAAACGCAGATCATGCTCTCGCAGATCGATTCCAAGAGCCTCGAGGCTGCGAAGGTAGAGATCTTGAGAGTTGGAGGGCACCGGCTTGAGAATTACCTGGTACTGGTAGTGTTTTTGAACACGATTTGGATTATCCCCATAGCGTCCGTCCGTCGGCCTCCGAGAGGGCATCACATAAGCCACCCGATACGGTTCGGGTCCGAGAACACGAAGGAAAGTCTCAGGGGCCATGGTGCCGGCGCCGACTTCGAGATCGTACGGTTGTTGGAGAGCGCATCCATGCCGGTCCCAATAGCGTTCCAGTGCCAGGATAATCTGTTGAAAGTTCTTAGCCTGCATATGATCTACCCGTTGCTGAGAATTTCCCTCAAGGGGCCGTAAGACTTGAGTCGTTTTTCCAGATGCCATTCGAGCAGTTTTTGCGTCAATCGTTCCAAGTCGCGCGGCCCAGCACCGGGCTGGACGCAGGAGACAAACTGTCTCGGAGAAAGTTCCAGCATTCCGCGCAACAAGCTGGCGGCTTCGCGCCCGATCCGAATCCCGCGCTCCTCCGCGCAAGCCCTGCAGCGTCCCTGGCCAGCCTCCAACCATGCATAAAACCCATCATCTTTAACACATCTGCCGCAAGCCGGGCAATAGTCATAATTGGGAAGCCAGCCGTTGAGTTTCAACGCCCAAAGTTCAAAATAGCGCACCAAAGCATGGTTTACGCCATCGCGTTCCCCTGCTTCCAGAACCGCCAGCACAAGCCGGAAAAGGAGTGCGCTCGGACTGTTTTCGGGCGCCAGTTCCTGCGCGAGCTCCGCCACGTAACTGAAACCATAGAGTCGATCCAGTGTCGGGTTTTTGCCAAGGTAAGAGTGCATCATCTCACACTGCAGTACACGCGCGAGGTCACTTCCTTCCTTCGCAAACAATTGAACTCGAACATGGGTGAGGGGTTCCAGGCTTGAGCCAAAGCTGCTGCGCGGCTTTTTGACTCCCCGAGCCACGGCCCGCAAAGTCCCAAGCTCCCGTGTCAGAAAGACAACTATACAATCCGCCCCAATGAGCGCGTACTGCCGCAGGACGATGGCCTCCGTCTCACGTGCCTGCATGGAAAAGCGCTATCCGAAGAACTATTGTGGAGCCGCGATCCAGCAGAACATTGCGTGCCACGAGGGTGGCCCGATGATCCCAGTCCGATGCCATCTGCGGATCGATGCGAAAGAAAACAAAACCGCGCCGCTGCTCCGCAGGAGCAATCGGAGCATCTCCGAGAGCCATTTTCCCCAAATCCTGTCGAGCTGCGCGGTCGTTTCTCACGGAATACATTCGAATGCGGCGTTGTCTGTAGTAGCGATTAAAGACCTCAGAAACGGTCATACTGTGAAAGTCACGATCTCCGATGCGAAGCACCCACGAAGCCGGTTGCATGCTTACGGATCGTGTGCGCGAGTTGCTGACTTCCATCCAGATTGCCGCGATGCCGATCTCCGGAAGATTGTCGTCGAAATACTGTAGATACTCCGCCTCGCTCCGGATTGGCCGCACTCCCATGTCGATTCCCTCCACGCGAGTGCTCAATATCTCCTGATTTGGATACGAAGGCACGGCGCGAGGAACTTGAAGGGTTGCGCACCCTGCCACAATTCCAGCCACCGCGGCCAGGGAGGCCAATACGTGAGCTTGCCGTCGGTGCACGGTCGAATAAGGGTGCGTGCGAGCAGCTCGGCAGGCACATCGCCTGTCTGACGCATTCTGGGAGCGATGACCGATCCAGGGCCGACGGCTAGCGCGAGACATTTCGTTTGCGGTTCCCGACGCCTCAGGCACCTTCCAGCGGATCGTGCAGCTGAATTTCATCGATAATTCGCTTTTTATGCCGCACAAGGGAATACAGGCGCGACACGGGTCCCATAAAAACGAACGCCAATGCAACCAGGAGCAGAGTCCAACGGGAGTAGGCATAAATCAAGGCCACCAGCAACGCGAGGACCAGAATAATCAAATGTGACCTGCTGCCCAGAGTCAGATTCTTGAAGCTGTTGTAGCGAATCGTACTGATCATCAGAAGCGCCAGAAAAAAGACAGCTCCGACGAAGAGACCGCCGCCCAAGGGATTTGAGATGGGATCGCCGAAGAAGTGGACCAATGCGGCGATGGTTCCTCCGCCTGCCGGAATCGGCAAACCCACAAAGTGCTTGAATCGTCCCGCCTGTACGTTAAAGCGAGCCAGCCGCATGGCGCCGCAAATAGTAAACGTAAACGCGGCAATCCAGCCGAGGCTGTAATCTACGCTTTGAAAGCCCCAGCAAAACGCCAGAAGCGACGGAGCGATGCCGAAAGAAATCACGTCTGCCAGGGAATCTAGCTGCAGACCGAAACCGGAAGTCGAGTTGGTCAGGCGTGCGATCTTGCCGTCCAATGTATCGAGAATGATGGCGGCTCCGATAGCTTGCGCGGCATGATCATAACTTCCATGCATTGCGCAGATGATCGCGTAGTATCCGCAGAAGATGTTTCCGACAGTTAGCAGGCTCGGAAGAATGAAAACGGAGCGCCCTAGTCGCTTCTTGGGTTTCCCGACACCGCTTTCCGGCTGTTGCATTGGAAGCCTCATTCAGAGGACCTCGCCAATAACGGAACTCCCGCCTCGGACCCGATCGCCTACCTTCACGAGTATCTTCACTTGCTCGGGCAAAACCACATCTACGCGCGATCCAAAGCGGATCAGACCAAACAGTTCTCCTCGTGTCAGATGGTCTCCGATGCGTTTCCAGCATATCACGCGGCGCGCGAGTAACCCAGCGATTTGCTTGACCACCACGCGGCCGCAAGCGCTGCGAATCGTCAGAATATTCTGCTCGTTGACGCGCGACGCCTCGTCGTCGTATGCGGCTTTGAACTTTCCGCGCCTATACTCGAACTCCTCGAGTTTCCCTGCAATGGGAACGCGCGTGACGTGCACATTGAATATATTGAGGAATATGCTGATGCTCCGCCCCTCAGACAGGGAGCGGATCATGACGATCTTCCCGTCTGCGGGGGAGACGACCAGGTTTTCTCCTCCGGGGATCTGCCGCGACGGGTTGCGGAAAAAGTAGGCGACAAAGGCGGCGAGCACCAAAAACACGAGGGTGACCACACGCAGGCCAAACCAGGCGGAGGCTGCTGCGAACAGCAGGCTCGGAATGATGAAACGGTACGCGTCCTTTGTCATCGTGGGTTCTGCCGCCAGTTCGGTATAGTCGGATCCACAGGCGCCGCGAGACGTGGAAGGCGCACACAGTCCACACTATTCCGGATCAAACACGTGAAAGTCAGGAGCCAGCTTTCATTTCCTTTTTGTACCTTTGAACGATGGAGTACATTTGATCCTTAAGCAGCAACTTTTTCTTTTTCAGCGTGACCTCCTGCAATCTTTCCTCATCGCTCAGATGATGGCGGCGATTCAAAAGCTCGAGCTGACTGTCATAGGATTGGTGTTCTGCGGCAAGGCGTTTGAACTCCTCATCCTTCGTCAATAATTGCTGACGGAGTTCAGCCTCACCTATTTGGATGTTCATGGGGAATCCCCTCCTCTCTGTTCTGTGACGTATCCTCGTAGTTGATCGAATTCCAGGGTCTTCTCAGAGTACGAGTATTCCATTTGCGCCGCGTGAAAAAGGCTCCGGCGCCCAGTCTCTCAAAATACAAATGCTGCGGCAAGTGTTGCAGCATGATCACCGCAGAGCCCCTCGCGTATCAGGAGTTCCAGCCATTTTGAGCGCGGCGGGCCCGCCCAAGCCCAGGCATGCGTGGTTGTTTCGCGCGCGAAAGCGTTCGAATCCGAAATCGACAAGCCGCGAGATAAGATGGTTGAACGTCATACCACGGGCTGCCCAGAGCTTGGGGTACATGCTGATGGATGTGAAGCCCGGCATCGTATTGATCTCGTTGAGCCAGACGGTGTCCGTCTTGCGATCCAGGAAAAAATCGACACGTGCCAGTCCGGATCCATCGATGACCTTGAATGCGCCGCGCGCGAGATCGCGCACCTGTTCGGCCGTACTCTTGCTGATTTCGGCGGGGATCTGCACTCTGCTCCGGGGGTTCACGTACTTGGCTTCGTAATCATAAAACTCATTTCCCGAAAGCACCTCACCCACGCCGGAAGCCTCGGGCTCATCGTTCCCCAGGATTGCGCACTCCAGCTCGCGTGCATCAATCCCTTTTTCAATGATGATCTTGCGATCGAAGCGAGCGGAAGACAAGAGGGCGTCACAAAACTCTCCTGCATGGTGAATCTTATGCACTCCCACCGAAGATCCAAGATTCGCCGGTTTGCAGAAGATCGGGTAGCCGAACTGCGCCTCAACCTCATGGCGCAAGCTCTCGAGTCTATCCTCCAGTCCTTGCATCGATTCCACACGAAACGGGACGATCGGCAATGATGCCTGAGCGAATAGCCGCTTCATGACATCCTTATCCATCCCCACGGCCGATGCAAGCACCCCGCACCCGACATACGGTATCCCGGCGATCTCCAACAGCCCTTGAATCGTCCCATCCTCGCCGTAAGGGCCATGCAAAAGAGGAAAGACGATTTCCGGATAGTCCTCGGAATCATGCCGTTCCAAATGAAGCCCCGGGGCAAAAAAATGCGCCGCGTTTGCGGTCCCACTGGAAAACAATCGGACATGGTCCGACACATCCTGCGGCAGCATGTTGCGCAGTTCTGCCGCATCGGCAAGCCTGCCGGTCCTGGTTATTCCGATTGCAAAGACTTCGAATTCCTCCGGATTGAGCGCAGCAATCACCGAGGCCGCGGAGGAGAGAGAGACCTCATGCTCGCCGGATTTGCCGCCAAACAAGATGCCTAGGCGCACCTTACGCTTTGCCATTGCCATTCCCAATCGTCTTCATTTCATTCTGGGCATGCTGCTGGTATGCCTTGATGATCAGACGCACCAGATGATGCCGTACCACGTCACTCTCATTGAAATAGCAGAACGCCAGTTCTTGGACTTTGCCGAGAATATCCTGGGCCTCCACGAGTCCGGAATTGCGCTCGAGAGGCAGGTCGATCTGGGTGATGTCGCCGGTAATCACAGCCTTTGAATGCAGGCCGATGCGCGTGAGAAACATCTTCATCTGCTCGGAAGTCGTGTTCTGCGCTTCATCGAGGATGATAAATGCATCGTTGAGGGTTCTTCCGCGCATAAAAGCCAGTGGCGCGATTTCGATGACTCCTGTTTCCAGATAACGCTGGATTTTCTCAGCTTCCATGAGAATGTAAAGCGCGTCATACAGCGGGCGAAGGTAAGGGTTGATCTTCGCTTCCAGATCGCCGGGAAGGAAACCCAGTCTTTCCCCTGCTTCGACGGCTGGACGTGTCAGCACAATCCGTGACACGCTCTTTTCGAGTAAGTAGGTTAATGCCATGGCGACTGCCAGAAAAGTCTTTCCGGTCCCGCCGGGCCCGATGGCAAACACGATGTCGTTCTGGCGAATCGCCTCGACATAGCGCCGCTGATTCAAACTCTTGGGAGTGACTTGTCGCTTGCCGCCCGCCAAAAGCTGCATCTTGGGGAAAAAATCATGCAGGGACAGCGCCGCATCCTCGGCGATTTGCTTGAACGCCGATTTCAGGTCCCCATTGGTAATTGTGTGTCCTTTGTCGACAAGGCCTGCGAAATCGAGCAGAATGCGCTCCAGCAGGTTCACGCTTTGCTCGTCCCCGTCGATCGTCAGCGATGAGTCACGCGCCTGGATCGTCACGGCGAAAAGGCTTTCCAAATATCTTAGATTCTCGTCGAGGGGCCCAAAAAGCAGTTGCAGACTGCGATCCGACAGAAGAACTTTTTTCATCTAAGGGCTGATCTAACCTCGCAAAGAATATGGAAGAGGCGAAGATAAATTGCATCTCCGCTGCGATCGGCGGCGGGGCACACCCAAGAAGGCATATTTTGCATGTCCGAAATCATCTTAGGATTCGACCCCTCTCAAGTCAACTCTAAAATAGCATTTGACTTATA
This sequence comes from Acidobacteriota bacterium, assembly GCA_050011535.1. GTDB lineage: Bacteria > Acidobacteriota > UBA6911 > UBA6911 > UBA6911 > JAFNAG01. The sequence goes on from JBEKIX010000083.1 coordinate 9,741, forward strand.
GTTTAAGCCTTTGTAACATAACTTGTTTGCCGGAAGCTCTACAGGGAGCAGGCGCGGCACAATCTAAGTTGAGGAGTGGCACGAATGGCGAATCACGCATCGGCGATCAAAGCGCACCGTCAGAGCCTTGTTCGAAAGAACAGGAATCGAAGCAACCGAAGCAGCCTCCGGACAGCTTTGAAGGCCTTCTCCGAGAAACTTGACGCGGGCAACCATGCGGATTCCCAGGCCTCACTGCCGCGTTTGTATTCCGACGTTGACTGCGCCGTGCGCAAAGGCGTCTTGAGCAAGAATGCCGCAGCGCGGCACAAATCCCGCCTTTCCAAACACTTGAATTCTGCGGCTGCTGCCGCCCACGGCAAGTAGAGGCACATCGCGCGCGCCGGCTCCGTGCGCATCCCCCAACAGCATCATAGCGAACAGATCAAGTGCTCGAGTAGCAGGCGCTCGTCCGGGCTGGAGGATTTGAATTTACGATCGACGCGTGCCACGTGCCGGTATAGAGTGCGGGCGGTTTCGAGATCTATTGCTTTGGCATGGCGCATCAGCTCCGGCAAGAAATAAGTATTCTTCCATTGAAGAGCCGTCGAAATATCTTGCTGGCTGCGGCCCTGCGAGATGAGTTCCTTGGCGATGATCAGGTGCCGAAAATGCCGGGCCATCATGGTGACGACATACAGCGCCGGCTCACCTGCCTCCAGCAGGTTTCCCAGCAGTTTGAGAGCCAGCTTACGATCCCTTTTCCCCATTGCCGTGGTCAGCTCAAATATGCCGTGCTGCCGACTTGCCTGAACCAGCGTCAGGATGTCCGCTTCCTTGATCTCTTTCTGCTCGCCCGCATAGAGGCAGAGCTTTTCGAGCTCGCCGACTAGAGCTGCCAAGTCGGAACCCGCAAGATCGACGAGACGGGCCAGAGACTGAGATGCAATTCGAAAGCCACGGCGTGACAGGTACGACGAAGCCCACTGTTCCAGGTCTGCATCCTTCATCTTGCCGAATTGCACCACCCATGCGTGCTCTGCCATCCGCTTCGTGAATCCGGCCAGTTTATCAATCGATCCGGCGTTCAGCACCAGAACTGTTTTCTGCTGTGGAGATTCCGCATAGGAGACCAGCGCATCCTGCCCCGCCGGCGAGAGTTGATCAAGATCCGCCACCAGCACGAGCCGGCGGGGAGACATCATGGGAAACGTATTTGCGCTCTCTACAATTTCCGCCACGTCCAAATCGGGCGCGCTGTACTCAGAGCAATTGAACGACTCTGTTCCGGGTGCTGGCACCTTCTGCTTCAAGAGTGAAAGCGCGTCCCGCAGCAAGTACACCTCGGGTCCGAAGAATAGATAGACCGGTTGGAACCGCCCGCTGCGGATTTCCGATTCCAGTTCGTGGAAGGAAAGGGTCTGCAATGGATTTAGCGGCTGAGGATGGTGCTGGCCAGACTGGCGGCGAAATCGCGCGCCAGGCGCTCAATGGCTGCATTCTCCTCCGAAAAAAATTCAGTTACCTGACTGCTCAACACGTATTGCCCCCGGAAGGCTATCCCGGTATTTTCCCACAGTATCGCACCGTCCTTGACGCGCACCAGTTTTACCGATACTTCGACGGTCACGAGAAAGGCCGAGGCAAAAGCGGACGTGCCGAAGGTGACCGGGCTGGCACTCAGATTTCGAATCTCACCTTGGAGAACAGCATCTACTCCACTCGAATTGGAATTTACCGGAACACGCGTTCGAAGTGCGAATTCTCTTAGAACAGCCGATGTGATCCGTTGCTCGACCTTGAATTCTTTGGTGTCGTTCTTGAACGTGGGTATTCCAAGAGAACGAACCCCAGCAGGCAGGTTCCGCGCCGAACCGACCACACGATAAGAACAGCCCGCCGAAAATAATCCGATGCCGAGAAGGGACAAGACCAGGGGCCTGAAATCCGATCTGAGTCTGCGCCTATGAGCCGTCATGGTGTGCCTCTCGATAAGTCAGCGGCCGCTGAATCGTGCTCGAATAATAGCATGCACTTCATGGAGCCTGGGTTGGAAAGTTGAGCCCGCGCCGATGCGATCCCACAGGCCACTCCGCCCAGGCCAGTGTGAAGCAAACAAAAGACAGCATTCGATTGGTTTTGTTCTAGACCCGGGCAATCTCGATCTTTTTCTGAACCTGATACTTTCCCTTTCGGTCGGCATAGGAAGTCACGCATTCGGTTTCCGCACTCAAAAATACGACTTGGGCAATGCCCTCTCCGGCATAGACGCGGACGGGAACTGGCGCGGCGTTTATGAGAGAAACCGTGACGTATCCTTCCCACTCAGGCTCGAATGGAGTCACGTTCACGACGAGACCGCAGCGAGCATAGGTGGATTTTCCCTGGCAAATTGCCAGCACCTTCCGCGGAATTCGGAAATACTCCAAGGAGCGGCCAAGCACGTAAGAATTCGGCGCGATCCAACAGGAAGAACTCTGGTGGTCCTGCCAAAGATCCTGGTCCATCTTCTTGGGATCCCAATGTTTAGCTGCTTCAAACTTCGGCACCTTGAATTCATTCCCAAGGCGAAAGTCGTAGCCGTAGGAACTGACGCCGAAAGAAATCTTGCCGCGGCGTGACCTGTTGGCCGCAAAAGGGCGGATCATGCCGTGTTTTCGGGCCATTTCAACAATCCAGGAATCAGGCATCACTCCCATTTGAAGTCCTCCGTGAAAAACCGGCAGTCTAACATCCTACCCTTGGAGAGTAAAGGCTGAACCCAGAATTGGCTTGACAGCATTTGCGGCCACAAATAATATGATTGCACCAACTTATGGAGGATCAGCGTGATAAAACAAGACATCGTGAACCGTGTCGCCGACCAGCTGAATATCACAAAGGTTAAAGCAGAGATTGCGGTGGAATCTGTGTTCACTTCGCTCAAGAGCGCGCTGAAGCGTGGCGAGCGGATCGAGCTGCGCGGTTTCGGAGTCTTCATCGTAAAGCCGCGCAAGAGCGGTGTTGGGCGAAATCCTCGGACTGGTGAGGAGGTGGCAATTCCTCCCGGCAAGACTATACGCTTCAAACCGGGAAAAGAAATTCGTGCGGATCGGATCTATTGATACTCGGGGTGTTACCGCGAGCAATCTCATGCACCAGCAGGGCTGGAACAGAGAGTTGAGATTTTTGTGAGCAGCCATTTCCCACCCCCCGATTCCACGAGCTCGTCTCGAGAGCCCTGGTTCACCAGTGAATTCTTGCAGCAGGCTCCTGCCCCCAGGATATCGTCCCCCCAATGGCGAGAATGGGTCTGGCCTGCTCTATTGTTTCTGACGACATTTCTCAGTGCCACCTACGCCGGTCTTTTTTATGTGTACGGCGATGTGGGATTCATGCGTATGGCATTCGCGGTTGCCGTCCGCCCTGCGATTTTGCTGCAAGGGGTGCCATTTTCCTTCACTCTGCTGAGCATACTTCTTGCCCACGAAATGGGGCACTTTATCGCCTGCCGGCATTACGGCATTCGATGCACGCCGCCTTTCTTCATTCCCTTTCCGGTGACTTACGCCGGGACTCTCGGCGCATTTATCAGGATAAAGTCACATTTCCAGCACAAGCGCGCGCTCTTTGATGTCGGCATCGCGGGACCGATCGCAGGCTTTGTTTTCGTGGTGCCGGCGCTCATCATCGGGATTGCTTCTTCGAAACTGATTGCGAAACGGATCATCCATGGCGAACTCGACTTCGGGGAACCTCTTCTGTTCCGCTGGGTGGGCAAGCTTGTTGTGGGGTACTCGCCCGCCAGGCAGGACATGCTGGCGCACCCCATCGCTATGGCCGCCTGGTTCGGCATGCTTGCCACAAGCCTGAACTTGTTTCCCATCTGGCAGCTGGATGGCGGGCACATCAGCTACGCCATTTTCGGGAGAGCTCGGCAGAAATTTATTTCGATCGCTGCGACGACGGGCCTGATTCTGGTGAGCTTTGCCGGCTGGCCGATTCCCTCTTACTTGTTTTTTGCCTGCCTATTGCTGTTTTTCGGCATGCGCTATCATTTCTACCATCCCCCCACGCTCTATGATGACGAGCCGCTGGGGAGGGGCCGCGTAATTCTGGGAATCGTTGCGCTCTTGATTCTGATCTTGTCGTTCACACCGGTCCCAGTGTACTTGACCTGACGAGGCCAGATTTGCGCCAAGGCGCCGTCCGCCGAGGGTGGCGGGCCGCGCGCCGGCGAGCTATTCCGTTTGACACCTTAACGTCCATAAGTAATAATAGCTGATCCGTTTGCAGGACATGGCGGAACGGAAAAGTGGGTGGTTAGCTCAGCTGGGAGAGCGCCGCGTTCGCAATGCGGAGGTCGGGGGTTCGATCCCCCCACCATCCACCATCATTCCAATGGCTTAGAGACACCGACAAAAACCATGACCCGCTGATAAGTGCACGGTAAGTGCTCCGGTCGGGCGGACAGGATTCCCTGCCGAAAAAGCGCTAGGATCTTGCGATGACGCCGAGGTGGATGCTGTTCGTGGACGGTGAAAACCTGACTTTGCGCGCGCAAGCCCTCGTCGCCTCCATGGCGAAGTTTTCTCTGCCTCCTGGTCCTCTCTATCGCGAAGACGTATTCGTCTGGCTTCCGCGCACCGCTTGTGAGCATGGAGCTGCAGACCTTTCGATTTTTCATGACGTGCATCTCGGAGGGCCGCCGCTTCGCAGCATTTATTACACGAGCTTGGTCGGCGATGAGGAGACTCTTCAGAAGGTGCGAACGGATCTGTGGACCTTGGAATTTCAACCTGAGGTGTTCAAGAAAACCGCAAGGGACCAAAAAGCCAAGGGAGTCGATATCTCACTCACAAAAGACATGCTGAGCCACGCGTTTCTTGACAATTACGATATCGCAGTCCTGGTCGCCGGGGATGGTGAGGTCCCACATCCACCCGGACTGGTTGGACGGCGTGCGGCCGCCAAGGTCAGTGGCGGTGCCGCCGGATGGGGTGCGCAGGTGGGTACCGTACTTCAGGGCGGCGGCGCGG
>JBEKIX010000084.1:0-14592 GCA_050011535.1 Acidobacteriota bacterium
TTGTGCTGCCGCAGGCGGCCACGCGGTGGTGGAGAAGATTCGCTCGGATGTAAAGCGCTCCCTTGATGTCTGGGGGTATCAGGGACCGGCCATCGAGTTGATGCGCCGAATCAAGCATGAATTCGATCCCGACGGCCTGCTGAACCCGGGTAGATTCGTAGGGGGTATCTAGGATGGCGGCTCAGATGCAAACGCGCACCGCCGCGCCCGAGACCGCCCACCTGGATTGCATCCACTGCGGCCTCTGCCTTTCTGCCTGTCCCACGTATCTCCAGCTCGGCATGGAAGCTGACTCGCCGCGAGGCCGCATTTACCTCATCCAAGCCATGAAGGAAGGGCACGTCTCCGCCGCCAGCCTGAACTTCCAGCAGCACATGCTGCTTTGCCTGGAATGCCGCGCCTGCGAAACCGCCTGCCCCTCGGGTGTCCGCTTCTCGTCAATGATGGACGAAGCGCGCATTGAGATGCGGAGTCGCCGCCAGCTTTCCATCTTCGGCAGGCTCGCCCACTGGATTGTTTATCGGAAAGTCTTTCCAAGCCGTAAAATCATGCATCTCGGTTTTCGTGCGTTGCGGCTTTATCAGCGCAGTGGCCTGCAGAGGTTGGTGCGGGCATCGGGGATCCTGCGGCTCTTGCCAAGCAGCATCGCGCGCATGGAGGCGTTATTGCCCGTGATTCCGCCATCGCCAAAACTCGGGCTGCCGGAAGCGCCCTCTCCCGGATCCCTCAGAAAGGCGCTGCTGTTCAGAGGCTGCATTATGCCTGAACTGTTCGGCCCGGTGCACCAGGCCACGGTGCGGGTCCTGCAGCGCAACGGAATCTCCATCGGGTTGCCCGTGGGGCAGGTGTGCTGTGGCGCCTTGCACTTGCATGATGGCGATCGCGATGCGGCGCGGCAACTTGCACGCCAAAACATTGCGGCCTTCGAAAGGAATCGTGAGGCCGTCATCGTCGTGAACGCCGCGGGGTGCGGCGCGATGCTCAAGGAGTACGGCGAGCTCCTTGCCGACGATCCTGTCTTTGCTCAACGCGCGCTGGATTTCAGCCGCCGCGTGCGCGATGTCTGTGAATACCTCGACTCCATCCCCATCCACCGGATGATGGAACGGGTGGACGTGAAAGTAGCTTACGATGATCCATGCCACCTCCTCCATGCCCAGGGAATCAAGTCGGCGCCGCGCAATCTGCTCAGAACCATCCCCGGCCTGCAGCTCGTCGAACTGCGCGATGCTGACCACTGCTGCGGCAGCGCCGGGATTTACAATATTCTGCAGCCGGAAATGTCGGCGCGCATACTCGAGGGGAAAATTGCCAACATCATCCGCTCGGGCGCCGAGGTGATCGCAAGCGGAAACCCGGGGTGTATCCTGCAGATCCAGGCGGGCCTCGACGCAAGAAACCTGCCGATCCAGGCAGTGCATCCGATCGAACTGCTGGATAGGGCCTATAGACTGAAATTTTCCGAGTATCTGAAATCAGCGAAATCGTAAAAAGATCACTTCCCTTCACGAGCTCTTTCGTGTATTCGGTGTTACGCTGGATGGAGTTTCCGTAGGCAGCGAAGCCTCTCACAGTTCATCACCGGAGGAATTCCACATTGATCGCCGACGAAGCCGAGCAGGAGATCTGGGTTCTCTGTGACACGCTGTTCACTCCTTTCCAACGGCGAAGCAACTGGCTGCTCGAAATCTGCCAAGGAAAGATCCGCCGAATGTTGCACGCGAGTGATTTTGGAAATGCCCTGCCGCAAACGCTCATCCATGTTCCGGGAGCCGTCGTCACTCCCGGCCTGATAGACCTTCACGTCCATGGCGCGTCAGGGCATGACGTCATGGAAGCAAGCGCTGATGCTCTCCAAACCATCTCGAGGGCGTTAGCCAGCCATGGGACCACCGCCTTCCTTGCGACCACCATGAGTGCGGATGACTCATCCCTCGAAGCAGTTCTCCGGGCCTTCGCCGAGCATCGGCATCTTTTGACAGGCGGCGCTGCCGCGATCGGGATCCACATGGAGGGCCCCTACCTGAGTCCACTGCGCAGGGGAGCACACGATGCGGCCTTTCTGAGACCCGCGGACGTCGCCGCGTTTCTTCGCTTCGTCGAAGCCTCGAACAACACCGTGCGGAAAGTGACCGTCGCGCCGGAAGTGGATCCGGATCTCCAACTGATCCGTACGGCTGTAGCGCTTGGAATCCAGGTCTCCCTCGGGCACTCCGATGCCACCGATGAGCAGGCGCGCGCCGCCGTGGATGCAGGAGCAAGGCAGACCACCCACACGTTCAACGCCATGAGTCCGCTGCATCAGAGAGAGCCCGGGCTCCTGGGCGTCGCGCTCACGGACGACAGGGTTTACACGGAGGTGATCGCGGACGGCGTCCACGTGCACCCGACAGTTCTGAAGTTGTTGCTGCAGGTCAAAGGCGTGGACCGCACCGTTCTGGTGACCGATGGATCGAGCGCAACCGGGATGCCGGACGGCAAATACCCGCTCGGCAACAAGTCGATCCTGGTCGAGAGCGGTGTGTGTCGAGACGACGCCGGGCATCTTGCAGGCAGCACGCTCACTCTCGACCGTGCAGTCCGCACCCTGGTGGACCGCCTGGACGTCCCGTTGCATGAAGCGCTCATAGCGGCCAGCGCCACACCCGCGCGCTGCATGGGTATTGAAAACAAGGGCGTGCTTCAACCCGGTGCCGACGCGGACCTCGTCTTTTTCGGAAGTGATCTGCGCGTGCTCCAGACCATGGTCGCGGGGCGTGTCGTTTTCGTGAGCGCTGCGAAGTCGGAGGAATGGGGAGTCAAGAGTCAGGAACCAGAGTAGGAGATCCGAGATTGCCGCCTTTTTATTATCGTAAGGGCAAACTGTTTTGCGAAGGAATACAGGTGGAGGACATTGCCCGAAAAGTGGGCACTCCTTTCTATCTGTACAGCCAGTCGACGATGGCAAGCCGGTTCCGTATTTTCGACGATGCGTTTCGAACATTTCCCCATCTCACCTGCTACGCTGTGAAGGCTAACTCCAACCTTGCGGTTCTTTCCCTTTTTCGGACACTCGGCGCCGGATTTGACGTCGTATCCAAGGGAGAGTTGATGCGCGCTTTCCATGCGGGGATGGATCCTCAGAAAATTATCTTCTCGGGCGTGGGCAAGACGGAAGACGAGATCGACCTGGCGCTGCACCGAGGCATCCTTCAGTTCAATGTCGAATCGGCCGCTGAGCTGGTGATGCTCGAAGCCCGTGCGCGCACATCGGGCAACGTGGCTCCGATCGCGTTGCGCATAAATCCGGATGTGGATTCCGGCACTCACCCTTATATCGCCACCGGCGGGCGCACCCATAAATTTGGCATTCCCACGGAGCAGGCACTCGATCTCTATAAACGCGCACGGCGTTCACAACATCTAAGCATCACCGGCATCGGTTGCCACATCGGCTCACAGATCACATCGCTCGGCCCCTTCGTCCGCGAGGTGCGCCTTCTGAAGGAGATGTTTCTGGCCTTGCGCGCATCGGGAATCGGTGTCCGGAACCTCGACCTGGGAGGGGGACTCGGAATTGTTTACCATGAGGAAACTCCGCCGGAGCCTAGAGAATATGCACGGGCCATTCTCAACGCCCTGAAGGGAGTCGAGTGCATGCTCATCCTGGAACCGGGACGCGTCATCGTAGGCAATTCGGGCATTCTTGTCACCCGCGTGACACTTACGAAACGAAGCGGCGCAAGAGATTTCGTCGTCGTCGATGCCGGGATGAGCGATTTGTTGCGACCCAGTCTGTACGGATCCTACCACCGGATTCAACCCCTCACCCGCACCCGTCGCAGAAGCCTGTGCGTGGACGTCGTCGGTCCGATTTGTGAATCCGGAGATTTTCTTGCCCACGCCCGGAGCATGCAGCGCGTGAAGGCGGGCGAAATGCTCGCCATCATGAGTGCTGGAGCTTACGGATTTACGCTTGCCTCAAATTACAACAGCCGGCTTCGCCCGGCGGAAGTGCTGGTGAGTGGCCGCCGTGTCAAGGTAATCCGGCGGCGCGAGCGCTTTCAGGACCTTATCCGCGACGAATCCTCGACACCACTCTGAGCCACGCAGAGACGTTGGTGTTATAATCCTTCTCAGACACACGGGAACAGTGCGACGGGGAGGATCCTATGGATCTTCAGGTTTTAAAGAGCCGATTCTCCGGCGCCATGCTCGGGTTTGCCATCGGAGACGCCTTGGGTATGCCGGCCCAGTTCCTGACCCGCGAGCAGATTCGCCGCTACTATGGCAAACCCATAATGACGTTCACACGCGCGCACGTAGGCCATGCGAGCGAGTTCCTACCGCAAGGCTCCTATACTGATGACACGCAGATGATGCTCGCCACGGCAGAGTGCCTGGTGGAATGCGGCAAAATGGATCCGGCACGCCAAGCCGACGCATTGCTCGCCTGGTACCTGAATACGGTTCCGCGTCGGACGACGATGCGCGCTAATGAATTGGCGTGCAAACACCTTGCCGCGGGAAAGCCATGGGCCAAGAGCGGTGTTTTCAGCTGCGGCTGCGGCGCGGCGATGAGAATGCCGCCCGTCGGCCTCTTTTATTTCCGCGATCCGCAAGCGCTGGTGCGGGCGGCCCTCGACGACTGCATCATCACGCATACGGATCCGCGCGCCAAAGCCGCGGCGGTTGCCGTCGCTTACCTGATTGCCCGCCTGGTCCAATCCAACGAGCACAGTTTCCCTGGAGATCAGGTGTTGGAGATCGCCGATTGTGTCGATCCGATCGATCATGACATGTCGGCCATGATGCGGTGGGTGACACAAATTGTCCACCTGCCGCCGGAAGAGGCGCTCTTCGAGATTGGGACCAGTTCGGACTCTCTGGAAGTAGTTCCGGCCGCGACCTACTGTTTCCTGAAACATCCTCGCCATTTCGCCCAGGCGACGCTCGCCGCCGCAAATGCCGGCGATGCCTCCGATTCGACGGCCGCGCTCGCGGGAAGCTTTGTGGGCGCGTTCGCCGGTTCAGGAGCCATCCCCAAAGAGTGGAACGAGCAAGTCGAGGACGGCGACGTTCTCAAAGCCATAGCCGAGCAACTGGCGACCGTGGCGGCAAAACATGGCGGCATATCTTCCTGATTGCGGCCGCGGGATAGGGCACATGCGGATGGAGCAAGAAACGATCCGCGTTCATCTGCGTGTATCCGTGTCCCGCAAAACATGTTGTGGTATTTATGAACCACAATGCCAAGGCGTGATCCGGAACTTGGGAATCACCGCGGGAGACGCTACGCGTTCTTGACCACGATCGACTCGAGAACGTTGGAGACATCTTCCGCTTTGTCCGTCGCCCTCTCCATGCTGTCGATAATTTCCTTGCGTTTGATCACATCGATGGGATCGCTGACTTCCTGGAACAGCCTTCCGATTGCCGACTGAAATAGACGGTCGGCATCGTTTTCCAGCCGGTTGATCTCGACGCAGCGCTCCACGACATGATCGTTGTCCTGGAGACGGTTCACCGCGGCTGCAATTTCCCTCACCTGGTTGAGAAGAACCGACGCCATTTCCGGAACGCCGTGAATGTGGGCACGGATCTGAAAGAGCACCATTCGTCCGGCGGTGGCATCGATGATATCGAGCACATCGTCGAGAGCCATGGACAGGTCATGGATGTCTTCGCGATCGATCGGAGTGATGAAAGTCTTGTTCAGTTCCCCTATCACCGTATGCGTGAGGTCGTCCCCCAGATGTTCCAGATCCTTGATTCTGCTGGCCGCCGACTGCAGCTCGCCATCGGGTTCGGAGACCATCTGTTTCAGGATCTCGGCGGCCTCCAGAATGTGGACCGTCATCTGATTGAAAAAGCGGTAGAACTTCTCGTCCTTCTTAAAAAGTTTGACCATCGCTTCACCCGGCACTGTCCAAAAGTACAATTAGAAACAAATATGAATCGGAGATCCCAGCCGGCTCCGGACAGATTGTAGACTACGTTGGGAAGTCGGATTATAACATTGGTTGGCTCGGTTTCAACAGCGCGGTCTCTTACTTCTGTTGCGGACGTCTGCTCCAGCAGAGTAGCCGTGGAGATCGACAGGTTTTTCACAACATTTGTGGAAAACTGTGTGAAAAACGATTCTTTGACAGGCTTAATTCTTTGAAACTAGATTGCTTCCTACCTGTTTGCTTAAAGGATGTGCAAAGCACGGAATGGAGAAGCGTCTTGTCTTCGTCGCGACCCGCGAATCAGCCTTGAAACCGCGGCGAGTCGACATGAACTTTCGCCTGTAAATCTTCCAAAAACAAAAACAATCTCACGACGAGCGCACCCTCAGAAAACATGAACAGGGAATTCGTCCTCCCTGAGAAACGGTCACCGGCCGACAGTGCCGCCGGTGCGGAAGTTTCCCGCAAGGGTGCCTGCGGAGCCGGGCAGTCTTCTGTTATTCAGTGAGACGAAGAGCCGGAGCCGCTCGTCCATGCTGCGTTTCTCGGCCACGGCTCGCGCCAGCAGCTTCCGCAAGTCACGGCTCTCCAGCCTGCGACCACGAACCGTCACCTGATAGATACCATTCATAGTTCACTCCTTCCGTTACTTGTATTTTCTCATCAGGGCTACCACCACCCCCTGAACCTGCACCCTGGATCCATCGAGCAAGAGAGGGGCGATGGAGTCGTTTGCCGGCTGAAGCCGGACCTGAGGTCCTTCACGATACAGTTTCTTGAGCGTCACGCTTTCGCCATCCACTAAAGCGACGACTGTTCTGCCATCTTCCACATCCAAGCGGGAGTCGATCACGACATAATCTCCGTCTTCTATGTGATCATCAATCATGGACTCCCCCCGAACACGCAGCACATAAAAGGACCCGCGTCCGGACAGAAGATCTTCAGGAACAGTAAGGGTCTCAGGAACAGATAATGCTTCGATCGGTCGACCTGCGGCGATGTAACCGAAAAGAGGGAGCGTGCGGACTGCGTGAGCCTCTGAGGGCTTCAATTCGATGGACCGCGCGCGATTTGCATCGCGGTGCAGAAATCCACGCGCTTCCAGCGCTCCCAGGTGCTTGAAGACCGCATTAAGCGAGGCGAAGTGAAAGTTCTCCGCGATTTCTTCCATGCTCGGAGAGTAATGTTCGCGCTCGATGAATTCCCTGACGTAGTCGAGAATCTCTTTTTGGCGCTTAGTCAGCTTCATCATCTTCACCTTTCATACACTCCAAGCAGTATAGGTGGTGAAATGGTGAAAGTAAAGGGAAAAAATGGCCACAGGCGGAATGAGGGAAGGCGAGGGCGACACTTCTGCTTAAAGTGTGCGATCTGCCTTAACCTGTGGCTCTTGCCGTCAGATGCGCGTGCGGGCCGGCGAAGTTCCCGGCTTTGAGAGGTCTGCGGTGACCGACAGTTCCTTTTTGTCCCGGACGATCTTCAGTTCGATTTTGGCGCCCTGGGTTTTGCGCCCGATTTCCTGGGTGAGTTCTGCTGGAGTGGAAACCGCTTTCCCATCGATCGACATGATCACGTCGCCGGCGCGCAATACAGATGCCGCAGGGGTTCCCTGCGTCACGGTGGTAACCAGGATCCCCTTTCTTCCCGGCACACCGAGATATTCCGCCATCTGTTCCGTCAGTGTTTCTACCGTCACACCCAGTTGCGGGCGTGAAGGCACCGCGAAGCTGAAGGTTCGGTTCCTTCCGCCCGGTGCGGCGAACTGTAGTATCCCTCCTCCGGATGGACCAACGTTGAAACGCCTCAGAACTCCGCTGGGAGCGATCAAATTGAAACCACTCGCCAGACCAGCATCTTTTTGTTCGCCGATCTTGACTGTTAGATTCATCTTCTTTCCGTCACGGCTGACGCCGAGATTCAACGTGCGGCCGACAGGAGTCTCCAGCACGAGTCGAGCTAACTCGGCGGCGGAAAAGACGGGCATGCCGGCATACTCGAGGATCACGTCATTCTGTAGGAGACGAGCAGCCTCGGCCGGACTGCCCTTCTCGACGGAGCACACGATGACTCCGGTCTCGCTGCTAAGCTTGAACTGCACCATGTTGGTGGCTGTCACGTCCTCGGTTTCAATTCCCAGGTAGGCGCCATTTGACCCCACGCGAATCACCTGTGCCGCCAGCAGTCCGGCGCCGCCAAATGCGACGAGAACGACTCCGAAAAGAGCCATTCCACACTTCTTGTTCAGTCTAGGCAATCTCATAGGCTTCTCCGAGTTATGAATCTCCGGAACCACTTCCGGTATTCTGCCCATTACACGACCAGGGAAGGAATCGGGTTCCAATATTTGCAGGAGCCATCGTGGTTCTCTGATACACTAGGCGCAGATGGCGTCGAGCGGCTTGATTCGGAATTGCTGCAGCGCGCCGCGCTGCCGAGATTTTTTTGGGATTGAGCGAAACTTTTTGAAGTCGTCTGAATCTTTTCCTGTGAGTTCAGTTTGACGAAAAAGAGCCTGAACCCCGGCGTTGACACGGCAAGTCCTGCTCTGCTTGCTCGATTGATCGAACAAGCCAAGAAAGGAGACATTGAGGCCTATCAGAGCATCTACGACTTGTTTTCGCGAAAGGTCCTGAACTTCATCTACAGAATGGTGGCGTCGATCGAAGAAGCTGAAGATTTGACTCAGGAAACCTTCGTTACCGTTTATCAAAAGCTGGAATCCTTGAAGGACGATGCCAAGTTTGAGCCGTGGCTCTTTCGCATCGCGAGAAATTATGTGTATCAGAAGTACCGCAGGAGGGTTCCGCCAACGGTCTCCGTTGATTTTCTGGATGAGGAAGGGCGGACTGCGTCCGAGTTAGCAGATGAACGGAAGGATCCCCAGGAGGAGTTTCAGGCTGAGGAACTGGACGATGTCGTACGAGAGGTCGTGCTTGAGCTTCCCGAAAAATATCGCGAGGTATTCGTCCTCTCTGCGATTCAGGATCTTAGCTATCAGGAGATCGCGGAGATCGTAGGTCGCAGCCTGGCGAGCGTCAAGACCGACATACATCGGGCCCGGCTTCAGGTGCGCAAGCGAGTCAAGGAGTACTTGAAGGTGTAACCATGGATTGCCGACAGTGCAGCGATGATTTAACCGCATACATGGATGGAGAGCTCGCCGAATCCGCCGCACAACAACTGAAGCAACACTTGGAGCACTGCGAGCTCTGCCGTGCCGAGTACGAGGAGCTGAGAGACACGGCTACATTCGTATCCGAGCATGCCGCAGATCTGGAACCGGTTCCCGAGATTTGGAACAACCTGCGTTCGCGTATCGCTGAATTGCCGGCTCCCGCAGGATCGTTCGGTGTTTTTCGCTTTCTGGCCATGAATCGATGGGCTGGGATGCTCTCCACGGTAGCCGCAACAGCCGTGCTCGCACTCGGGCTCTGGGGATACGAGCGATACGAACAATCCCGCAGTGAGCTCGAGTCATACATGAGTGAATACATCCAGATGCGCGCCGCGCAGGAACACCAGTATGAGTTGCGGATGATCCAGGAGCGCGATAATGCAATGCAGGGTGCGCCGGAAGCGGAACGAGCCATAGATAACCCGTTTGCGGACACCCGTCCCGTGGCCCTCACCAATCCTTTTCATGCGGAGGCAAGATGAGATCCGGCGACATGCGGTCATTCAGGCTCGCGATAGCCGGTGCAGTTCTTGGCGTGACTCTCTTCCCGACGATGCCTCTCCTCCGGGCACAAGCTTGGGATCTCAACAAGACCCGCAGTGTCGCTGAATCGCAGCACGAGATTGTGATGATCCTGATCCGCAAGAAGGAGTTCGACAAAGCAGCGGAGGAAGCCAACAAGATTTTTCAAATGAAATGGCCGGAGGATCAGGAGCCGATACTGTCGAAAGAACTGATCTGGTTTGCCGGTCAGTTTCACCGCAACCGGCAGTCCGCACTTGCCGTGCGTTTGCTCGAAACCAATCTGAGCATGTTCAAGACAGTCAAGAGCAAGGTCGCCATTTGGAAGGAAAAGGGTTATTTGCTGGAAGCCATGGGTCAGCATGACAAAGCGCTCGACTGCTTTCGGGAAGCCCAGCGCCTGGAAAAAGCGGGGGGCCACCCCTGAGCCTTGAACCTGACCTGCAGCCTGCCACGCAAGATCACGCAGTCCCTTCGGAAAACGCCACTCAGCGCACGAGGCTTTAAAACAGGGTGCGAATGGTATAAAGTGGCACGACATGAAAAAAGTGGACCAAGGTGTCAAGAAGCCCGGCATGCGTGAGTTCAAGACCTTGTCAGGGCATCCTGTGCGGGAGATCTACACGCCCGCGGATCTGCCGGGATTCGACTATCAGCGGGATCTATGCGAGCCAGGGGAGTTTCCGTTCACGCGCGGCGTCTACAAAAACATGTATCGCGGCCGATTGTGGACTATGCGCCAGTTCGCCGGCTTCGGCACGGCAGAGGACACCAACCTGCGGTTCAAGTATCTGCTCAATCAGGGGCAGACAGGACTATCCGTCGCCTTCGACTTCCCGACATTGTTCGGCTACGATTCGGACAATCCGATAGCCCATGGAGAGGTGGGGCGCTGCGGCGTCGCCATAGATTCCCTTGCGGACATGGAGACGCTTTTTGACGGCATTCGGCTGGATCAGGTCACGACCTCGATGACCACAAATGCTCCGGCCGCCGTTATCTGGGCTATGTACCTGGCAACCGCCGAGAAACAGGGAGCGGATTGGAAGGATCTCGCCGGGACGATTCAGAATGACATCCTCAAGGAATACATCGCCCAGAAGACCTTTATCTATCCGCCCGAACCCTCCATGCGCCTCATAACGGACACCATGGGGTTCGCCTCCCGCCATGTCCCGAAATGGAACACGATCTCGATCAGCGGGTACCACATCCGGGAAGCTGGTTCCACCGCCATTCAGGAACTGGCGTTTACCCTTCGGGACGGCATCGAGTATGTTGACTACGGAGTGCGCGCGGGCCTGAACGTAGATGATTTTGCACCGCGGCTGAGCTTTTTTTTCGACGTCCACAACGACTTCTTCGAAGAGATTGCCAAGTTGCGCGCGGCTCGCAGAATGTGGGCGCGGGCAATGAAGGAGCGTTTTCAGGCGTGCGACCCGCGTTCGCTGCTGTGCCGAGTCCATTGCCAGACGGCCGGCGTGTCTCTTACGGCTCAGCAGCCTTACAACAACGTGGTGAGGGTTGCATTACAGGGTCTGGCAGCGGTACTCGGCGGCGCCCAGTCGCTGCACACGAACTCTCTGGATGAAACCTACGCTCTGCCGTCAGAGAAGGCCGTCACGATCGCCTTGCGCACGCAGCAGATCCTCGCCCACGAAAGCGGTGTCGCGAACACTATTGATCCTCTTGGGGGCTCTTACTTTCTCGAAACGCTCACCAATGAAATGGAGGTTGCGGCCGCGGACTATTGCGAGCGCATCGATGCCATGGGCGGCATGGTTCGTGCCATTGAAAAGGGCTATCCGCAGAGGGAGATTCAGGAATCCTCCTATCAGTTCTCCAAAGCCGTGGAGAGGAAGGAAAAGATCATCGTGGGTGTCAATGAGTTCGTCACCGAAGAACAGGTCCCCATGGATGTCCTGATCATCGACGACGCCGTCCAGCAGAGGCAGTGCGCCAAGCTCAAAAAGCTGCGGGCGGAGCGGGAAGGAGCGCGCGTTGAGAGAAACCTGTCGGCGGTGAAGCGTGCCGCCGAGGGCACCGAGAACCTCATGCCCCATATTCTCGATTGCGTGCGCTCGTACGGCACTCTTGGGGAAATATCCGATGCGCTGCGCGCCGTCTGGGGCGAATATCGGGAACTGAGCATCTTCTAAAAGCGCCTTGCCGGGCGGAAAACCCTATGACCGAAAAAAAAATCCGAGTACTTGTTGCCAAACCCGGACTGGACGGACATGATCGCGGGGCCAAGGTAATCGCCCGCGCCCTCCGCGATGCCGGGATGGAGGTGATCTACACAGGTTTGCGCCAGACCCCGGAGCAGATCATCAACGCAGCTTTGCAGGAGGATGTAGACGCCATCGGCCTGTCGATTCTCTCCGGCGCTCACATGCACTTGTTCCCTCGCATCATGGAACTCAGGGCAGAGAAAAAACTGGAAGAGATCATCGTGTTCGCAGGCGGCATCATCCCGGATCGCGACATCCTCAAGCTCAAGGAAATCGGGATTTCGGAAATTTTTCCTCCAGGCAGCTCTCTCGAGGAAATCGTCAATTTCGTCAAGGCACACGTAAGGAAATAGTGGCGAGGGCTGGGTGACACCAGCTGATGTGCGCCATTCCCGAAGGTTCACCCAGCCCTTAGCGGGCGCATGTCTGGTGCCGGCCCCCATCGATGGGCACCGTGACGCCCGTGATCCAGCCGGCCCTGTCCGACGCCAGAAACACAATCAGGTTGGCTACGTCCTCCGGTTGTCCCACGCGGCCGAGCGGATGCGTCGTCCTGCTGTGTTCCAAGAAGGACTGATACTTCCCTTCTTCCATTCCTCCCCGCCGATGCAGGTTGGAAACGACGACACCAGGGTCGACCGCATTGACCCGGATTCCTTTGGAGGCGAGCTCGAGCGCGGCGCACCGCGTCAACTGATCGACGCCGGCTTTGCTGACGCAGTAAGCGAGGATGTTCGGGAACGCGCGGATGCCGGTCACGCTGCTCACGTTTACGATATTGCCCTTGACGTTCTCCAGGTGCGGCACGACAAGCTGCATGAGAGCAAAAACAGCCTCGAGATTAATCTCGATCATCGTACGCCATTCTTCGAGACTCGTATCCTCAATGTTGCCATTCGCAATCGTGCCGGCCGCATTGACCAGGATATCGAGGCCCCCGAAGTGAGCTACCGTTGCCGAGACGACGTGCCTTCGATCCTCGTCTCTTCTGAGATCCCCGGTCACCGCGTACGCCTCGCCTCCGGATGCAGCAATGTGCTCGACTTCCTTTTGAAGCGCTGCTGACTGTCGACCCGTGAGTGCCACACGAGCGCCGGCTTCAGCCATAGCGCGCGCAGTGGCGCCGCCGATACCGCTGCTGGCGCCGGTGACTAATGCGATTTTCCCTTTTACCATGAACATCTCCTTTATAAGCTATATGGAATGTGCGCTGTATTCTATCGCAGGTCTGGGACTCTGGTATCGCCGGAACTTTCTGAATCGGGTCGAGTACTGGAAGTTCCGTTTTTTCGGCCGCCGTATTGGATGCGCAATCCACATTTCCAGACGATGGTCGCGGCTCGCAAGCCGCGCCGCTTCACTTATGGCTGGAATTCGTGGGAGTCCATGGAGATCGACCTCAGCGTGGACGGCAGGATTGTAGCGGAGGCATCCTGGCAACCAGGCGACAGAGCCCGCTCTCCCGGGTTGTTCCTGCTTCATGGCATGGAGGGAAGCGCGCAATCTCACTACCTGGTCGGCACGAGCAAGAAGGCTTACGCGCGCGGGTTCCACGTAATCCGGGTCAACACGCGCAATTGCGGCGGAGCGAGGGAATCCATCCGGGCGGCCGCAGTCCTCAGCGCTCCGATAGACTTGGGGGCTGGCGCGCGCAAAATTGATGAGCGCTCGAATTGGATCTACCAGAGATACTTCGTGTCGCAGCTGATTCAGCGCATGAGGCGCAAGCTGGAGTTTTTCCCGGGCATCGCAGACATGAGGCGCGTGCAGCGCATCCGGACGATCTATGAGTTTGATGACGTGGTGACCGCCCCGCATTTCGGCTATGGAAGCGCTGATGAATACTACAGGAAGGCGAGCGCGGCGCCGCTTTTGCATAACATACGCGTGCCGACGCTCATGATTCAGGCCGCCGATGATCCCCTCCTACCGTTCGACTCGTTTCGAGATTCCGGGATCGAAGAAAACCCATTTCTTTACCTGCTGGCGACGGAATATGGCGGCCATGCGGGTTTCCTGACGGCGAAGAGAGAGCATGCTGCGGATCTTGATTGCTACTGGGCTGAATCGAGGGCTGTCGATTTCCTCTCGGCGCACTCAGGGACTGAGCCTGATTCCTGATTCGAGATTCCTGATTCGAGATTCGAGATTGAGAGTATTGAATCTCGAATTTCGAATTTCGAATTTGTTGTTCTGTGACGAGCTGTTGCCAAACATCAAAAAGCCCCAGCAGGTTGTTGGGGCTTTTGAATGTTAATCCGGCGACGACCTACTCTCCCACATCGTTGCCGATGCAGTACCATCGGCGCTGGAGGGCTTAACTTCCGTGTTCGGGATGGGAACGGGTGTGACCCCTCCGCTAGAGTCACCGGAAATTCTACGAGGCGCATGATTGAGCGCCGCGCGTATATCCGTAATCAGGCAACATCTGGGTAGAGGCGCTCAATCATGCGCCTCGCAGAATTTCAAGCAGGGTAAATTTTATGGTCAAGCCTCACGACCGATTAGTACTGGTAAGCTTCACGCATTACTGCGCTTCCACATCCAGCCTATCACGTGATAGTCTTTCACGGGTCTTTAGTCCCCCGAAGGGGAAGGGATATCTTATCTTGAGGTGGGTTTCACGCTTATATGCTTTCAGCGTTTATCCCGTCCGAACTTAGCTATCCAGCTATGCCGTTGGCACGACAACTGGTGCACTAGAGGTTCGTCCATCCCGGTCCTCTCGTAC
>JBEKIX010000085.1:0-14581 GCA_050011535.1 Acidobacteriota bacterium
AAAAACTGGGGACGCTGCCCGGTTCTGCGGGCGACTTTCCGGGAATGCGCCCTCCACGCGACGCAAAACCATGCAGCGTCCCCGGTTTCTCGAGCAGTCAATCGTGACCTGATCCTGCTCTACTGGGACATCGGCCGCGGCATCGTGGAGAAGCAGCAGGCGCTTGGATGGGGCGAGTCGGTGATCGACCGACTTTCCTCGGATCTGCGGGCTGAGTTTCCCCAATCGACCGGATTTTCTCCCCGCAACCTGCGGGATATGAAACGCTTCTACCTCCTATATTCCGACGATGCAATTTGGCGACAGGCTGTCGCCAAAATGATCTCGTCAGGCCAAGGATCCCCAATTTGGCCACAAGCTGTGGCCAAATTGGAAGGGCCTGGCTCTGAACCCGAGATTCTGCGGCAGCTTGTCGCAGAAACTCCCTGGGGGTACTACCGGCTCTTGATGAATAAAGTCGCCGATCCCGCTGCCTGCCTCTACTATCTCCGAGCTACCGCGCAGCTCGGGTGGTCCCGCAACGTGATGCTCAACCAGATCAACAGAGCGTGGTGGCAGGCCTGGAAAATTTGAGATTTTCTGGGAGGCTTCCCAGGCTTCTGCCACAGCGGGTGCGCGATAATTGAATTTTCCAGACCTGACACCGGTCCTTGCTGCTCAAAACAACAAAACCCACCGCGACCAAGGCGGTGTCCGGGCTCGTTGACGCACGGATCCTGGTCGAAACCACGGGCCGCCGCCGGGACCGATCTTATAGCTACGAGGCCTACCTCAACCTCCTGCGCGCTGGGACGGAACCCCCTTGATTCTCCCAGCCGCTTGGAATTGGCTACCTCTGATCTCCCCGGAGCAGGTTCAACTGATAAACAAGATGCCTGCGGTCAGCACGGCCAAGCGATTAGAATGCCGCAAAAAAGGAGTCCTGGTAGAAATCGTGCGCAGAGTTCCAAAGCGCAGGCGATGAGTCTATGATGTCTCGATCATCACCGCTTCCGGCAGCCACGAGGCGAGATTATTGGAATTTGACCCATTCCTTGCTCCTGCCGGGGTGATCAGGAAGGCGCATTGGAGTCAAGATCGTGAAGTATCGCATCGAATACTCGCGCGACGCCGTGGAACACCTCCGGTTGCTGACTACGCGTGAACAACGGCTTGTTCTGGATCGGGCTGACCGCATGCTTGCCCACGACCCGGCGGTTGAGACGCGAAATCGAAAGCCGATGCGACCGAACCCTCTGGCTCCATGGGAACTTAGGATTGGGAGCATCCGAGTGTACTATGATATAGAAGAGGAACCGGAATGCATCGTCGTCATTCTCGCGGTTGGCATCAAAGAGCGGAACCGGGTTCGCATCGGAAAAGAGGTGTTGGAGCTATGAAAGTCATGGAAATCGATACGGCAACTTCTTCCCTGGAAAAGTACGCGCGCAAGGTGAAGAAGCAGCCCATCATAGTCACCAAGAATGGCAGACCGTTCGCAGCCCTGGTGTCGCTCAAGAATGCCGACATGGAAACCATAGAAATGAGCACCAATCCCAGGTTCATGAATTTGATCGATCGCTCCAGGGAGAGGCACAAAACCGAAGGCGGCATGAACGGGGACGAGGTACGCCGTTCTTTGGGACTCAACAAGCCAAAGGCCCGCAAGTGATAGGATTGCCTGGAAAATCCGAGAAGGAACGGAGCAATCCGCAGGCATTCATTAGACTCTAAAGCCACGACTGCGATACCGTCGCTGCATTGGTTGACGGTCTCGAAGGCACGCTGAAAACTTACTCCCGCCATGGAAACGAGATCACCCTCACCCTGATCGAAACCAAACGCCACTCTCCGCGCAAGCACCACGCCAGCCGCATCACGATCCTGGGCGTCCTGGTTGAAATCGTCCGCCGCAGCGCCCGGCGCAAGCGGTAATCACGGTCCCTTCAAACATGCACGTTGGCCGAAATTCGCAAAACAGCCAATCGCCAGCCAGCCCGGTAGTCGAAGATAGTAAAGAGTTCTTTGCTCTTGCGATCCACTAGGAAAGAGCCCTTTCTTATGGACTCTCCCCCACATTCCTGCTCTACCTGGACATCGGCCGAGGCATCGTTGAAAAAAAACCAGACGGCCGGCTGGGGCGAGGCCGGAGTGGATCGCCTTGCCGCCGACTTGCAGGCCGAGTTCCCAGACATGCGCGGTTTTTCTGCCGACAACCTCTGGCGAATGCGACAATTCTTCGCGGAATCTTCCAACGTGGTGTTTCTGGAACAAGCTGTTCAAGAAATCATTTCACCCATCGGAGCAATCACTCACGCGCGCCAAAGAAAAATGCGTGAGCAACACGATCAAGAATCCGAAAACCTCGCAGCCGACGCGGATTCCGCAACTCTCGCACTGCTGACGTAAGGCAAGGATCTCGATGCCGAGGTTGTAGCGGGAACGGAAGAATGCGCTGAGGCAGGCCAAGAAGCCAACGAAAAATGGAATCATGGGCCCGGATATATTACACAGGAGTCTCTCCCCGCGCTTGGCCTAACTGCCTGAATTTGCTGCCCCACGGAATTTTGGCGAAGTTTACCGGCCAATCGAGACTCTGTAGAAGGAAAATGAAGTGAGATCACCATGGGTAGTGCTGGCTGTGACTGAGGTGGGTTATTCTCTTTCAGGTGCCGTTTTGGCTCGCATACTGGAGAGGGGAAGGCTCCACCTCAGACGAACAGCCTTGCAGGGTCCATTGTCCGGAGCAGAGCCTTTGCTACATTACGATTCTATTTATCCCATGCACCTTCGAACGATGCAACACGGAACAAGACTGGGCTGCGGAGGGCGCGGAGTATATTGCCCGGCAGTGTCCGGAGTGTGCGAACGATTCCATCATCGGCCATGGCCGACGATACAAACAAGCCCATGACGAACATCACGACTGGATCCGGATTCGTCGCGGCATCTGCAAGCTTTGCGGAAAGACCTTCACGTTTCTTCCCCTTTTGTCGCCACCCTATAGTCATTACAGCCTGATCACACGGAGCCAGGCACTTGAGCTTTATTTTGGCGAGCACTGCTCCTTGGACATGGCGGCGCCTCTGGTCAAAGATCCCGATTGGATTCCCGCCGTTTCGACACTGCGCCGTTGGTTTCAAGCTATCGACCTGCCGGAACTCGAGGAAGATTTTTCACCCAGACCAGTGGAGTTGCCATTGACGACGCCCCCGCAGATGCCATTCCCTTTCCTCCGCAAAACCCTGCAGTCGGCAATGGGCTCCCCGGGGAATCAAAAGCACCGCTTGCGGAGCCTGTGCATGCGAATCCTGCTGCCCTTGCGGATTTAATGTTTTTCCGCCCGCTCCCCCACCATCCTCGGCTGGGAATTAAGGCGGATTGCCCCTACCCTTGGGCCTGGGAGCGGAAACCGCCCGATGCGCAAAAATCTGGAACAACTCAAACAGCACTTGCCGTTGCTGGACTACCTGCGAAGGCACCATTGGGTCGCCCGGCCGGTTGGTTCCCGGAACGAATTCGTGGGATTCTGTCCTTTGCACCGCGAGACTCATGCCTCGTTCTATGTCAATGCAGCCAAGGATGTCTTTTACTGCCACGGCTGCGGCCGCGGCGGCGACCTCATTCGCTTTGTCCAGCTTTCCCTCAAGCTCTCGTTTCATGGAGCTCTCACTCATCTAACCCAGGAACTCGGCATACCTGAACCTGCCGAAGATAATGTTCTTCGGGATGCGGTTGAGTTTTACCAGTGCCAACTCCACCGGCACAGCAATGCCTTGGACTACCTCCACAGCCGAGGTTTATTTGATCCCAAACTCATCAATGAGCTCGGTATCGGGTATGCTCCCGGCGGCATGCTGCGGCGCCACCTGATTCAGCTCGGATATTCGTCCGAGCTCCTCCTGGATATCGGGCTCATCAACAGGCGCGGCTATGACACCTTCTACCGCCGGATAGTCTTCCCCTGTCTTGATCGGAGTCACCCCATCAATCTTTATGGCCGCAGTATTGATGGTGCTACGCCCCATTGCTTTCTTCCACGACCTAAGGGGGGCTTATTCTCTTGGAGCACGATCCGGACTTCCCCTGAGGTGATCCTGGTCGAAGGCCTCTTCGATCTTGCCGTTCTTTGGCAGGCTGGCTTTATCAACACGACCTGTGCCTTCGGAACTCACTTGACCCAAGCACAGTTCTCACAACTATCCGATCGCCCAGACCGCCGGGTGTTCATCGCATTCGATTCTGATATAAACGGCGCGGGCCAACAGGCCGCACATGTGTTGGCACAGCGTCTTCAACATGCTGGAGTGCTTGCCCATATCATCGAGTTGCCAGCCGGCCACGATCCCAACACCTTCTTCACCGCCGGCGCTTCTACCAGCGACTTCGCGCGCTGCCTCCAACAGGTTCCTTGGGTTCGATCATGACTTACCATCTTGTCCATCGCCCCGGCTCTCCGGCCAGTGCTTCTCCCTACCGGCTGCTCAACAGCTGGAAGCGCGAACTCGACTGGGCCAACCACTTCCTGGACGCCCAACGAATCCGGGGCCTTTCGTTGTGTTCCCTGCGCACATATGCTTACGACCTGTTGCACTTCGCTCGCTGGTGGGCCGCTTCCTCACGCAGGCCACTGGCAGATATCACCCACTCCACCTTACTGGAGTACGTCCGTTTCCAATTGGACTGCATCCCGAAACCCACCCCTCAGACCGTTAATCACCGTCTCACGGTCTTGCGCCGCCTCTATCGCTTCCACCAGGGACGAGAGATTCCAGGAGAGCGGTCCCG
Organism: Acidobacteriota bacterium; assembly: GCA_050011535.1. GTDB lineage: Bacteria > Acidobacteriota > UBA6911 > UBA6911 > UBA6911 > JAFNAG01. The sequence continues at coordinate 4,768 of JBEKIX010000085.1, forward strand.
ATTAGGATATTGGTACGCGACGCGGAGTCCACTGGGCTATGGGCGGCACCGATTGGGGGCGACCGGTTTGCGCTTGAAGCAGCCACGCCATGTGGTGATCCCTTTGTCGACTGAAGAAGTGTCTCGCTTCTGGCGCAGCTTACGCACATTCCGTGATCTCGCCCTGCTGGCACTGATGTTGTTCGATGGCCTGCGTTCCCACGAAGTTCTGGCTCTCCAACTCGAAGATCTGCGCCGCTCCGAAGCCCAGATCCTCGTGCACGGAAAAGGAAACAAAGAGAGGCTTTTACCACTGCCGCCGGAGACCCTCCAGATCTTGGATAGCTATCTCCGGCTGGAACGGCCTGCAACCAACTCCCCGCACCTGTTCGTTTCGCTGAAAGGCCGCCTCCGGGGCCGCCCAATGACACCTGCCGGTTTGCGCTCTCTGTTTCGGCATCATCGCTTGATCAGCCACGTCCCTGAGGCAAATCCACATCGCTTCCGTCATACCTTTGGAAGCGAAATGGCCCGGGCCGGGGTCTCCTTGCCAGCCCTGATGCAACTCATGGGGCATTCCGAGATTGACACCACAATGCTCTATGTTCAGATCTCGCGCCAGGATGTCTGGCGACAGTACATCCAGGCCGTTCAGAACAGGGTTCCGTCGTTGCCCCGTCTCCCGGAGGGAGAATGAGCCAGCCGCTACGCCCAAATCTGGATCAGGTGTTCGCCGAGCGCCTGCAGGTCATGGCCACCACCTTGCAACCCGGCACCATGGTGACCTACCGTGCGGCACTGAATCGTTTCCTGCGCTATCTCGACACCTCCCATCCGGAAGTCCGCCAACTCTCGCAAATACGCCGTAACCCCCACATCCTCGGCTGGCTCCGGAATCTCTGCGAGCAAGATCCGCCCTTGGCCAATGATACTCGAGGCAATTACTTGGTAGCACTACGGCGGGTTTTCCACGACCTGGAATCGCAGCGCCAACACCGCCTCCAGCCAGGACTCCTGGTGCGGGAAGATATCCCACCCGCCGATCAATACCTTCCCAGACCCCTGTCTCCGGAGGACGATCAACGGTTGCAGGATCAACTCCGAAAAATCGGCGACCTGGAGTCCAATGCCTTACTCTTGATGAGAGCGACCGGAATACGCATCGGCGAGTGTTTGCATCTCACGGCTGGCTGTCAGCGACATCTGGGTGAGAATGAATGGGCTATCCATGTCCCACTGGGCAAACTCCACACTGAGCGCTGGGTTCCCGTCGATGACGGTGTCCGTCACCTCGTTGAGCGCATTCTTTCGTTACGCAGCGAGAACGTTCCGCCCAGCGCGCCCGCCAACCCTTGCGATTGGCTCTTGCCACGCACGAGAAATCTTAAGACCGCCTATTTCCATATCAGAAAAATCTTGACAACAGCCGCCCAACAAGCCGGTTGTTCCGCTCCCGTCCTGCCTCACCAACTGAGGCACAGCTACGCAACCGAGATGCTGCGAGCCGGTGTCAGCCTTCCCGCCCTCAAGGAACTCCTTGGCCACAAGAGCCTGCGCATGACCCTCCGGTACATCCAGGTCAGCCAGAATGACCTTCAGCGCGAGTTCCATGCAGCACGTCACAAGCTCGAAGCCAATCCTCTGCACCTCCCCCTGCTTCTTACCACCACGGAGCCGAATCACAACGCTGGAATGCCCGCCGTTTTCCAATCGATGGCCACCTCACGCCACTTACTGGAGATGTATCGCCGTCAACTCCCCGACGGGAAACTGCGGCGTAAACTCGAGCGTCTCGCCAACCGCCTGCTCAAGGTGACCACTGAGCTCGAAACACTCTTTCCAGCAGAAAAATGAGCAGACATTGGCCGGTCAAGGCGACACACAGGTGATCGAGCCGTAGCGAGCCTTGTCTCCGTTGCTCACCACAAGAAACGCGTTGTGGTGGAAGGCGTGGGCGATGCTGTGTTCAGTCATGTAGTCGGTGAGGTTGTCGTCGAAGCCGGCGCGGATGTTCCGATAGACGGCCTTCAACTCGATGAAGACCAGAGGCAAGCCGTTGACGAAGCAGATCAGGTCCGCGCGTCGATTGTAATGAGGCACTCGCACGCCCTGGATCTTCAGCTCGCGCACGGCAAGAAAGCGGTTGTTGGGCCTGCCATCCGGCCCGATGCCATTCGCGAAATCGATGACCCGTGCATGTGCATGCTTTGTTTCCCCGTCCACATCGCGCCACTCGACCGGCACGCCGTCGCGGATGAAGCCATAAAACTCGCGGTTGTGCTGCAGGAGCGACCGGGCGAAGTCGACGCGCGTCAACTTCTCGATCGCCTGCTCCCGGGCTTGAACCGGAATGTCCGAGTTCAACCGCTCGAGCGCGGCCCTTAAATCGCGCACCAGCACCACATCCCGCTCGGAACCGCGCCCCAGCGTGCAACGCGGCCCGAAGGTCTCGGTGTTGTATGCGTAGACACTCTCCCACCCGAGCCTGTCCTTCAAGTGATCGGCGAAGGTGGCCTGCACCAACCGGTCTTCGCTGTTGATTTCGGTATAGGCCATTCCAGTTCAGCTCTCTAATAGGCTCAGATCCGGCTCATGCGCCCGGTCTTAGATTCTGCGGCCGGCATATTACCAGATCTCGTAGGGGATCGCGGTGACACCCGGCGCCAGGGGAAACCGCATCCCGCCTGTGTGCACAACGAAGCCGGGCCCGACTCGCTCGCCGTAGTCGGATCGAAAGGATTCGATTCCCGCGGCCATGCCCGGCCTTGGCGTGGCGGAGAGTTTGATCTCCACCGGGATGAGCCCTGCATCCGATTCCACAACCATATCGACTTCCCTGCCGGCGGAAGTCCGCCAGAACCAGACGCGCGGCTCTTCCCCCCGGTTGACCAGAGTCTTCACGGTGTCGGTCATGACGGCCGTCTCGAAGAGGGCGCCGGCAAGCGGTCCGGTCGCCGGATCGTCGGTTTCGCGGATGCCGGCCAGTCGGCAGAGCAGGCCGGTATCCGTCAGATAGATCTTGGGTGTCTTCACCAGGCGTTTTCCCGCGTTGGCATGCCATGGGCGCACGAGGATCACCTGAAAGGTCGCTTCCAGCACGGAAAGCCAGTTTTTGGCGGTGTTGACCGCGACCCCTATGTCCCGCGCCATGTCGGTGAGATTCAGGAGCTGCCCGCTGCGCAGGGCCAGGGCTCGCAGGAACGCCTGGAACAGGCCGAGATCCCCCACGTAGCGCAGTCCGCGCACATCTCGTTCCAGGTAGGTCTGAAGATAGGATGCCTGCCATCTTCCGATATCGCGGACGGGATCGGCGGCCGGCTCAGGATACCAGCCGCGCCGGATTTCCTTCCAGAGGGGTGTCCCAGCCGCGGACGCCTTTGGCGCCGTGTTGCGCCCCGGTTTCTCCCACGGGAGCGGCCTGCCCGCGTCTCCCGAGAGTTCCCGCCGCGTGAAAGGGTAAAGATGCATGACGGCGGCCCGGCCCGCCAGAGACTCGGTCACCTTCTCCATCATCAGGAGATTTTGCGATCCTGTCAGAATGAATCGTCCCTTCGCGGTCCGCCGCGCGTCGACCTCCTCCTTGATGTAGGAAAGGAGATCCGGCGCGTACTGGACCTCATCGTAGATCACCGGCGGCGGGAAAGCCCGGAGGAAGCCGCGCGGGTCGGCGGCGGCCGAGGCGCGCACGTCAGGCGCTTCGAGAGAGACATAGCCATGGGTGCGGTCGAACAGATGCCTGAGGAGCGTGGTTTTCCCCGATTGCCGCGGCCCGGTAAGGACCACGGCGGGAAACTCGCGCGCAGCCCGCTCAAGCGCGGGTTCCAACGCGCGCGCAACATAACATCCGCCTGGCACGTCTTCGGTCATAATGGATATTATGCACTAAGAATGCATAATTGCAAGTACTCGGTTCATACTGCGATCTCTCCGCTCATCAGGCGCGGCAGCAGCAGATCGCGCGCGGCGCGGAGCTTCTGGTTCGCAAAGGTGAGCGTTTTCAGTTGCTCGACGAGAGCCTGATTTGCGCTTTCGAAGTTGCTCAGGAGACCGTCTGGGGGTAGAGGCACCGCGTACTGCTGCATCTGCTTCCAGTCGGCGCGCGGCATCTTTGAACCCTCCCTCATCGTCTGAGCAGTCACAGCGACGAATGGGTCGCTCGAAACGGTCATTAACACTAGTCCGTGCAGCTTGGTACAGAGCGGCCGAATGACGATGGCGTCGGATGATGCGACTCCATCAAGAAATGCGATGCCCACTTTGTGAAAGTAGGGGCGAATCTTTCCGAACAGGACCTCGCCCTCGCGGAAGCGGTGTTTGCTGCTAGTCACCTGCTCGGCTGTGCCCCATTCACTGAGGGAGATCGATCGACGAGGCATGTGTTCGAGGCCGATCTACGGGGTGCTCGGTTCGAGCGCGTCCGGCTTAACGGACTCACGAACTTCCTCACACAAGTCGCTGAGCGTCCTCGGCTCCCATCCCTCGGGCACGCCGTCGGTGATTCGGGTGTGTTCGTGGCCGGGGAAGCGGAGTCGGACGAACCACTCACGGTACAGCTGCCGCGCCTCCTCCTCCAGCAGCGCCACCCGCCGCCGGTTGTTCTCGATCAAGTTGTCGTAGGTCGAGAGGATGATCCCAATCTTGTGCTGCTGGGCTTTGTCAGGGTTGAAGGGGAAACGGTGCGATCGAAACGCCTCAAGGCTAATGAACGGTTGAGCGGCACCAGAGCGAGCATTTAGAAACACACCGCGAAAGGGGGGAGACACGACCAGGTAGTAGAAGTATGTTGGGTCCATCTTGCTGGGATCGGGACGAAACAGCGCGACATTTTTAATGCTAAACTCGCGTTCTTCTGTGACACGCGCCACATCACCCACCGAGCCAACATTTGCAAATAGAACGTCGTCAACCAGCGGTTTCACCCGCTTGACGCATTTGAAGTGGTCTTCCTCAGCGATGAAGTTGCAAGTTTCGAAATCGATGCGCCTTGATGAAATGTGCTTTCCCTTGATGAAAGGAACACCCGACGGCTGCAGCTTTGGCGAGTCATGCGTGCCGTCGGTTACGAGGGTGCAGATGTCCGGCAAACCGGTGGTCTTAGCGCCGCCGCTCATGCGCCTAACTCCTCGAAGTTTGCCTGAATCTTTGCTGCCAGCTCCGCCGCTTCCTTGTTGAGGTCGACCAGCTCGGTGTGGATGTCGCGCAGGGTCTGCTCGAAATCGAAGTCCTCGTCCTCCTCCTGCGGGGCAACGCCGACGTAGCGGCCGGGGGTGAGGCTCCATTCGGCGGCCTCGATCTCCGAACGGTCCACGAGCTTGACCAGCCCCGGCACGGCCTGAAGCTCAGCCTTAGGGAAGCGGTCCTGCAGCCACGCCACCTGCCTGTGGAAATAGATGGCGTGCTTCAACTGCTCGACTGCCTCTTTGCGCTCCTCGTCGAGTAGCTTAACTAGTCGGCTCGTGGTGCGGCGGTCGTACGTGGCGGAGATCGCATCGTCAGCGGCTAGCTCAACGCCCAGGTCCGCCACGCGCGCGGCAAGCTTGTAAAGCAGGTCCACCTGCTTGACGAGGCCGCGGATCGCCTCGGCGTTGGGAGCGTATGCCTTGCGCACCGTGTGCTGGGCATCGTTCCCGGCCGGCAGCGTGTTCATGTACTTTAGACCGAATGCGTGCAGGCTGGCCAGGAGCTTCTCAGCGTCGGCCTCATAGAGCGTAGTCGCTTCGCTCATCTCATTGACTGCATCGGCAAACGCTTTTTTCCTGTTAGTGTCGTGGTCGGCGTGCTTCGCCACCGCCTTGGCGAGCGAATCAAAGCGTCCGCGTAGGTCCGCGAGCGTTGTCTCGAAGGGTGTGAGCGTCCCTCGCACTGCCACACTCTCTGCGCAGACCTTGGCGAGGTAGTCCTTCACCAGCCCGAGGAACCGCTCCTGTTGACCGCGATAGAGCCAGACGGCCGCGAGGTTGTGCATCTGCTCGGGCGAGAAGTCGTAGATCTTGCGCGTGACCTTGCGGTAGACGTTGCGCGCATCGAGCATCAGTACTTTGTCCTTGCGCTCGGCAGGCTTCGCCCGGTCAAAGTGCCACAGCTCGCAGGGAACAGTGCGTGTATAGAAGAAGTTGGAACGGATGGAGATCATCACGTCCACATCGCCGGTGGCCTGCTTGATCTGCTCGCTGTTGAATGTGCGCATCAGATCTTCAAGCACCTTGGTCTCGAAAATGCCGTAGTCCTTCGGCAGTACGCCTACGAGCGGCTCGAACTCGGACTCGATTGCAGTCATCGCCTCGGTGACGAGCTTCGTTAGGTCGGCGCCGCTCACGGCGGCCTGCTGCATAATCCAATCATGGCGGGCATTCTCCGGCAGGTAGAGCGAGCGCCGGGCGATGTAGTCGGCGGGGAGAACCTTGCGTTTCGGCATCTTTCCGCTGGCTTGGTCTGCCTCGATCTGCCGGTGCGCGGCATCAAAGCGGTTGGCTGCGTGGCGCAGAAAGATCACACCCAGCACCGGCATGAAGTAATCGCTGGAGGTCAGCTTCGAGTTGGCGCGCAGATTGTCCGCGGCTTCCCAAAGGTCGGTTTCGAGCTTCTCGATGTCTTTGAACGTTTCGTTGGTCATGACAGATTATCGGCAGCCGTCCAGCGGCTGCCTTCAAGTCCATCAATTTAAAGAAATCCGTTTGTGTTCATGGGGTGAGGCAGCGGATCTGTTGCATCCCTTTTCTTATTGGCTGCAATCTGTTTGATGAGGCGAATTCCTTTGTGTGAAATCGCCACGATATCGAATATGCCCAGTGATCCAGCTGGCCAGGCACAGCTGTATCCGGTCGCCTCAAGCATGCGGATCGCCTTGTATTTGTTCCTGCTCTGTTTACGGTTCGCATCCATTCTAACAGAGGAATCAATGCTTCTCCCGTGTGCGAAAGATCGACTATAATCCCTTTTTAAAGAGGGCACGGTATGAACATCCAAACTCGCACCATCCGGGACATTCTCATCTTGGACTTAAGTGGCGATCTCAAGGGCAGTGAAGAGGCTACGACACTTCTAAATACCATTCGTGAGGTACTGAAAAGCGGTGTCATCAAAATCGTCATCAACCTTTCCGACCTCAACTTTGTCGATGATTTGGGGTTTGGCGCACTGATCAGCGGTTATACAGTGATAAGCAATCAAGGACGGAGCCTGAAGTTCGTCATCTCAACGAAAAAGATCCGAAAACTGTTTCTCAAAATAAAAGGGCCATGCTTACCCGTCGTAGACAGCGAGCAGGCTGCAATCGAGTATTTTACGGGATGGCCGCCAGAGGCTGTTAAAGGTCAGGACATTGAAAACGGCAACAGGTAGCGTTCCATGTTGCCGCACCGCTGGGGTGCAGTTCGAGCACCCGCCTTTTGGTTCCAGAACGAATGGCTCAGTTCAACGAAACACGCATAGCAGTCGCCACTTCAGCCTACTACCCGCTTGTGCAACTCTTGATACGCCTCCAGGAAACCCTCCCCCTCTGCAAGCCATGCCTTGCGGCCCAGCTTGAAGCCGACAGTCGCAAGGTGTCACGGCGTGGCAATCCTGTGCGCGCCGTCTGGTTGGCAGGGCAGTCAAGCGTGGGCAGGCCGTCACATTGTCACCCGGCACAGGCTAAAAAGAATCCCACACGCTTTTTTGAGGCGGTTTGGCACCCAACTGTGTCGGTGATATTTCAACAAGCGAAACGTCCTTGGCCATGCCGTGGGATGCAATCGCCCTCTGTAGCCTCAGAGATCGAGATGGAATCGGCCTTAGGCCGCTGTTCATTGCAGGCTGAAGCTGGGGGTCATCAACCCTTGGCGCAGGATTTCCGCCGGGTTCCTCCCGCTCGGAAGTGAAGTGGAAGCGTTCGGTGTTCGCTTCCTGCTGTCACCGCTCGCGGCAAAAAAGAGGTGACTACCTTTGGTGACCACCCCCCAGCGGTATGTGTTTGTATGCGTTAGTATGGAATCTTCTGAAACCCGCATGAATACTGATCCTGAGCAAACCCATACTATCCTATGCGAACCATTGTAAGTTGTTGATTCTACGTGCCCGTTGAACTCATAATCAGCGGGTCGCAGGTTCAAGTCCTGTTGGGCCCACCACTCAAACCAATAACTTAGAGACACGCCAGCAAAATCCAAAACCTAACGATCCCGGATGCTGCCGATCTTCGCCGGTGCGCCGCAAAGTCCTGTTTTGGCATAGTCGGTGAGCGGTCAGCGATGACCGTCCCGGTCGCGAACCGAAACTCAAGATGTGTGATCAGTGCTTTTCGATTTCGGACGCCTTTGCCGAAAGGAATGCCGCGAACGGTTTGCTCATGAGCCTTTTGATCCCCGTAATCACGCAGGCGGCATTCAGTTCAGCACCGGCAAGCGTGGTGTGCGTATTCGCGTCGGCAAACAGGAGTTCCACCTTTTCCGGCCCGAGATCTTCGTATTTGTAAGCGATGATTTCGTTGAGATCCACAAAAGCAACATTTTGGGACTTGGCCACATCGGCCGCCCACTTGGCATAATCTTCCGAATCGCTGGCAATTTTCCCATCCTTCCAGGTCTTTCTCGGGATCGGAGAGCAGACAATGGAGGTAGCCCCGCGAGCTTTTGTGTCCGCGATAAACTTGCGCAAATACCAACCATAGCTATGAACCACTTCGTGCTGCTTCGTGAGCAGGTTGTCGATCTCCTCAGTCTCATCGCCCGTTCCCTTGGTCGTGCCGCGGGCGCGTGAATCGTCGTTGATCGCGCTGCTGTCGTTGTGGCCGAACTGCATCATGACGAAGTCGCCCGGCTTCAACATGGCAAGCAGCTGATCCCAGTTGCCGCCCGTCAGGTAGGTCCGACTGCTGAGGCCGCCGACAGCGCGATTCACGACGTTGATCTTGGTGGTGTCAAAAAAAGCGACGATCGGTTCCCCCCATCCCCACTGGCCATTCGCGCCGTCTCCCTGGCCGTTCCTGACCGTGGAATCGCCAATCAAAAAGAGTGTTGGGAGCTTGGGATCGGCGGGCTCCGGCAATGGGCGTCTCTGGCTTGGACTCGTGTTTGTATTGCCGGCCACTTTGTTCTGGCCGGCTGCGATTGAGCCCATCGAGGCCGGAAACAAGGTCATAAAGGAAATAGTTGTGAGTGCAGGAATGCAGCGTGTGATGGCTTCGTGGATCAAGAGATTTCCTCCTGTAACGCCCGCCTATCGAATGCCTTGGACGGGCCCGTTGCCAAAGCCCTGTTCTTTCAACCAGGCTGCACACTCCGCCGTCCACGGATGGCGGTTGCTTGGATCCCACTGTGCGCTGCCGAGGCCGAGGCCATGCGCGCCCTTGGGGTAAATATGCAACGAGAATGGCACGCCGTTGCGCCGGAGCGCGGCGGCAAACTCCAGCGAGTTTTCCACCTTCACCGTGGTGTCTTCGAAGGTGTGGAAAATGAAGGTCGGCGGCGTGTCCTTGGTGACCTGTTTCTCGTTGGAGAGAAATTCGATCAGGCTTGGGTCCGGATTGTCCCCCAGGAGATTGCGCTTCGAGCCGCTGTGTGTGTCAGCGCCCATGGTGATGACCGGATAGCAGAGGATGCCGAGGCTGGGCCGCGAGCTGACACGATCGATCAGATCGGCCGCGCCCGGATTACCTGCGTCGAAATGCGTGAGCGCGGTCGCCGCCAGATGGCCGCCCGCGGAAGACCCCATCACGCCGATGCGATTCGCATCGAGCCGCCATTTATCGGCATTGGCCCGCACGTAACGGATGGCGCGCAGCACATCCTGCATCATCGCAGGATGCTTGTAGCCGCCGGAGCCAAGGCGATACTTGAGTACGAATCCGGTGATACCC
>JBEKIX010000086.1:0-14477 GCA_050011535.1 Acidobacteriota bacterium
GGACGCAACCGTCTCAACGCATCCCGTTCGCCCGCAGCTACAAATGGCGTCGCTGTTCAACGCGACCTTCATGTGGCCGAGTGCACCGGCTGTTTCGTCGTCTCCATACAGAAGCCTATCAAAACACACAAGGCCCCCTCCGACCCCAGTCCCTACAACGAAATGAGCAAACACCTCCGACGCCTGACCTAACCCGCGGTACTCTGCCCAGGTTGCCGCCTTTCCATCGTTGACGGTAAGCACCTTCCTCAGCATCGGGTATCGGCCTCGCAAGATATCAGACCAGGATATATTCTCGTATCCGTGGAAGTGGCCGGCACTGAGAACTAGACCAGATCGGTCCACAGCTCCGGTCGTACTCACTGCCACCGTCAGGAGCCCGTCATTCGACCGCAACGCCTCACCCACGGCATCCACAACCAGAGTGCGAAGCGCGGAGAATTCGCGAGACTGAATCGCAATCGGTTCAAGAGGTGACGCAACAGTAACCTTTGAATCCACCATATCGAAGAGAGCTCTCTTTATTGATGAGCCTCCAATGTCCATAGCCAAGCATCGCATCAGTTTCTCATTTCGCATCGTAACCATTATACATCGGGAGTCTACCTTGCGCTATTTATCCTTAAAGACCCTAAGATCATTCGCTCCCCAATCGGCTGACCTTAGTCGCAGCAATTGTAATCCATACACCTAGCGCAAGAAAACCACTCACTCTGACGCTAAGAAATATCAGATCGGTCCAGCCATTGGCATTCTTCAGATCACCCACACCCAAGAATACCAAAAGCGTCTCCCAGAACGCAGAAGCGAGCAGCATCGGGCGAGGATGAATCCCGAATAGTTGACCTCGCTCCGCAAGCAACGCGAAAGCATGACACAGCACCAGAAGCACCGATGCCAGCGTCAACCGACTCAGGCTCTTCCCGTAACCCGACGTTGCGCCCCAGATGCGCAACAGAATTCTGCTCCAGCCGTGTGCATCACCCAGCAAACGGACTAGAAATTGCGCGTCCGCCGCCTCGCGACGAATCAGTGGGGGTACGCCCCGAACATCATGGATCGGCTGGCTCAACAGGTGCGCACTCGGGGAATACGCTCCAAGTATGTGAACAACACCACGCTGATCAGGCCACTTGCATAGTGCGAAAGCCGTATCGAGCAGCATGGCGGTATCTGGCCCGATGGCCCTGACATCTGTCTCAGCCACCACCGTGCCACCAAGGTCCAATGTCTTCACCACTGTCGATTGTGTTTGAAACCTACGAAGGTAAGAGCGCGAAATGCGCGAATCAATTAACCGTCCCTCACGGAACTCAACGTCGCTTACCTTGCATTCTACAAACGCGCAATCAACGACTTCTGGCAGCTCGATTAACCATTCGGAGAGCTCGCAAAGCGTCATTATACAGCTCAGAATACTGGTACGCGCTCCCACTACCCTGCGGAAGCACGACCTGGTGCAAGTGACGTGTCTCAGCGTAGAGTCAGGCAGCCGCACCGCCGTAAAGGTGCTGTCACGCACCTCGGTATCATGTAAACGAAGAAAGACCCCTGAAACATCCGTCATATCGCTTAATGCTATGACGGACCCTCTGATCGTAGCTCCATCTAGGTGCAGCCCAGTTGCTCGAATGCGTTCAAATGTGCAACCGACGAGGCTTGAGTCACTGAGGTTCACTCCAGACAGAATGGAATCAGAAACACTGGACCCATCAAGGTTCACATTGTCCATTCTAGCCGCACTAAGATCGCAGCGAGCGATGCAGCGGCGCTGAAGGTCTATGCCTGAGAACTCGGCGAATGTTAAGTCTACCCGACCATCATGGTGAGTGGCCAGATACTCCTCCCACGCCGCTCCACCATGAATTAGGGCCTCGTACGCGTCACTAGATGCCATCTTAGGTCTCTGCAAAGCCTGTCTTGTCAATACCTAGCTCAGAGTAAGACACGAGCACGAACGAGTTCAAAGTTAACCATCTGCTGGCGGCTATCTCATGGAGCGCCATGCGGTCACCATTGCGTCGCGTATTGAGTGAGGATACGGCAATGAGCTCCGCATCACAGTAGCCAGGATGGCTGACTACCTCGATTGAACCACGGCCACCAAGAGACCGCGCTGTCGTGACGAGTTGTCGCTTCAAATCTTCTGCCTTTAGGTCACGCCCGGTCCAGTCGAAAAGGACCACGTCGGTCCCGGATATCTTGTTCTCCATCATTCTCTGACAAACCAGATCGCTACCGCCGCGAACAGGCAGGCGGTACTCTCTAGCGAGTGTTATATAAACGTCGACAAAGCCGGGGAGATGGTGTAGCCCGCGGTGACTGTCGAGATGTGATGGCGAAGCACCGATTAAGTCGGCGGCAAGGTCGATCTGTGCTCTCCACTCTTGAAGCACCAGTTCTGGAGGTAGTGCTTCAATGTCGGCACGGAAGCAGCCGGAGCTTGGGTCTGAAAGTGCCCGTGCATCACCTGTCTTTAGGGTCGGTCGCCCGTTCGTTAATTGGAGATGTACACCGGCGACCCCTCGTAGCGAGGATATCCCCCAACGCTTGCATCTCTCTGGCGCGGCATGCACCGCGACCATGACTGACGTACTCGAAATAGCCCCAGCATCAAGGAGCTCTCGAATTGCTCGACATACTCCGTCAGTCATGCCAAAGTCATCCCCGTTGATTATAAGTTTGATCATTTGGCCATCATTGATCGTAGAAGGTCGACGGCACCGAGTGTCTGAGCGGTCCGGCCCATAGAAGCGATTTGGAGGTCGGTCTCGTTCCACGATCCAGCCCAGGCATGTCGCCTCGACGCAGAAAGTACAGAGTCGGCGAACTCCGGAAGTTCTTCGAACATACACCCACCTAAAATAATAGTTGGAGGGTTAACGATTGTGATTATCGCGTTTATTGCGATGCTCAAGTATTGGGCGGCATCCTGGAGCACAGTGGCGACAATGGGGTCACGACTGCGGATTCCATCTGCAATGTGACGAATCGTGAGCCCAGTCCAATCCCCCTCCGCAGCCGCCGCGACCGCTGCCCGGAATACGTCGTTACTTACTCCGCCAGTGTGGCGCTTGTCCTTCTCGGAGAGATACTCGGCCACGATATTCTTGCTCACCCAAGGGCGCGAGGAAAACACCTCTAAAGGGCCTCTGGACGAGAATGTCGGGTTATAGAGGCCGGCGGGTTGCACGACCATTCGTCCCAAGTGCCCTGCCACTCCAGCGCCCTTATGCACTCGCCCGTCAACGAATAGCGAGCAACCTATCCCCTCGTCCACAAGGACATAAGCGAAGTTCTCTTTGTGTGGTGTCAGCGAGGCTAAGGTCTTATGCTTGCCGTGTCTTGCCTCGCCGATTGCTAAACACTCGACATCATGGAAGACATAAGATGGAGGCAGGCCACAGTTCCGGAGCTCAGATGTAAAGTCCGCCGACTCGTGGATCCCAAGGCGACTTGAGCCTGACACGACCGAGTTGTCTTCAACAGTTCCGGGTAGCGTTATCGCAACCGCATTCACGGTTAGATTACGACACGCTATCTTCGCCCGCCTCGCCACTTCCTCGATCAAGCGCAGTCCTCGACGGTCATTTAAATAGGGCGAAGGATTCCAACTGCCCAGCGGCGCGGGCTCGTTCAGTGTACCATCTGTTGCGACCTCAACGACGTGCTGAGTGGCAGTATTCGTCTCAAGAGCTAGTACCATGAAACGCATTGAGCTCTCCTGATGAGGAGTCTGCCTCCGGCCTTCGTTGGGTTTCGGCCTGTTTTGACAAAATCAGAGCGTCTCATTCAGTTGCTTGCCTTTCGCCGAATACTCATACGGGGGTACATTATCTAGCCCCCGGGGCCAGATCCTTATTGTGAATATTAGCACTATCACATATTTGCGGCGATGTCGAGCCTCTAACCGCCAAGTTCTCCTTTGCGCAAAGCGACATCGGCGGGTCAAAACTCCAGGCGTCCGCCAACCGTTAGGCGAGACCTGAACCCTTCAGCCGCCGCACCTCAAAGGCAGCCGCAGCCGGTGGCCAGATGTGGGGTTCCGGCTGCAAAACACCGACCTCGGGGCTGTGCGGGTGTCAATGGATCAGCATATGCCCGCGGTTGCTACGCCCATGAAGCCGTAATGGGCGTTGAATGTGTTTACCTTGGTCGAATGCGGCCCTTCGGTGGCATTGTTTGAGTACCGCGACGTGTCCGCCGCCGGAACTTTCGCCGAAACACTGGCGCGCCTCACGAGGCGCGCTAACACCGTGCGGAATCTAGCGATTCCACGCACTACGGGTATGCCGCACCGTCCCTCGTCTAGCGACGGGCCACCTTCGATTTTCGTACCCTCAAACCCTATCGGGCGGCGCTAACGCTTGTCGAAGGTGGCCCGTCGCTGCGCTTGCCTCAGCCTCGCTATCGGAGGCTTCGGTTCGGCTGCCGTTCCTATCGTCTCTCACCGCCGAAGGACGGTGCGGCATGGATTCTATCGAATCCCGAATCACACGGGTTGCCGCTATCGCGGAACTGGAGCGACTCGACATTACTACCGCCACAGCGAAGAAGATAACTCAGCCGCCTCATTGCCGCCGTGGGTGTAGTATGGGTGACAGCATCACCTTTACGATGGAAGAATCGAGGTAAATCGAGTCGCATGCCCACGACGAAACTCACGCCTGAGATTTTGAACGCTGCGATTCTGGGAATGGAAGTCCAGAAAGAGAAGCTGGCTGCCAAGATCGCAGAACTCAAGGCCCTCCTCCCCGGTGGCCCCGCCAAGACGGCCGCCGCGTCCGAAGCCCCGAAACGCAAGCGGCGGAAGATGAGCGCCGCTAGTCGTGCAAGAATGGCCGAAGCGCAGCGCAAGAGGTGGGCCGCCGCCAAGAAAGCGACTGAGCCAGCGCCAGAGGAAGCAACCAAGCCCAAACGCCGGATCAGCAAAGCAGGCATGGCGAGGATCATTGCCGCCACGAAGAGGAGATGGGCGGCGGTGAGGGCGGCCAAGGCGGAACAGGAGAAAGCCGCCCGGAAAAAGGTTGCCGTGAAGAAGCCGAAGCCGGCGAAGAAACCTGCGGCTGCTGCACCGGCTGTGGCGCAACCCGCCGGGTAATGCAAAAGCAGCCCGAAGGCGGCTCTCCGCCCGACGTTGCCGGTCTGAAGCATGGCTCCGCGCCAACCAAGGCGACCTTTTCCGTACCTCGATCCGGAAAAAACAGCCACACAAATGTGTGGCTGAGTGGTGAGACGGGATACTTCAAGCGCGCTTGCGCAGTTCGGGGAGCTCTCGCAGCCGCTGCATAGCGCCAGCATGGATTTGGCTCACGCGGCTTTCGTTCACGCCGAGTTGCGCACCGATCCGCTTCATGGTCCATCCGGCGAAGTGGTAGAGGGCGACCACTTTGCGGTATCGCGGCGGCAAGGTTTGCATGGCGTCGGTTACGGCGGCGCGCAACTCCGCGGTTGCCGCCAGCCGTTCCGGGTCAGGCCACGAACTGGGCAGGCGCTCCGCCGGCACCGGCGCAGCACTGGGCCAGCGGCCTACGTCGATAGAGCACCCGGCTTCATACAGCTCGCGGCACAGCACCCGCCATTGCCTCTCAGGGACCTTTAAGTGCCAGGCGATCTCTCTGTCGCTCGGCTCTCGTCCGAGCTTCGTCGAGAGAGCGACGACCGCCCGCTCGGCCGCCCGCCACTGGGAACGCCGGTAGCGCGAGATGGGATCGAGTCCCCGCAGGCTATCGGTCACGGCACCCCGGATGCGATGCCTGGCGAATGCGCCGAAGGATGCGCCGCGGGATGGATCGAAACGCAGCGCGGCCTCCACCAGCCCGAGGTTTCCGGCACCCACGAGATCGTCGAAACTGACGGCCTGAGGCAGCCTGTTCTGAAAATCCCGCGCGATGTGATGGACAAGGTGGAGATGCCGTTCGGCCAGTTCGTCCAGAGACGCCCTGGCTCCTGGCATCTTGCCCTTAACGCGTTGCAGTTGCCGTTGAGACACAAGTACCTCCTGGTCCGGTTCAGAAAGCTGAAATGGGTGAGGGAGTCGCCAGGGGTGGCGGCTCCCAAAGGATCAAGCCGACAGGTGCCAGCTTGCGAGTTCGGAGGGAACTGTCATAAGTCTCGTGCGGCGTTGGCTTTCACAAAAGAACGCGGAAACTGCCGCACTCGTATCATTTAGCTGGCACGTAGCTGCGCTTCGGCACCGAGATCGGGAAACACACGATGCGGCATGCCGTGCCGCCTTGCCCTGCGTCCCCGAAACCCAACAATGTAGGCATGACGCCAGGCCCGAAGACATCCCCAGAGACCGGCGCAGACCTCCCCCGTGGCAACCCAACCAAGCAAAAAGTCCTCGAACTCCTCGCGGAGTTTTTCTGCCTCCGCACGACCGACGCCGCCGGGCTTCTGAGGAACCGCGCCATCACGGAGAGTGACGCGCGCTCCGTCCGCCGCACCCTGTCCATCCTGCACCGGGACGGGTTCCTCTACCGGGCACCCCACCTTGATTTCGGCCATGAGCGGGGCGGCGTCGCGTACGTCTACGGCCTCTCCGCGAAGGGCGTCGGTCACGCCTTGCGGAACGGGTATTCCACTCCGGCGACGAAGACCCTCGACGAGCATTCCCTCCGGACGCTGGACCATGAGCTGGGAATTACGTTGTTTCATATAGCGCTCCACCGGCTTTGCGCGCGCCAGGGGCTCCGCTACGCGTGGCGGCAGACGGGTCTCAAGCGCACGGTCCATCCGGACGCGGTCTTCAACGTCGCAGATCCGGCAAACCCCGGCAAGGCGTTCTGCTATTTCCTCGAGATCGAGCGTTCGAAGCTGGGCAACTACCGGAACGGCGAGCCGCAGATCTTCCGCAAGCTCCGGGCATACTACGACTACTTCAATTCCACCGGTTGCGAAAAGGAATGGGGGTTCTGCCAGTACCGCGTGGTGGTGGTCCAGCGGACGGACGCGAGGCGCGAGGGACTCCTCATGGCATTGCGGGAAAAGTACCGCCATCGCATGTTCTGGCTCACGACGGAGGCGGCGTACCGCGGGGACATCGGCGGCGCGATCTTTCTGACGCCGAAAGATGACGCCCCGGTGCCATTGTCCTTCCTTACGCGCTGATCCTCCGCCCAGTAAGATTCATCCAATCGCTCGAAAGAGCGGGATTACCTGTCCCGCGTCCCGCCGTCTCCGGGGGTGATCCTCCCGCCGATGGCGGCCGGGACGCCGGACCTCATGAACATCCCCATCGGCACATACGGAGACCCGCTCTCCCTCGAAAAGGACCTCGTCATCGACAGCTTCAACCACACTTTCGTGGACGGGGTGTCGGGCGTCGGCAAATCGACGCTCCTGGAGGATGTCGCCATCCGGCTCATCCGGGCCGGCAGGCCGCTCCTCTACATGGACCCCCACGGCACGAGCGCGCGGCGCCTCCTGAGCCACATCCCGAAGCGGTACGGCGAGCGGGTCGTGTACATCAACCCCCTCGCAAAGAAAGTGCCGGGGATATCGGTCTTCTGCGGAACGACGAAGGAGGAGAAGGAACTCGACATCGCGTCGTTGAGCGGCATCCTCAAATCGACGGCCGGGGACGCGTGGGGGTTCGAGACTGCGAACGTCATCGACGGCGCCGCGACCGCCGCCGTCGAATCGATGGAGCATCCGACGATGGCCCATGTCTATATGTTCATCGTGCGCAAGCTCATACGGGAGCGGATGATCGCGAAGACCGACAATCCCTTGCTCACCGACTTCACGCTTGAGTACGACGAAGGCCTCCGTGCCTCGGAACGCATGTCGAAGTTCGCGCCGTCCATCAACAAGCTGAAGCCCTTCGTCCGGCCCATCATCCGGACCATATTCAACCAGACTGCCAATCTCCCCCTGATCGAGCTCATGAACGACGCCATCATCGTCGTCGACCTCGACAAGGGCAAGATCGGCGACGTGAACGCCGCCCTCATCGGTTCCGCGATCCTGAACCACATCGGCATCTATGCCTTCCGCCGGCCCGCGCACCGCCGTCAGGAGTTCACTGTCATCGTGGACGAGTTCCAGACGTTCTCGCACGGCATCAACTGGACCACCTTCTTCGCCGAGCTCCGGAAGTTCGGCATACGCTGTTGGCTCGCCACGCAGTCCGTCACGCAGGTGCCCGAGCAGTGGATGGACTCGATCCTGGGGAACGTGAACAACCTGATCTGCTTCGCCGTGGGCGACAAGGACGCCGAACGGATCGCGGCGGCGTACGGCGACCCGTCCCTCGCGCCGGGCCTCATCTGGCTCGACGACCACGAGTTCTACGCGAAAGTGAAGATCGGCAAACAGCGCCACCTCTTCCGGCACGTCCGGGCCCTCGAACCCCTCCCGAAGCAGGGCGACGAGTCGAGATACCGGGACGTGCTGAAGACCTCGCGCATGCGATGGGGGAAGAAGCGGAAGGACGTGGACGCCGGGATTCTGAAACTCTTGAAGGGAGGCTTGGAAGAGGAGACGTGACCTGTAGTGCCATTCGGTGGTTCCGGCATTTGACTACCCGCCCCACCCGCCTTACACTGAAAGCGAAATCATATTCCGAGCGTACTACCCATCATGACCGTCACCGTCAAAAACAGAACACCGCTTGTGGTCCCTCCGGCCGTGCGCCGGCAGGCCGGCCTTAAGAGCGGCCAAGAGATCGAATTCAAGGTCTCCGGCGGCGTGATCAGCATCCGTCCGAAGCTCAGGGCCGCGGGCGACGAGTACACGCCCGAGCAGCGCCGCATCGTCGATGCCCAGCTTGCCGAAGGCCTGGCCGACATCAAGGCCGGCCGGGTCCGTGGTCCTTTCTCCACCCACAGGGAGTTCATCGCTTCGCTCCACGCGGAAGCCAGGAAGTTGAGCCACAGGAAAATCAAGCGCTCAGCGTGATGAAGCTCCTCCGCACCACCCGCTTCGAACGGAACTACGCCAAGGCGCCCCAACAAGTCCAGCGTGCCTTCGACAAACAGTCGTTGCTGTTGCTCCAGAATCTCCACCACCCCTCGCTCCGCGCCAAGAAGTACGACGAGAGCCGGGGCCTCTGGCAGGCGCGCGTCAACAAGGATTGGCGCTTTTATTTCCTCATCCGGGATGACTGGTACCTGATCGTGGACATCATCCCGCACCCGAAATGATGCGGCGAACGGTCGCGGCAACATCCGACAACGTCGATACGATCAACATGCGGCAAGGCAGACCACACGGCCCGCGAGTGCTCCAACAAAAACGCGGGAGCCGAAGCCCCCGCTACTCAATCAGCCTGGCTTTCAATACGCGGTGCCTTGCCTTGAGCCTCCCGCAGATGCGGGCGGCCTTTTCGATCCCGGCCGCGTCGTTGTCGAGCGCGACCGTGATCGTGGGATACGGGTCAAGGCACCGTTCCTGCTCCTCCGTCATCTCCGAGCCCATGAGGGACGCCGCCTGAAGGCCGTGCTCATCGAACCAGAGCGGCCCCCAGAGCGACTCGCAGAGGATGAGCGGCTTCGCCGGGTCGCATCGCTCCAGCCCGTAGAGGAAGGTCTTCTTGAGGCCCTTCCCGAAAAGCCATTTCGGATTGGCGTCCGAAACCGGCAACGTCGTCCGGCCCGCATAGCCGACGAGTTTCCCGTCCTCGTGAAGCGGGAAGACGATGCGCCCCGCCATACTGCCCTTGCCGGGGAAGAAGCCCACGCCGAAACGCTCGGCGGTCAGGGCCGATATCCCGCGTTCCTGGATCAACGGATGCGACGGGTTCACGTCTTTCAGGGAGAATGCGAGCGGCCTGTTGCGGTCGGGGGCAGGCATCGGATTCGCCTCCTCGGTTCGGTGCCCGGCGCCAGGCGCGCCGGCATTCGCCTCCGGCGCTCCCGTCCCCCCGTGATCGCTCGTTGCGGGGAACAGCTCGTCGATCCGCTTCGCCGCGGCGTAGGCGGAGCATTGCTCCATGAGCGCGACGAAATCGATGACGTTGCCGCCGGCCCGTTGGCCGTTCTTCTTGCACGAATCGGAATGGCAGTACCAGACCGACTTCGCTTCGTTCACGTAGAACGTGTTCTTGCTTCCTGACGAGTGCGACGGCAAGGGACAGGTGCCCTTGAGCGCCGTTTGGTTCACCCGGACGAGGCTTACCTGGTACCGGGCGAGGACGTCCGCGATACCGACGCGTCCCTTGATTGCCTTGAAGTCCAAAAACGGACGGTTTTCTGGCATAGCTCCTCCTTTCAAAGGGCTACTGCTAACGGTACGGGTCGAGGGGAAAATGGCCAGAAGCACAATGCTGCCGTCAACGGCACGCCAACCGCACTGATATACATGGCCAGTGAATAATTGGCGGGTATTTTTCTTGTGCCCTGGACTAGTTCCAGGCCTTCGCGGCAGCGCGGGTACCAACGCAGTAGTACGTTGATCACGGCAACGGTCGGGGAATCTGAAATCCGCCTACTACCGCCGATTCGGGAAGCAACTCCCGCGCCTTTATACAAAACTGTTCGTAATCCCTCAGGTACAGGACAAAACTCTCGCGGTGCATCGCGAGTCCGCGACGCGCAGTTGTCGATAATGAGGCACGAATTTGATCAGGCATGCGCTCAAAGACAGCAAGGACACAGTGACAGTTATATGACCGAATGAGCGAATCCAGTTCGAGCGCGGCGTCCAAGAATTCAGTCGTTGTTCCCATGGCATGGCTCAATCTGCGGATCAATAGGAACCATGGACCATAGAACAAATCGAGTGTTGGCAGGTTCATTTGGCTAATGACCGGCGGGCTCTCTGCGCTGAGAACGGAGTTTAGAGAGCCGCACCGAAAACTCGGGTCGATGAACTGAGAAAAGTTATGCGCCAGCGTTCGGAGGTCCGGAAGGAGTTTACGTGCCAATCGATGTTGGTGGACTTTATTAGTCCAGTTCAAAATCCCGCCCTTGATGGTTGACCAAAACCCGATCACGATGGATAGAAATGCCAGCCCTAGAAGAGGACGCAAAAGCGTCTCCTGGCCCTTCCACTGCGCCAGAATGAAGGCCGTGAGGCTAAGCACCGGGAGAATCAGTTTGGTCAAGACTTCAAAATGCGATGGCTTGTGCGACGACATAGGCTCGCTCACAATCTTATCAGCCACGCCGCGCCGAGATTTCACCCGTATGAAGGAAATATGACCGCCACGCTGCTTCCCCAATCCGGCAACCCCTGCAGTCTTGGCCATCCACGGTGTGCGGAGTAGCGTTCTCATCAGAAGCTTCAACGACTTTCTGTTGCACCTTGAAAGGGAGAAAAACTTTATGGCCGAAACGACGCTCATCGCCGGTACCGACACGTCCGGCAAACTGACCAGAGCGGACCTAGCCCTTGTGCCGACCCCGCATTCCACGTCAACCCATCAGGTGATCCCCCACGTCGAAATCGTGGACGCGCTCGAAGAACAGTTGGGATTCCGCCACATCGCCGTCGCCTCCGAGGAATACGCCGTCACGAAGGACGGCAAGAACTTCTTTGGCGTTATGACCCTCGACCAGGGAATCGAAGGCGCTCAGTTCGCTCTGGGCGTCCGGAATTCGCACTCCAAGCAGTTCCGGCTCTCCATTGTGGTCGGGATGCGCATTTTCGTCTGTTCCAACCTCTCATTCACCGGCGACTTCAACATCGTCCTTGCGAAGCACAGCAAGAACTTTCGGCTGAAGGACGCCATCAGCGTCGGCATCGACGAGGCCCAGCGCGGCTTCGAGCCCATGCAGATACAGGTGGCGCACTGGAAGGAGACGCTGGTGAGCAACGACCAGGCCAAACTGACGATCTTCCGGGCCTTCATCGAGGAGGAGCTGGACTGCCCGAAGCACGTCGCGCGGGAGGTCTGGCGGCAGTGGCGTTCCCCGGAATACACCGAGTTCGAACCGCGAACGGTGTATTCCCTGCAAAACTGCTTCACCACGGCGTTCAGGAAGGAGCTCGACCCCATTCCCCTCTACCGGGCGACGGCCGACCTCGGCCGCTTCTTCCAAGGGGTCCAGTGATCCTTCAGCGACTTCGCCATCGTCTTGCTCTTTCAAGGACCTGGACCGCCGTGCCGCAGTTCCAAAGCCCCAAGGGTAGGAAATCCTACCCTTTTTCTTTTTGCGTCGCATGCAGATCCGCCGTGCGGCACCATGAATCACGCCGGCGCCATACCGTCCTCCAGCGGGCAAGCCGTTCGCCCATAAGACAAGACCCTCCTGATATCATTGCCCCAAACCGTGCGGCGATATACAATTGAGACCGCGAGGCCCCACTCTGAATTCCGCGCCTTGGCTCTGTATTCCTTAGCGTACAAGCGCTAACGACGAATCATGCCTACGTTCACTGAAGCTGATACATGTCGTCAGTACGTCATTCCCAAACTCTACGCCGCTAATTGGTCAGATGACCAAATCAGCGAACAAAAGAGCTTCACAGATGGCCGAATCGTCGTGGCTGGCGACAAGCCGCGGCGCCGCCCCCAAAAGCGAGCAGACTACCTTCTCCGATACCGTCGCGATTTTCCTATTGCCGTCGTCGAGGCAAAATCTCTCTACAAAAAACCGGGAGATGGTCTGCAGCAGGCAAAGGATTACGCGGAGATCCTTGGCTTGAAATTCGCATACGCAACCAATGGCCAAGCCATCGTCGAGCATGATTATTTAACCGGCAAAGACACGGACCTTGCAACCTTTCCCACTCCGGACGAACTTTGGAACCGGTTGTGCCTAGCCGAAAACATTACCGACCAGATTGCTGCCCGAATGCTCGCACCCTACTACCACCTGCCCGGCAAATCCGCTCGGTACTATCAGGAAATCGCCATTAACCGGGCGGTACAGGCCATCCTTCAGGGCAAACGCCGGGTGCTTGTGACGCTCGCAACTGGAACCGGCAAAACTCTTATTGCATTTCAGGTTTGCTGGAAGCTCTGGAACTCCAGATGGAACCGCACTGGCGAGTACCGCCGGCCCCGCATACTTTTCTTGGCTGATAGAAACGTGCTTGTTGATGAACCAATGGCCAAGATGTTCGCCCCCTTCGGCGAAGCTCGCCATAAGATCGAAGGCGATGCGGTCCAAAGCCGCCAGATGTATTTCTCCACCTATCAGGCTATAGCCCGTGACGAGCGCAGGCCTGGCCTTTATCGAGAGTACGCCCCCGACTTCTTCGATCTGATTGTCGTAGACGAGTGCCATCGCGGTAGCGCTCGGGACGAGTCGAACTGGCGCGAGATTCTCGAATATTTCGAGCCCGCCTACCAGCTCGGCATGACCGCGACGCCTCTCCGCGACGATAACCGTGACACGTACAAGTACTTCGGCAACCCGCTCTATACCTACAGCCTCCGACAAGGGATCGACGACGGTTTTCTCGCGCCATACCGCGTGCATCGGATCGTCTCGACTGTGGACGCCGCTGGCTGGCGTCCGTCAAAAGGCGAACTCGACCGCTACGGCCGCGAAATCCCCGACGATGTGTATGGCACCAAAGACTTCGAGCGGATCGTCGCGCTCAGGGCGCGCACTGAGGCTATTGCCTCCAACATCACCGAGTTTTTGAAGAAGACGAACGACCGCTTCGCAAAGACGATTGTATTTTGCGTCGATCAGGAGCATGCCGAGGAAATGCGGAAGGCCCTCAACAACCGCAATCTTGACCTCTCAAAGCAATACCCGGACTACGTGGCCCGTGTAGTATCCGACGAGAAGAAGATTGGTCGGGGACATCTCGACCGTTTCATGGAGCTTGAGACCGTCGTGCCAACGCTCGTGACGACTTCGCAGATGCTCACGACCGGCGTGGATGTGCAGACATGCAAAAACATTGTCATCGCTCGCGTCATCAACTCAATGACGGAGTTCAAGCAGGTCATCGGCCGGGGTACACGCGTCCGTGATGACTACGGCAAGCTTTATTTCAATATCCTCGACTATACCGGCAGCGCAACGCGGCTCTTTGCCGACCCTGACTTCGATGGCGATCCGGTGCTCATCACCGAAGAGGAAATGAACGAAGATGGGAGCACCGTCAAAGAAAAGGTCATTGAAGAAGAGAAGCCCATTGAAGAGCCCGAACCCCCTACAGAAGGACCGCCCGAGGATGACGCTGGTGGCACGCCCAGAAAATACTATGCAGACAACGGTTTCGTGGAGATTGTCGCTCACCTCGTCTATGAACTCGACCCCGATGGAAAACAGCTCCGCGTGGTGAAGTTCACTGACTACACCGCCGACAAAGTGCGCAGCATGTATCCGTCCGCGGCGGAACTTCGCTCGAAATGGAGTAATGCCGAGGAGCGCAGCCAGATCATCACGGCCTTGGAGGATCGCGGGATTTCCTTTGATGAACTCGCCGCGACCGCAAAGCAACCGGACGCAGTATAGTGGACCCAGGATTTCAGACCAAGGAATAAGCTAAGATTTCGGCGGAGTCGTTGACAAGGAGAGGTCGATGACGACGACGAGAAAACAGTACAGTCCGAAGTTCAAAGCGCG
>JBEKIX010000087.1:0-14055 GCA_050011535.1 Acidobacteriota bacterium
CCACTCTCTGGATCCAGAAAGAGGAATACGCTTACTACACTGGACCGGCGTGGCAAAGGGGAGGGCAGCACGGCGGCATCGATCCCGAAGATGTCCTGAACCTGTTGCGACGCAATACGCAGGGAAAACTCAGGCTGATCGATGGGGACGACCGCGAGATTCTTCCCGAGATTCGAGTGTTCACCGGCGCGCGCCACACGTATGCCTCTCAGTACGTTCGCGTCGACGGCAGTCCTGTGTATGTGCTTGCCTCCGACAACTGCTACCTGTATCGCAACCTCGAGACCAGGACGGCGATTCCGACCTTCGAGACAGCCGACCGCGAAGGCAATCTGAAAGCGCTCGATCGGATGGTCCTGTTGGCCGGCGCGAGCGAACGCCTGATCCCGGGCCACGATCCTCTCGTGTTTTCGCGCTTCCCCGTGCAGGGACGCATCGCCAAAATTAAATGAAGAGGCCACTCCTCGACAATTTCCACGGTGACGTGCCGATTCGCGCGAAGATATGGTAATCTAATCGCGGCAAATACGGCTTTGGGTGTCAGAGAGCCTTAATCAAGGAGAAAATATGAAATCCATCATCAAACTTATGCTCGTATTGGTATTAGCAGTATCCGTTACCGTCCTGTTCGCGGCAGCAAAGGGAGATGCAAAAAAGGGGCAGGACTTGTTTACGGGCAAATGCAAATCGTGTCACGGAGACAAGGGCATCGGTAATCCGGCAGTCGAGAAAATAATGGGCGTCAAGATACTGCCATTTAGCTCCAAAGAAGTTCAGAGCATGACCGATGAACAGATCGGGAAGATGATCTCGGATGGAAAGGACAAGATGCCGGCTGCCAAGTTGTCCCAGACGGATACCGCCGACATTATCGCCTATATACGAACGCTCGCGCCTCCGGCTAAGTAACCGTTCTTCAAATCATTGTGGCCCGCATGAGCTGCCGGGTGTCCGGGACCCCGATACGACGGATGATGCGACGCCGTCTTGTCGCATCGGAGTCTTGCCGGCGTATTCGCATATCCCCGGCGACTGGCACGGGCAGGTGCTTTTGCGACTTCGGATCTCAAGAGCCTCACGCATATGGCGCATTGTTGCGCTGGTCGAGCGGGATGGAGCATCCTGGGTCTGATAACTTGATCGTTTGCGGCAACTGGCAAGCCGCTTAGGAGACCAACCGACACCGCCATGGCAGATCGAGAGACTTCTTTTCATTGGCTGCGTCCTCTCGTTTTTCTGGGGCGCAACAGCGCCTCATTGATCGGCGCTGTCCTTGCAACCAGCACCGGCTTCACGCTCGTCAGTTTCTGGGCCTTCCAGCTCATCACGAACGCCCACATCCCGCCCTATTTTGGAGTCATCTTCTATCTCCTGCTCCCTATCCTATTCGTCCTGGGACTGATCTTGATTCCGCTAGGGGTTTTATGGCGCCGACATAAGCTGCGCGCCGCGAGAGCGTTGCCCTCGGTGTATCCACGGATCGACTTTCATGATCCGATTCTGCGTCGAACCTTTTACTGGGTCGCAGGCTTGACCGTCCTCAATGTGGTCATGGTCGGCTCTGCGTCCTATCGCGGCGTCGAATACATGGATTCAGTGTCGTTCTGCGGTCAGACCTGTCACACGGTGATGCAGCCGGAATATACCGCGTACCTCAATTCCCCCCACTCCCGCGTGGAGTGTGTGAGCTGTCACATCGGTCCCGGCGCCTCCTGGTTCGTGAAATCGAAGCTCAGCGGCGTGCGCCAGGTGCTTGCCGTCACGCTCCATACCTACGAGACTCCGATTCCAAGCCCGGTGGAAAACCTCCGTCCCGCGCAAGAGACATGCGAGCAGTGCCACTGGCCGGAGATGTTTCAGGGTGACAAGCTGCTGATAAAAACCTCTTTCGGAGACGATGAAAAGAACACACCCGCCACTACCGTGCTCATGATGAAAGTCGGGGGAATGACTTGGGAGCGCGCCGTTGGAATCCACGGCCGCCATCTTGACCCTGCGCGCAGGGTAAAGTACTGGCCCTCCGATCGTGCCCGGCAGCAGATTGCCAGGGTCTCGTATGTCGAGGATGACGGATCCGTCGTCGAGTTTAATGCCACCGATTCAAAACTGACACCCGATGAGTTTGCAAAAATCGAACCGCGATCGATGGACTGCGTGGACTGCCATAACCGCCCGACTCACACGTTTCCCCTGGCGGGAGAGGCTCTGGATAAGGCCATGTCGATGAATCACATCGATCCGAGCATCCCGTTCATTAAGAAAAAAGCGCTCGAGGCGCTTCAAGCGCAATATCTGGATCGAGAGACCGCCCAGCGTCAGATTTCCGCAACCCTCGACACCTTTTATCGCACCAATTATCCAGAGATCTTCCAGAAACAGAAGAAGACCCTCGATACAGCTTTCGAGGAGGTAAAGAACATTTATTTGCGGAATGTCTTTCCTGAAATGAAAATAACCTGGGGAACCTATGTGAACAATATCGGTCACATGAACTCCCCCGGCTGCTTCCGTTGCCATGACGGCAACCATGTCTCCAAGGACGGCAGGCAGATTACTCAGGACTGTTCGGCGTGCCACGCTCTTCTTGCAGTGCAGGAGCAGAATCCCCAGATTTTGACCCAACTGGAAATACGCAACATGGGTTCCCGCTAGATGGAAGATTTCGTGGAATTTGTGAAATTCGTGGCGTCTTCTTGAGTTTTTGCTTAAGTTAGCAGCATTGGAGCCCGTCCGATAATCAGGCGGGGATTTTATAGCGGCCGCACGTCCGAGGCGTCGATCTCCACCGATACTGCCTGGCGGATCAGATCGACCTGGATTACGAAACGGAACTTTCCCTTTTTCTGCACCAGCTTGCCCTGGATGCCCTTGAGCGGACCCGCAATGACTTCCACGCGCCGTCCGATCTTCATGTAAGGGTAAGGATCCAAAGCAAGGTTGGATTCCAAAAACCTCCGGATGCCTTCAATTTGGTCAAGCGGGATCGGCACAGTCTGGGAGTTGAATCCAACAAAGCGCACCGCGCCAGGCACGTTCAGGATGCGGTGCCGGTTGGCAGGAGTATCCACGTGATGGACGAAAATATAACCGGGAAAGAGCGGCAGCCACACCCTCTTCTTCCGGTCCTTCCACCGGCTGAGCACCTCGCGCATGGGCAGAAAAACTTCAATCGACCTGTCCGCCAATTCGCTCATGAGCTTTTTTTCGAACCGGCTCCGCGTGTATAGGGCGTACCACGCCGCCTCTTCTGGTGTGGCGGTCATAATGCCGGGCGACGCGGGCGCGATTCGCGTTATCTCCACAGGCGATCGGTCGCCGGTGCCCTCTGCGGCGGAATCGAATGAATTGGCAAGGACTCGTGGCTTGTCCGTTCCTTTGATTTCCACTGGCACCCTCAAACGACGTGCTTCACGCCTTGCCGAGATTGCAACCCCGCGCAAAGAGAGAGGCGGTGAACATGCGGATTCCCCGGAATCGAGGACAAAACCCGCATGCGAATATAATGATAGCCCTCTTTCATGTCAAGAATGACGCATGACGCGTCACAAATGAAAATTCCTGGCAGCGAAAAGTTGTGAAGGACCAGGAAAGTTGGGAGCGATCCCCATTCGTCACTCGTCATTCGTGAGTGAGTCATGGCATACTCCCCTGAGAGGAGGCGAGGCCGCACGAGTTCGGGCCAATCATTGAGTACAGCAAGAATACTCGCAGCATCCAATCCCGATGCCATATCCGAAGCTGCGGAGATCATCCGCAGGGGCGGTCTGGTGGCTTTCCCTACGGAGACCGTGTATGGGCTGGGAGCCGACGCGACCAATCCGCTCGCCGTAGCCCGGATTTTTGAGGTAAAGCAGCGTCCGCGCATGGATCCGATTATTGTGCATGTGGCCTCTCCTGAGTCGGCGCGGCGCTACGGACAATTTCCTTCGCAGGCAGCCGCCCTCATGGACCGTTTCTGGCCGGGTCCGCTCACGATGGTCGTTCCCAAAACTGAGCTGGTACCACCCATTGTGACTTCGGGGCTCGATACGGTAGCAATTCGCATGCCTGCGCATGCGGCTGCCCTCGCTTTGATCCGCGCCGTCGGCCGCGCCCTGGCGGCGCCGAGTGCCAATCTTTTCGGCTGCATCAGTCCGACCGAGGCATACCATGTGGCCGCGCAGCTATCGGACCGCATCGATCTCATCATTGACGGCGGGAAGTGTTCCATAGGGCTGGAATCGACGGTGTTGTCACTGGCAAAACCTGTTCCGACCATTCTGAGGGCAGGTGGCGTTTCTTCGGAAGAGCTTTCCGAAATCCTCGGCAACCTCGAATGGTCGACAGCTGCGAATGATCTTCCAGAAGCGCCGGGCCAACTGGTGCGCCACTATGCCACCCGGACGCCGCTCGAAATATTGGACGAAAATGATAGTAGAGCCAGGCCGCGCCGGGGCGAACGCGTCGGTTTGCTGGTGCTGGATCGGGCTCAGAGCGCCGCGCAATACGCCGCTGTTGAGGTGCTGTCGCCGTCGGGAGATCTCCGGGAAGCGGCCGCGAATCTCTTTGCCGCGCTCCACAGGCTTGACGGGCTTCAGCTCGACCGCCTGATTGCGTGTCCCGTCCCCGAACGCGGGCTGGGGATCGCAATCATGGACCGGCTGCGGCGGTGCTCCGTACGCATGAGTGGTGAGTACCCGGAGCTGAGCGGCGGTGACTGACTGGCTGTGGTATTGCCGCACGCCATCATCAGCGCTCAGGTCATTCCTGGTTTCAGGATTGACATGATAGAGTAAGTAACTCAAGGGTAATGAAAACATGGCGCTAAATCTCAGTGAGATCATACCGGGCAGGCTATGGGTGGGCGGTTACGTGCGCGAGGATGAAGTGCCCCATCTGCGGCGCATGGGGATCTCGGCCGTGGTCAACCTGCAAACTGATGAGGATCTCCTTGAATATGGCGTTTCGCCGGACACGCTGGCATTGGCTTATGAAAAGGCGGGGATTGAACTGCGCCGCTTGCCGATTCCTGATTTCAGCAGTGAGGAACTTGGCCGTTGGTTGCCGGCGGCGGCCACACAGGTCGCGGAAGTTCTGGCGAATCCCGCAGCCAAGCTATATCTTCACTGCACGGCGGGCGTAAACCGTTCGCCTACAACGGCGGCTGGATATCTCGTCGAGTTTCTGGGAATCTCAGCTCTTGATGCCTGCAGTTACCTGGTTTCACGGCGCGACTGCAATCCGACGCTGGAGATTCTCGAAAACTATGAGGCCCTGATCCGAAAGTAGGATTTCAGCCCGGTTCAAGACAAACATAAAATGACCCATAGCGTCGCCAACCCCTGGTTCCTTGCAGCATTTCTCGCCATCGTAGTGGTGCTACTCGCGATCGACCTTGGCGTTTTTCAACGCAAAGTGCACGCAATCAGCGTTAAGGAGGCTTTGGTCTGGAGCCTCGTCTGGGTGGTGCTGTCGGTGCTCTTTGGAACCTGGGTTTCATCGAGGTTTGGCGCCCACGCGGGTCTCGAGTTTTTTACGGGCTACCTCATTGAATATGCTTTGAGCGTCGACAACATCTTTGTCTTCATCTTGATCTTCTCGTTTTTTGCCGTGCCGCTCAAGTACCACCACCGGGTTCTCTTCTTGGGAATTCTGGGTGCGCTCATCATGCGCGGAACCTTTATTCTGGCAGGATCCAGACTGATCCAATCGTTCCACTGGGTGCTTTATTTGTTTGGCGCATTCCTGGTCTTTTCCGGCATTAAAATCCTGCTGCAAAAGGGGGGGGCGGAAGTTGAACCCGAACGCAACCCCGTCGTCCGCATCTTTCGGCGCATCGTGCCCATGACTTCCGGGTACCGGGGCGGCTCGTTCTTCCTTCGGGAGAGCGGCAAGCTGATCGCTACTCCACTCGCACTGGTCGTCGTGACGTTGGAGACGACCGATCTCGTATTTGCTTTCGACTCCATACCAGCGGTCTTCGGCGTCACTACCGACTGGTTCATCGTTTTCACATCCAACATCTGCGCCATCCTGGGATTGAGGTCCATGTATTTCCTGCTCGCAGCCGTGGTCGACCGCTTTGTTTATCTTGGCACCGGGCTGGGAATCGTGCTGTCTTTCATAGGGGTGAAAATGCTGCTCGGCACTATCTATCCGATCAGTATCGAGACATCACTCGCCGTGGTAGCTGCGATCCTGGTCTGCTCCGTCCTGCTCTCCCTCATTCTGCCGCCCCCAAGAGTGAAATCGGCACCGGACCCTTCTATTCGACCTTCCCCACTGGTAAGATCCAGACGCAAACAGGATTGAGTTTCAAGACGGAGGAACACCAACTTGCCTTTATTTGAATATGAATGCCGGAAATGCGGGAATCTCTTCGAGCATCTGGTCTACGGCGATGCCGTGGAAGTCGTCTGCCGAAAGTGCGGCAGCGCTGACATTGTGCAGCTCCATTCGACGTTCGCCGTGCGGGCGGAATCTGGAAAGGCGGCGTCACAGGAAAGCCCGTGTGCCTCCTGCCAGGGAATGCAGGGAGGCATGTGTCCCATGAATTCGGAATAGTACCGATTTCAGACCGTTTAGCGGCGAAACAGCTGAGCATTTTCATGTCTCGCCGCCAGAGGCGGTGGTTTACCTTCACGGAATCAGCCTTGCGCGCCCGGCTCCGCCATCGACGCAATGTCGAACAGGCGGCCGAGGTCTTCCTCGGACAATCCCGAGCTCTCTCGCGCCACTTCCACGACTGTTCTTCCGCTCGCAAGGGCCTCTTTGACGATTTGCGCAGCACGATCGTACCCAATGCGGGGGTTGAGGACCGTCGCCAGCGCCGAGGTGGATTCGGCGTAACGACGGCAGCGCACCTCATCCGCCGTGATGCCGGCGGCGCAACGAAGATTCAACGTGCGTAAAGCATTCGTGAGAATCTCGAGCGACTGGAGCAGATTGTGGGCCATGACGGGCATCATCACGTTGAGTTCGAGTTGACCCGCGCCCGTGGCCCATGTAATCACGGTGTCATTGCCGATCACCTGGAAACAGACCATATTCACCATTTCGGGGATTGAGGGATTGACCTTGCCAGGCATGATGGAAGAACCGGGTTGGGCGGACGGGAGAGTGATCTCCATCAGGCCGGTGGCCGGTCCGCTGCTCAACAAACGCAGATCATTACAAATCCTTGAGATTTCCACGGCAAACTGTCGCAGCGAGGCGGACAGGCCCGCAAGCGAGAGAGTGCTTTGCATGCTGGCGCGCATGTCCAAAGCGGGTCGAAACTCAACGCCGGCGTAACGAGAAATTTTCTCCACTACCTTTGACCGAAACCCCGGCGGAACATTCAACCCCGTGCCCGCGGCGCTTCCACCGATGCCAAGTTCCTCGAGTGGCACGGCAGAAGTGCCGATCGCCTGGCAGGCCTCTCTAATCGTCTCGGCATATGCGGCAAACTCCTGCCCCAGGGTGAGCGGGACGGCATCCTGCAAATGGGTTCTGCCTGCCTTCACGATGTGCCTGAACTCCATCCCTTTATTCGCAAAGACATCACGCAGGCTTGCCGAGACCTCGAGGAGCGATGGAACCAATCTCCGGGCTGCCATGCGCATGACCGTGGGGAATGTGTCGTTCGTGGACTGCGCCATGTTCACGTGGTCGTTAGGATGCACGGGAGAAAGTCCTCCGCGTTTCCCCGTGAGTATTTCGTTCGCCCTTCCTGCCAGCACCTCGTTCACATTCATGTGGAATGATGTGCCGGCGCCCGAGTGGAAAGCGTCTACGACGAACTGGTCGCGCAAGGCTCCGCACAGAATCTCGTCTGATGCTGCAATGATGGCTCGGGCCCGATGCTTGTCCAGCGACCCGAGTTCCTGCAGTGACTCAGCCGCGGCTTTCTTGAGTAGCACGTAGTTGTCCACCATGGCTGGATGGACCCGCATCCTGCTGATCTGGTAGTTCGCCAGGGCGCGCGCGGTTTGGGCGCCATAATAAGCCGAGGCCGGAACTTGAACTTCGCCCAGTGAATCGTGCTCTGTCCTGTACTCCATGATTTCCACCTCCCATGCCGGCTGACGGATAAGCGTCGGATTTGGCACTCCTGTTATTTTCCCCCTTTCTGTGGGCCAGTGCGGACTTTATAATAGGTGGGCCCTTATGGAACCAATTTCCGAGTACTACTACTCGCACCGCCTGAAGTTGCACTTCTGGGACTGGCGCGGCACCGACAAGCCGAATCTTGTCCTCGTCCACGGCAGCCGCGATCACGCTCGCAACTGGGATCTGGTGGCACAAGCGCTCTGTAAGGATTTTCGCATCGTCGCACCCGATCTGCGCGGACACGGGGACAGCAGCTGGGCGCCCGGCGCGATGTACAGCATCCCGGAATATGTTCTGGATATCTCCGCCCTCATCGACATCATCGGTAAGCACCCGGTCTACCTGATCGGCCATTCGCTCGGGGGCGCGGTGGTCATGCAGTACGCCGGCACTTACCCGGATCGCGTCCAAAAACTGATTTCGATCGAAGGTTTCGGCCCGGCGCCCGAAAAACTCGTCCCGCGCCCGGCGCACGAGCGCTTGAGGCTCTGGATCGAAAACATGCGCGATTATGAGACGCGCAAACCACACCGCTATCCAAGCCTGGACGATGCCGCCGCACGCATGACAGAGGCAAACCCTCACCTGTCCGACGACATGGCGCGGCACCTCACGTTGTTTGGCGCCAACTGGAATCCCGACGCCAGCCTGGTATGGAAATTCGACAATTATGTGCGGGCATTTTCTCCCTACGGATTCAACATGGAGGATGCCCAGGAAATCTGGCGCCAGATTACCTGCCCGGTACTCCTCTTTCGCGGGCTGGACAGCTGGACGGTCGATCCGGAAAAAGATGGCCGCATTCGTGCCATCCCTGACTATCGGCTGATCAATGTTCCTAATGCTGGGCATTGGGTGCATCACGATCAGCCGGAGATTTTCATCGAAGAAACCCGCAAGTTTCTTTTGAACGAGTAAAACCACCCAGAAGGTCCGAATGCAATTGAGCTTGCAGGATGGGTGCGATCGATGCTAGTTTCTCCCTTCGCGCTGTCGATCCTGAGTTAGGGACTGTCGGACTCCTGCATCAACGCCGGCGGGTGCAATCTTGCACAGCTTAATTAACTGGGGAGAGTCGCATGGGAACTCAGATATTTGCAACAAAACCACTAAGCCTGCTTACGCAAGAGGCGCAGGAGTCAGGTGAACACTCCTTAAAGCGTGCTCTCGGCCCACTCAATCTGATTACACTCGGCATCGGCGCCATCATCGGCGCCGGTATTTTTGTTCTCACGGGCGCTGCGGCTGCCCAGTATGCCGGACCAAGCATTGTTCTGTCTTTTGTCGTGGCCGGCATTGCTTGCGCCTTTGCAGGGCTCTGCTACTCTGAGTTTGCCTCGCTGATTCCCATTGCCGGATCGGCTTACACTTACGGGTACGCAACCTTGGGTGAGATCTTCGCTTGGATCATCGGGTGGGATCTCATTCTTGAATACGGTTTCGGCTCTGCGACGGTGGCCTCCGGGTGGAGCGGCTACATGGTCAGCTTCTTGCAGGACTGGGGTATCCACATACCTCCCGGATTGACGGCTACTCCTGGCACCGATATGGTGTTCTACAATAGCCGCTGGGAGCCCCTCACGACAGTGTTGCCGACCCTGACACAAAACGGCGTGAACCCCGCCACGCTCCCGCACGCAACCGGCATCTTCAACCTCGTAGCCTTCCTTGCCATTGGTATCGTGACCTGCATCCTGGTGATCGGCATCAAAGAGTCCGCCAATGTCAATTCGGCCATCGTGATCATCAAGGTCTCCATTGTATTGCTCTTTATCGGGATTGCGGGAGTCTTCGTCATCCAGCACCCGGACATCGCGGCTCATAATTGGAAGCCTTTCATTCCGCCAAACAAGGGTGCATTCGGCCTATATGGTTGGTCCGGAATTGCGCGTGCTGCAGGAGTGATCTTCTTTGCTTATATCGGATTTGATGCGGTCTCCACGGCGGCCCAAGAGGCCAAGAATCCTCAGAAAGACATGCCTTTCGGCATCCTGGGATCGCTCGTCGTCTGTACGGTCCTGTACATCCTCGTTTCAGGTTTGCTTACCGGCGTAGTGTCTTACACCGCGCTCAACGTTGCGGATCCGGTAGCAGTGGGTATTGATGCCACCGGCATTCGGGCAGGAAGTTTTCTGGTAAAGCTCGGCGCGATAGCGGGCCTCGGCAGTGTAATGCTGGTGATGCTGCTGGGCCAGTCGCGCGTGTTTTACTCTATGTCTCGAGATGGATTGTTTCCCAAATGGGCCGGCCGCGTTCATCCTCGATTCCGCACGCCGTACCTTTCATCGATTAGCCTCGGAATTTTCGTCTCATTCTTTGCCGCGCTGGTCCCGATCGGCATATTGGGAGAATTGGTAAGCATCGGCACGCTCCTCGCTTTCGTCATCGTGTGCGCAGGCGTTTGGGTGCTTCGCATCAAGCGCCCGGAACTGCCACGGCCATTCAAGACTCCGATGGTGCCGTTGGTGCCGATCCTCGGCATTGTCGTTTCGCTCTTGCTGATGGCAAGCCTTCCGTTCTGGACGTGGATGCGTCTGATAGGATGGTTGATCATCGGCATGTGGATCTATTTCGGATACAGCAGGAAGCACAGCAAGGTTCAGGCTCTCTTGGCCTCAAAAGCGGGTACGGGCAAGTAGCATAGCAGACACGAAGAGGTTAGGCCTTTAAGAAGGAGGGATGCTCCCCTCTTCGAGAAGTCTTTGTGTCCATATGCCGACGAAGTGTATGGGAATGGTCAAGCGCTCTTGCGCAGCTCTACCAGAACTTGTCGTGCGATTCCCTTCAGCGTCTCCAGGACGCCGGTACCGTTGGTCGCCACGGCTTCAAAAACCGGCTCGCCTTTCACCAGCAACATCCGCTGCAATTGCTCCACGGGTGTCGCATTGGGAAGATCTCGTTTATTGAGTTGGAGCACGTAGGGGATCTTGGCCAGGTCGAACCCATGATCCTTCAGATTCTGGGCGAGATTGGAGAGCGATTCCAGATTGGCATCCAGCCGTTCCTCCTGTGAATCCGCCACAAAAACCACTCCATCCACGCCTCTCAGAATGAGCTTTCTGCTGGCATCGTAAAAGACCTGGCCTGGGACCGTGTATAGATGGAAACGCGTCCGGAGTCCGCGAATCTGCCCCAGATCGATCGGCAGAAAGTCAAAAAACAAGGTGCGTTCCGTCTCGGTCGCAAGGGAGATCAGCTTGCCTTTGTTTTCGGCGCTGGTGATGTCATACAAGTGCTGCAGGTTGGTCGTTTTGCCGCCAAGGCCAGGTCCGTAGTAGACTATCTTGCAGTTTATTTCACGCGCAACGTAGTTTATGAACGTCAATTGTAGTACCTCTCGCTCAATAAATCAGCTTCCCGGTTTCAGAAAGCTGAATAGCTTGTCGATGTCGTCATCGGTGAAATATACGGGAGATGCCGTTTCCGGCGCCGGTCTTGGGGCAAAGCCGACTGTTTCTGTCCTGCGCGTGAAGCCGCGGAACACCTCTTCGAGATAAACCGTCGCGCGTTTTACCCTGAGCCGAACCATGCCAAGCGATACACTGTCGTCGTACACCACCACCAGAGAGAATCGCCTCGCGACATCGGATATGTGGATGCTGCGGCGTTTCCCCTGATGATAGAGGATTGAGAACTCGGGCTCGCCGACCAGCCTGGCCAAGCCGTCCGTCGCTGCGATGTTCGCCGCGGCGAGGGATGCCAGCGAGGTCATGTCGATGTCACGGGCAGATCCTTCAAAGGCAATCTGTTGGCCGCTACGGTCTATCAAGAGAACCAGTTCTGCCGGCAGGTCTCTCTGAGTCATGGTCAGAATCGACTTCAGCCTCTGGTAATCTGCTTCGTATAGTATGATATTGCTCAGGTTCATCGACGGCTGGCGCCCCACAAGCATGACCCTATTCAATAGACTGAGTTGGCATTTCCCGTCCGCGTTTTCGAAGATTTCCTCTCTCCAACTGCAGCAGCTGCGGAAGAGGGATGGACAGGCCTTTCCGACCTTACCCTTGACTTATCGGCGGAATTTCCCTGATAATAACTCACAAATTTGGGGTCGACTCAATGTAGCACCATAGCTATTTGATTTTACAGCGCTTACGGTTTCTCAGTGATTCGGCCTGGGAACAAGTCAGGGGAGCGAGGCTGAATTGGCAAAAGGATCAATGAGTAGCAAACGCAGCGTGAACAAGGGAAAGAAAAGCTCTAAACCTGCAGGCAAGAAACGGTCCTCAGGGCACGTCAAGGCCGCCGCAGCGCGCAAAAAGAAGGCTCCCGCACGGCCTGTGCGTGTCGGAAAACCCGCGGAAGCAGAGGTCAAGAAGGCGAGCCCTATCAAAAGCTTACCGGAGCCCTCCCGGCTCCTGCGGGATACCAAAGCCACCTCAGCGGCCCTTGGACTGCTCGAGAAGGGTATCAAGCTGATATTCCAAAAGGAGTTCAAGAAGGCCAGAATCGAATTCAAGACTCTGATCGAGACGTATCCAGTCGAGGCGGAGATACTGGCGCGAGCAAGAACATACATGCAGATTTGCGACCGGGAGCAGGCGTCCCACAAGAAGCCGGTAATCGCCACCGATCAGCTTTATACTCTTGGTGTGATGGAGCATAACCGGGGTGATTACATGAATGCGGTATCTTATTTCCGTCACTCCTTAGAAAAAAACCCGAAATCCGATCACATCTACTACTCTCTGGCGGCGTCGTTCGCCATGAAGGGTGACACGGCGCAAGCGCTTCTTAACCTACAGAAGGCAATTGAATTAAATGAAGAAAACCGGGTTTACGCCAAGAATGACTCGGACTTCACCTCGCTCCATGGAGAGAAGGAATTCGGCGAACTTGTCGGGTGGAGCCAGCCTGCCGCCAGCGGGCAGCATTGAAATGACTTCGCGAGATCTGCGGAACGTAGTCTCCATTGGAGGAGGGACAGGACTGTCCTGTCTCCTGAAGGGCCTCAAGCACAGTGTCTTCGACCCTCCTGTCATAGAAGCGCCCGCGGTCAAACCCTGGATTGGGCGTCTCACTGCCGTCGTGACCGTGAGTGACGACGGCGGCAGTTCCGGAAGACTGAGAAACGAGCTGCGGGTATTGCCGCCCGGCGATATTCGTAACTGCATGGTAGCCCTCAGCACGGATGAGTCGCTGCTCTCGCATTTGTTCCAGTATCGCTTCCCCGGTTCCGGTCAATTGCACGGCCACAGCTTCGGCAACCTGTTTCTCACCGCTTTGACCGGCGTGACGGGCGATTTCCTCGAAGCAATCCGGGTAAGCTCCTATGTCCTGGCGATCAAAGGAAAGATCTACCCCGCTACTCTTCACGATGTCAGGCTTGAAGCAGACCTGGAAGATGGCAAGCGCGTGTTTGGCGAATCGCAGATTTCCATGAGCGCGTCACGCATCCGATCCCTCTCCCTTTCGCCGCCAAATTGCAGGCCGGTGCCCGCTGTGCTGGAAGCCATCCGGCGGGCGGATGTGATCACCCTGGGGCCCGGGTCGCTTTTTACCAGCCTCTTGCCGAATCTGCTGGTACCCGGCATAACGCGCGCTCTAAGGAAATCGCGGGCGATGAAGATCTATATCTGCAACCTGATGTCTCAGCCGGGAGAAACCATCGGCTTTTCGGCGGCGGATCATGTCTCCACGATCTACAATCACACCGGAGACGGGCTTTTTGACTGCATGATTCTGAACAACCAGCCGATATCTCCAACGGTGCTTTCCCGATACCGCCGACAGGGTTCCATGCCTGTACCGACCGACCGCAGGCGCATCGCCGCCTTGGGTCTGAGGATCTGCGAGGGCTCATTGCTGGCCCGAGGCCGCGTCGTCCGCCACGATCCGATACGTCTGGCCACGGCCGTCCAGCGGACCTATGAGCGCTGGAAAGTGTCGGGAAAGGGCGCCGCGATGGAGGAATCTGATTCATGAAGGATCTCCGTGTTCTGATCATGGCGGCGGGCAAGGGAACCCGCATGGTCAGCGACACCG
>JBEKIX010000088.1:0-14728 GCA_050011535.1 Acidobacteriota bacterium
TACGTATTGGAGGAATGCGATGCCGATGTCCAAGCTTACACTCAGCG
Organism: Acidobacteriota bacterium; assembly: GCA_050011535.1. GTDB lineage: Bacteria > Acidobacteriota > UBA6911 > UBA6911 > UBA6911 > JAFNAG01. The sequence continues at coordinate 48 of JBEKIX010000088.1, forward strand.
CGGATCGCGAGTTGATCGAGGAAGCCAAAAAGCTGGCCGAGGCCGAGGGTACAAGCGTTTCAGCGCTCTTTTCACGGCTGCTTCGCGCCATGACTCGCGCGCGGGCGCCGCACGAGACCGTGGGTCCCATCACCCGGAAAGCGAGCGGCATCGCTCGGCTGCCCAAAACGGCGCGTGACGAACGCCTGCTTGAAGATGCGCTCGCCCGAAAATACGCGGCCAGAAAATGAAGGCCTTCGTCGACACCAACGTGCTGCTGGACGTCCTGGCAAAACGGGTGCCGTTTTATGCGGACGCGGCAAGAATCTGGTCGCTGGCAGAGCGCGGACAGATCGAGGCGCAGGTTTCCGTGATCAGCTTTAACAACATTTACTACGTCATCCGGAGAGCCGCGGATCGGAAGGCGGCTGATCAGGCGCTGCACCTGATCAGAAACGTGTTCACTGCCGTGCCATTAAACACTCAGGTTTTGAGCCAGGCGATTGACGCCGGATTCAGCGACTTTGAGGACGCGATTCAGTTTCATTCGGCGGTGTACGCGGACGCCGACTGTCTTATTGCTCGGGATGCAGACCACTTCCCCGCCGGCATATTCCCGGTGCTCTCCCCCGCCGAGTTCCTGGCATCGCAGGTCGAAGGGTGATTCAAGATTGCAGATTCGAGATTCGAGATTGGGAAATTTCGAATCTCGAATTTCGAATCTCAAATCCCCAACCAGAGGTTACCTGCTGATTCACCCGACCACATCAGGAAAGTCATTCTCTCCGTACATTCGATGCAAAATCACGTGGCTCTAAAAACACAGACACTGATCTTCCTTGGGATTTGCCTGGCTTCGGTGCTGGTGAACTTTTCACTGTTCCGGCAGCTGCTCGCGTTTTCTTTGACAAGCGATGTCGCCAGTCATATTTTTTTCATTCCGCTACTGAGCTTGGCGCTCATCCTGCGCAACAGGTCGCAGATCTTCTCCCGCATTCGGCTGGCAAGCCTGCCCGGGGGAAGTGTGCTGGTCATTGCCGGCGCGCCGCTCCTCCTCGGGAACATCGTGACTGGCAGGCTTACCGACAGTGACGTATTGTCTCTGAAGACCGCTTTAATCGTGTCGTTTTGGATCGGCGCCTTTATTCTTGCTTTTGGGATCGAAAGCTTCCGGCACGCCTGTTTTCCGCTGCTCTTCCTCTTTTTCATGGTCCCGATACCCGCGGGGTTGCTTCGGATCATCATCTCCGGCCTCCAAACCGGCTCCGCGGATGTAACTGCAATTCTGTTCAAGCTCACGCAGACACCGTATTATCGGGATGGAGTCAGCTTCATGCTTCCCCGGATCAATATAGCGATCGCAGCCGAGTGCAGCAGCATCCGCTCCAGCCTCGCCCTGCTCATCAGCTGCTCGCTGGCCGCGCATCTGGTGCTGCGGACGTTCTGGAGAAAGAGTCTTTTTGTGCTGATTGCGGTTCCCTGGTCGATGGTCAAAAATGGCATCAGGGTGGCCATACTTTCCCTGCTCTCGATCCATGTCGACAGGCGCTTTATCGTGAGCAGCGATCTGCATCACGAGGGCGGGATCGTGTTTTTTGTCCTGGCGCTGTTGCTCCTGTGGCCTGTGCTCTGGGTGCTGCGCAGGTCGGAAAAAACACTTTCACATCCGGAGATTCGAAATTCGAGATTGGAGATTCGAAATTCGAAATTGTAAGACCGGCAATCTCGAATTTCGAATCTCCAATCTCCAATCTAGAATTTCGAATCTCGAATCTCGAATCCCATGCTATCCACACTTTCTTATGCCGCGGCGATTCTGACGGCGCTGCTTGCTTGCGTTGTGGCGGTGAAGGACCGGCGCTCGTTTGCCAACCGGGCCTTCATCGCGGCACTGGCCCTTCTGTCGCTAGGAGAGGTCTTCAGAGGGCTGGGCGCCGGCGCCATTTCGGCCGACGATGCCCTGTTCTGGCAATGGGCGCGTATGGCCTGCGTTTCCCTGCTGCCGGGGACGTGCCTCCTCTTCAGCGTCACGTTCGCTCGCGCGGAGTATTCGACCTACCTGGCGCGATGGAAATATGTGATCGCGGCCGTCTTTGTCCTGCCGCCGCTAGCGCTCATACTGCGACCAGGGCTTTTTTTCACTGCGCCTCCCATGCGCGGGACAAGCGATCAGTTTGTCTTTCCGCTCGGAACCGCGGGAAAGACCTTCTACCTGCTCTTTCTCCTGTCGGCGGTGCTCGTCCTTGCCAATCTCGAGCGCACGCTGCGCGCCTCCACCGGACGCATCCGCTGGCAGATCAAGTTCATCGTTCTCGGCATGTCAGGCATCTGCGCCGTCTGGATCTACACCAGCAGCCAGGCATTGATTTATTCCGCGCTCGACACTTCCCTTTCCATCCTGAACCCCGCCGTCCTATTCATCGCTTCAGTCTTTTTTGTCTGGGGGTTGATGCGGTCGCGCTTCCTGAATGTCGACGTCTATCTCTCGCGCACCACCATTCAGTATTCACTCACGGCCCTGATGGCGGGCATCTATCTCGTGGCGCTCGGCCTCCTGGCCTATCAGGTCCGCGTCTTCGATTCCAGATGGCCGCTGCACCTCGATGCGCTCCTCGTCCTGCTTGCCCTGGCCGGGCTGGCGATGTTCCTGCTCTCGGACCGCCTGCAGGAGCGGATCAAACGATTCGTAACCCGGCACTTCCGGAGACCGCTGTACGACTACCGGCGCGCCTGGATGGAGCTGAACGAAAAAACAAACTCGCTCGCCGGCGTCTATGACCTCTGCACCGCAGTCGCGCGCATCGTCTCGCAAACGTTTGGGATTCTTTCCGTCAACATCTGGCTTTGCGATGAAGCCACGGAGCGGCTCTCCCTGATGGGCTCCACCGTATTCACGCGCGGCCAGGCTCGGGAGCTCGAACGCAGCGGCCGGCCAGTTGCAGCATTGCTGCAGGCTTTGCAGAAAGGAACTGCGCTCATCGACCTTGAAAAGAAGAATTATGCGTGGGCGAACGAGATCATGCTTGCCAAGCCGGAGTATTTTGGCGAGTTCCGCATGCGCTATATTCTGCCGCTGCAGGCCGGCGGACAACTGGTCGGCATCATGACCCTCAACAGCGACCGCGTCGGCAAGGCGCCGCTTTCCCTCGAGGATGAGGCGCTGCTCCACGCCTACGCCGCCCAGCTGGCGGCACGTGTCCTGCAACTCAGGATGGCGGAGAGCCAGCGCAGGGCGCAGGAGGTAGAGGCATTTCAGAATGCTTCCGCCTTCTTTGTGCACGACCTCAAGAACCTGGCGTCGCGGCTTTCGCTGACCATGCAGAACCTGCCGGCTTACTTCGACAATCCCGAATTCCGCGGCGACGCCCTGAAGTTGATCGGGGAAAGTGTCGTCAAGATCGATGAGACCTGCAGCCGGCTTTCGTCGCTCAAACAAAAGCTTGAATTGCGCATTGTGGATGCCGATCTGAATGAGCTCGTGACCAGAACGCTCGATGAGTTCGAGAAGGGCGTGAATGTTCCACTGCTGAGGGATCTCCAGACTTTGCCCCGGGTCGCATTGGATCCGGAGCAGGTACAAAAAGTACTCACGAACCTGGTGTGGAACGCCGTCGACGCAAGTGGCGGCAAGGGCACCATCCGGGTGGAGACGTCGGCGACCAATCACCACGTGCAGATATCGGTCACAGACGACGGCTGCGGGATGTCGCAGGAGTTCATCGAGAACTTGCTCTTTCGGCCCTTTCGGACAACCAAGAAGCGCGGGATGGGTATCGGGCTCTATCAAAGTAAGATGATCGTCGAGGCCCATCACGGGCGCATCGACGTCGTCAGCCAGGAGGGGCAAGGCACCACATTCCGGGTGTTGCTGCCCCTGCAACAGACTGAAAAAGCTAACCTCTAAGGCTCAAAGGACTCAAAGAGCCTCAAAAAAACTCTTAGAGATTCTTCGAGTCTTGGAGCCTTCGAGGTTAGCTTCTGCGCCGTGGAGGTTACCTGATGACCCTCTTAATGCCATCCTTGAAGCGCACCACATTGAAGTTGATCAAGAACCCAAGATGAAGATCCACGAGCTTGAGCTGAGTCAGGATCTGCGCCAGGAAGACTTCGTTCAATGCCTCTACTGATTTCAGCTCGCAGACGATTCTGCTCCCAACCAACACATCAAGCCGCACACCACAGTCAAGCTTCACGCCGTCGTACACCAGCGGCCTGGGAAGCTGCCGTTCAAAAGGAATGCCTTCTTTGTCCAGTTCGTAGCAGAAGCACTGTTCATACACCGCCTCAAGCAGCCCTGGCCCCATGTTGCGGTGAACTTTGTAGGCACAGTCCACGACACTTCGAGCAAGCGTCTGCTCTCTTGTTGTGGGGAGATATATAGTCATCGTGCCCATGATATTTCGAGTCCGACAGGATTCTTTCACAAAAAGCTAACCTCGAAGGCTCGAAGGACTCAAAGAGCCTCTAAAAATCTTCTTTGAGATTCTTCGAGCCCTTAGAGCCTTCGAGGTGAATGCAACGTATGGACAAACCACGAGTCCTGATCACCGAAGATGATGATTTCGTGCGCAATCAGATGAAGTGGGCGCTGAGCGCACAGTACGAAGTGTCTCTCGCCGAGGACCGGCCGTCCGCCCTGGCAATCCTCAAGAGAGAGCGTCCGCCGGCAGTGACGCTCGATCTGGGCCTGCCTCCCTCGCCCGGCGATGCCACCGAGGGGTTTCTCGCTCTCGGCGAGATGCTGCAGGTTGATCCTCTGCTGAAGGTGCTCGTAATCACGGGCCAGGATGAACAGGAAAACGCCCTGAATGCAATCGGCCAGGGGGCCTATGATTTCTTCTGCAAACCGGTCGACGCGGAGGCGCTCAAGGTCGTGCTCGCGCGCGCCATCCATGTCTATCAGCTCGAGCGCCAGAATCGCGAGCGCATGGCGGGAACGCAGGCCGACGGTTTTGAAGGCATGCTCGGCAAATGCGCCCGGATGCAGAGTGTGTTCGAAGACATCCGAAAAGTCGCCGCCACCGACGCGCCCGTGTTGATCTCGGGCGAAAGCGGCACCGGGAAGGAACTGGCCGCGCGCGCCATCCATCGACTGAGCGCAAGAAGAGTTAGACCATTTGTTGCCATCAACTGTAGCGCGATTCCGGAGAATCTGCTCGAAAGCGAACTGTTTGGTCACGAGAAAGGGGCGTTCACCGGCGCGCACATTCAGCGCGAAGGCCGGCTCGAAATGGTGCAGGGAGGCACCCTCTTCCTCGATGAGATCGGCGAACTGCCGGCCGCGCTCCAGGTCAAGCTGCTGCGCTTCCTGCAGGAGCACATCATCGAGCGGGTCGGCGGCCGTAGATCGATCACGGTGGATGCCCGGATCATCTGCGCCACCAATGCCGACCTGCGCAAGGAAATGGCGGAGGGCCGCTTTCGCGAAGACCTCTATTACCGGATCGGCGTCGTCATGATCGCCATGCCGCCCCTGCGAGACCGCGAAGCGGATATCAAACTGCTCGCCGAAGCTTTTCTGAAGAACCTAGCCGCCGAACACAAGAAGCCTCTGACTTTCAGCAAGAAGGCGCTGGAAACAATACAGACTTACCCATGGCCGGGGAATGTCCGCGAACTGGAGAATAAGTTGAAACGCGCTGTCATCATGGCCTCGGGAAAGCAGATCACGCAGCAGGACCTGTCGTTCGTCGGACCCTACTCCGAATATGAAGCCATGGGACTTAACAAGGCGCGCGAAGCCGTGGAGCGCAATCTGATCGAGCGCGCGCTTGCCCGCAACCGCGGCAACCTGACGAAGTGCGCCGACGAGCTCCAGATCGCCCGGTCGTCGCTGTACGAGTTAATCGAGAAGCTCGGAATTGCGAGAAAGTAAAGAGCGATAGGAAATTCGAGATTAAGGACTGATTCCTGATTCGAAATTCGAAATTCGAGATTAAGGACTGATTCCTGATTCGAAATTCGAAATTCGAGATTGATTAATTTCGAATCTCGAATCTAGAATCTCGAATGTCGAATCTCGAGATTGATTAATCTCGAATGTCGAATCTCGAGATTGATTAATCTCGAATGTCGAATCATCTTCTCCCAGGAGATCCACCTATGAAATCCGCCATCAAGATTTTTGTCATTATCCTTGCGCTGTCTTTCCTCGTCGCCTGCCACAAAGACCCGAAGGCCGTGCGGGACAAGTATTATGCCAGCGGGCAGAAGTATCTTGACAATAAGAAGTACGAAGAGGCGAGAATCGAATTCCTCAGTGCGCTGCGCGTCGACAAGGGACACGTTCCCAGCATCCTCGGCATTGCCAAGGCGTTTCAGCATATGGGCGATGCGCAGAACGCCATCGCCGCATACCAGCAGGTCGTGAGGCTGGACGGCAAGAACGTCGAGGCCCGGATCCAGCTCGGACAGTATCTCCTCGCAGGAGGCATGTCCACTCCCGAGTTATTCAAGAGGGCTCAGACAATGGCGGAGGAGATCCTCAAGATCGATCCCGCCAATGTGGAAGGGCACATCCTCCTGGGAAACGCTTACGCGGGGCAGAACGATGTCGACAAATCGCTCGCTGAACTTGATAAGGCGTTGTCCGCGGATCCCGGAAACCTGAAAGCGATGCTGAATCTCGGGACGGCACAGCTGCGCAAAGGGGACACCACGCAGGCCGAAGCCACGTTCAAGGAGGCTCTGCAAAAACACCCGGATACCACCCAACCCTACCTCGCACTTGCAACTTTCTATCTGGCAACGAAGCGCCCCCCTGAGGCGGAGGCCAATTTCAAGAAGGCCTTCGACCTGGCGCCCGCGGATCCGCAGTGCCTGTACGCGCTCGTGGGATTTTACATGTCGGCGAAGAGGCAGGACGACGCCGAGAAGGTCTTCAAGGAGGCGATCGCCCGCAAACCAAAAGAGCGCCTGCCCTGGTGGGGGCTGGCGGACTTTTACTTGGGACTTGGGCAAACCGACAAGGGCATGGCGGCCCTGCAGGACGTTTTGAAAGTGAATAAGAACGACCGGCAGGCCGAGCTGCGCCTCGCTGAAGTGTACCTGCACCAGAACAACGATGCCAAGGCGCAGGAGAGCGTCAACGCAGTGCTTGCCGAGAACAAGAACGATGCCGAGGCCCATTGCCTCCAAGGAAGGCTGTTGATAAAACGAGGCGATTCCGACAAGGCTCTGGCTGAATTCGAGGCTGCCATCAAGGTGAGTCCGGCCTATGAGCTCCCCTACTTGGAGAAGGCGAATCTGCTGCTCAACCGCGGTGATCTCGAGAATGCGCAAGCCACGCTCGAAACCGTCCTTCAGGGTAACCGAAACGACTTGCTTGCGCGCGGCTTTCTGGCAAGGGTCCTCGCGCTGCGGCGGAGGACTCAGGATGCTCTGCAGCAGGCGGAAGAGGTGCTTACCGCCATGCCGGCGAATGAAGATGCTCTCGTTGCCCGCGGGGACGCCATGCGGCTCGAGGGAAAACCTGCGGAGGCCAAAAGAGACTATCTGAAACTCACCGAATTGAAGCCGCAAAATGCTCTTTACTGGCATCAACTGGGAGCGCTGGAGGCTTCCCAAGGCGACGAGTCGGCGGGACTGGCCCATCTGCGCAAAGCCGTGGAACTCAACCCGGGGTTGACCGTGGCGATCAACGACATCCTTTATCTCTTCACCAAGAGCAAGAAATACGATGCCGCCCTTGCCGAACTGGACCGCCTTGCCAAAACGTCCGCGCCTCAGGATGAGATCCACAGATTTCGCGGCCAGGTTTATTCGGCAAAGGGTGACAGGGCATCCGCTGAGGCGGAGTTTCGCAAGACGATCGAATTGAACCCGCGGAATTATCAGACCTACGTTTTGCTCGGCGATCTGAGCATGCGCAGCAACAATGTAGCGCAAGCCATCAAGGAAGTGGATCAATTGATCGCGAAGAACCCCAAGCTGTCCGCCGCGTACCTGTTGAAAGGGTATTATCTCCAGGTAGAGAAAGACATCCCGGGCGCCATGACGAATTATCGCAAGTCTCTGGATTTGGACTCCGGAAATCCGCTGGCGGCCAACAACCTCGCATGGCTGCTCTGCGAAAATACGACCAATTTCGAGGAGGCGCTGTCGCTGGCCAAGGCCGCGAAGAAGCAGGCTCCGGATGCGCCGGAAATCGCCGACACGCTGGGCTGGGTCTATTACAAAATGAAGAATTACACTCTGGCCGTGGATCAGCTTCTCTTCAGCGTCAACAACCGCAAGCAGCCGACTGCGGAGAATTACTACCACCTCGGCATGGCGTACTACGCCCAGGGTAATCTCGGGCTCGCCAAGCAAACTCTGAAACGGGCGCTGGAGCTGAGTCAATCGTTCTCCGGAGCGGACGACGCCCGAAAAATCATGAAGCTCCGAGGCTAAATCCTTCTTAGCGGCTCTTCGAGTCCTTAGAGTCTTGGAGGTAAAGCTCTTCCAGCCTCCAAGACTCCAAGCCACCCATGCAAACCTACACTCTTAATCCCCTCGAAGATCCCCGCTACCCCAACTTCATCGCCCGCCATGCTTCGTCATCGATCTTTCACACCCCCGGATGGCTCAAAGCCCTCCAGCTAACCTACGGCTTCGAACCTGCCGCCATCACCACCTCGCCTCCAAGTCAAGACCTCACGAACGCCATCGTCTTCTGCCGCGTAAAGAGCCGGCTGACCGGCCGCCGCCTTGTGTCGCTTCCCTTCTCCGATCACTGCGACCCTTTGGTGGACAACGCTGCCAATCTTGAAGCGCTCCTGCAAAGCCTGCGCGAGCTGCAGCGGAAAGAGGGCTGGAAGTATGTCGAACTGAGACCGCTCGGGCTGTCGGCAGACAGCGCCTCATCTGGGTTTAGCCCGTCCCAGACCTTTTATTTCCACAGCTTGGACCTTCGTCCCACGCTGGAGCAGTTGATGACGGCATTTCATAAGGACTGCGTGCAGAGGAAAATCCGCCGTGCCGAACGTGACGGCTTGATCTACGAGGAAGGAAGATCGGAGAGGCTGCTGCGGATATTCTACGCTCTTCAACTGCAAACCCGCCGCCGACAGAAACTCCCGCCGCAGCCATACGCCTGGTTTAAAAACCTGGCGGCATGCCTCGGCGACACCATGAAAATCCGCCTTGCGTCTCTAGGCGACACTCCCGTGGCAGCAATCCTGACCCTGCGCCATAATAACCAGATGGTCTACAAATATGGCTGCAGCAATGATAGTTACAGCCAGCACGGCGGCACCCAGTTCGTTCTCTGGCGCGCGATCCAGGAAGCCAAGTCCGCTGATTGTGTATCCCTCGACATGGGCCGCTCCGAGTCCCACAACCCCGGGCTGATCACCTTTAAGGACCGGTGGGGCGCTGTTAAGGCAGTCATGACCTATCTGAGATGCCCTATCAGTCCTGCCACGGGCAAGCAATCCTGGCACTCGCCCTTCGCCGGGAACCTCCTTGCCCGCCTGCCCGACCGCGCACTTTCTTTATTGGGCACCTTTTTCTACCGCCACATCGCCTGATTTCATTTTTAGACGCTCTTCGAGCCCTTAGAGCCTTAGAGGTGAGCTTTTGAAGATAAGGTTGTTCCTGACATTCGCAGCCTTACTAGTTGCCTGCTTCTCGCAGCCATTCGTCCACCTCGTCCGCTTCGCATTCGCCAAAGACCTTTTCTCCTACGTCCTTCTGATCCCTTTCATCTCCGTTTACCTGGCCTGGATCCGCAGGAAGGATCTGCCCCACACATCCGGGGGCGCTCCCTGGCCCGCCGCAATTCCAGCCGCCGCCGGCCTGGGGCTGCTTGTTACGACGCATTTCGCGCACGGCCGGATGACCGCATCGGAAAGCCTATTGCCGCTTCAAATGCTCTCCTTCTGCCTTCTCCTCTGGAGCGGAGGCTTTGTGCTCCTGGGTTCGAGGACGATGCGGGCGCTGGCGTTTCCTTTTCTTTTCCTGGTTTTTATGGCGCCGATTCCACCTTCGATCGTGGGGACGATCGAAACGGGGTTGCAGCATGCGTCAGCGGATTTGTCGTACAGGTTCATCCAGCTCGCCGGCATTCCCGTGTATCGGTCCGGCCTTGATTTTTATATGCCCAGAATCGCTCTCAGCGTGGCTCAGGAGTGCAGCGGGATCCGTTCGACGCTCGTGCTGTTTATGAGTGCGCTGGTGGCAGGCCATTTATTTCTCCGGACGGCCTGGACGCGGTGGATTCTCGTCTTGATCGTGATTCCGTTGGGAATAGCCCGGAACGCATTTCGCATTCTCGTCCTGGCCTGGCTGTGCGTCCGGGTCGATGTGGCGTACATCCACTCGCCGATTCACAGGAGCGGCGGCCCTCTCTTTTTTGTTCTTTCGCTGATTCCTTTTGGAGCCGTTCTGTTCTGGCTTCGCCGAACGGAAAGGAGAGGCAGGCACTATACAGAGCGTCATAAGTAATGCCGCAAACTAAAGACCATTTCGGGCGTGCGCCGAGAATCGCTTCCAGCTTCTTACTAAACAGTTCATAATTATGTGGAAGCTGGCGCCTCTTTGGGTCTTAGAGTCTTCGAGACTTGGAGGTAGGCTGTTTAACCTCTAAAACTCGAAGGCTCGAAGAATCCCTAACTACAGAATAACAAACTGCAGGCGCACGAAACTAGACTGAAACAGGGAACTTGCCGCAGGTTCGCGGACCTCATTTCGTAGTGCGCAATTAGGTCGCGCTGAATGACCTGGAGAAAACAAAAAGGGGGGCAGCAATGCTGCCCCCCTTTTTTGATTTATACTTTTGAGGCGGTTATCTGCCCAACCTGCGGGCAATCACGGCCAGAATCCCGACGCCAATCCCCAGGAGCATGACGGTCAGCCCGCCATCCGGAACCGGCGTCAAGACCAGCACGTCCTGACGTGCGCCATTCGGCTTGTCCACGTAGCCCGGCACCCATAGATTCATGACCTCCACCGGCAGCCCGTCGTTTCCGGCTGTTAATCCGCCGTTTGCATTGCCGAGTACTTCGAAGGAATTTGTGATGCCAGGATCAGGACCAACACCCATGAACCAATAGAGTGCCTTGTGAAGCAGGTCCGACGAACTCCCAATACCTGACCGGCCCGGGTCGGTGTAGTCATAGCCTGCCAAATCCCCAATTGCAAAATGGTAATACAGATAGGCTGCACCATCCGTAAGCGGCTTGCCCGTCTCGATGGAACCCATACTAAAGGTCGGAGTGTACGTACCATATTTAGCGACTGTCTCTATTTGTTCCACGCAAAACGACTGGAAGGTATTAGTTAACTGAGTTTTTCCGGCGTCTGTGTCTATTACATCCATAGTTCCGCCTGTCCCGGCGGCAGGTGGGATGTAACCCGTGCCGAGGATCCACATCAGCCCACTACTGTCCACATGCAAGGTGAACTCGCCAGAATCCGAAGCCGCGCTATAATACGGTCCAAATCCATTGCCCCCAACGAAAGTGACCGTGTCGGCAACAAGGGCCGGGACCATTACCAAACCTACGATCAGAGCCAAAATCCCTATTCTCAAAGCTCCCATTTTTTCCTCCCTTTCTCAATTCCTTTGGGTGCCCTGGCACCTATTGCACTGTGGGCTTCCAGGCTATTATTAAGCAATTCTAGGTCCAAATGGACATAAGCCTGATCTTGTTGTTCATAGGTCTTTCAAAATCAGTCGGTTATGGACTCCCCCCCCCAGAAAACGAGACATCTTTTCGTGGCTGACTAAGGAGTAAGGTTGTAGCGTTTTCGGACGTTTTCAGGCTGCCTTTCCATGACAGATGTGCCGCAAGGCTAAGAAATGATTTTATTTACGGTAGTTTTCTCGCACAGTATTGAGTTGTCCAAAAGTCGTACGAAATCTGGCTGACCGCCGATGAGATTCTCCGTGCGCTGAGATTCTCAAATGGGGACAGACTCTGATTGACCCATAATAAGCGAGCCCAGGTGCGCCATGTTTCCGTAGCAGAACCCAAGTAATGGGCGGCAGCGCAGGCTTGGGCAGAGTGGTCAGGGCTCCAAAGCGCAGCTCTGGCAGTTACCCTTGGCCGGTCGAAATAGGTGCCAAACAGAAGTCGGGGGAAAATGCTCCGACGCCATGTCAACGATCACGCCCGACGATTATCGAGGAGGTCAAAAAGCTTGGCGCGGATGAGTTGAAGATGGGCCGCCCAGAGGAGCGGCCCATCTCAGAGATCAAGGTCCGCAAGGAAAGCTAAGCTTTGAACCGGCAGGTGATAAGACTGACAGCGCCAAGGCCAATCCTAAGCAGCACGATAAACCAAGGAATCCAAAGAGTTCCCAGAAGTGGAGGTCAGGAAGCCAGAAGTGTAAGGAAAACCGACGATAACGAGGATTTTGTCCGGTTCCTTGAAGAAAACGACAACTCCCCGCGGCATCCCAAGGGCTAACGGCACCCGGGACAGCAGTAGAGAATGCAAGCTGCGGAGAGGCCGATCAGAATCAGCAGCATCAGGCTTGGTTCGGGCACCGTGTATTGCACGATGAATTCCTGATTATTCCCCTGGGTGTCAGTCAGTATGCTCCATCCGGATGGGTCGTAGCCTCCGTTGACCGCACTTAGCGCCAGCGCCCTCAGACCCGGATCCGTGTCGGGATGCGAGTCTCCCGAGAAGCTCCAGATCGCATATTGAACCTGCAGCGTGGTGAACTGAGCGGTGCTGTCCAAGGGAGGGTTCTGATAATTGTTGATCAGCCACAAAATCTCGAGGTAATCCGTCCTGAAGTTCGTGGGATCACTTGCGCAAAGATAGGTGTTGCCAAAGCTGCTGTTGCTGCTGCCGGTTATGGAGGTGACATTCACCGTCCATGAGCTGGGATAATTGCTCTCGTGCTTGAAATCGACGCACCAGATGTCAATGACCGGGCCGCCGTTGATCTGCCCATAATAGGGATCCGTATAGTACTGACCATCGTTGCTGCCATTCACCCCGGTATACGTGAGCGTAACCGTATCCGCATGCACTATCCACGGCCCGCCCACAAAGATTGCCGATAAAATCAGAACGAATCTCAACCTTTTCAAGAACATTGAATTCTCTCCTGTGCCCTGGCTATCTGCCGGTGTGTGATCAGCCACAGACAGGGAATGCAGAGCAACCGTCATACCAACTATTTATTCAATCATTAAACAACGTGATGCTCAGCGATAAGTCTCTTTATGGGTAGATTTATGGCTGATTAAATTCGTCTCATCCCGGAGCGTTCTCAAGAGGCAAAGCCTCGGAGGATTGAGCGATCGCCTGTTTTCGTCCATAGATTGGACGATCCTGGTGCCGAGAGACGAAGTTATTGCGACAAGCCGCTGCCTCTCATGCACTTAGGAGCCAAGTTCGCAAGATACAGCAACTGTCCGAATCCCGGACGGTTATTGGCTACATCTTACAGATGTTACATGACTTATTCAGTCCTTGAACGAAAAGGGAGCGTCGGCGCCCATTCCCAAACCCGACATTATAACTAATGAAGGTCCAGGTACCACTGAGAAGGTCATAACTTGGCTTGGAAGCCTCTGTCTCCACCACCCCGGGGGACTCGCCGGTTGATCGGCCCAGATTCGTCGGGAAACACTACAGATTCGGCATGGGTATGTACGGCTGGGAATGGTAGTTTTATCAACACGTTATCGCCATTAATCTGATGCGCAGCATTGTAAGCGTCCAGAAACCGTACAGTTTCGAGGAAATCGCAGCCTGGTGTTCGACACCTTCCTTTCCGATGATCAGCTGGAAGTCATTTATTTACATAATAAAAGACAGCATTCGAGTTGATGCTCGCGATTTGGTGATGGAATTGCTTTTGAAAGTTTTAAGTTGAGAGGCGTCAGCCCGAAAGGAAGCAAATGAGAGCTCAAACGCGATTGATCTTATGAGAGCTCAAACGCGATTGATCTTGGCTCTTGGTTCCCTGGTCCTGCTGGCATCTGCCACCGCCTTCGCGGGTTCCATTACCATCTCAGGCAACACCACCGCGAGTTGGTTGTCATGGAGCTCAACCGACATTACTATACACAACTATGGGGACCACCAACCTTATTGGAACGGCACCTCCAGCGATGGCAACCCTCCAGGCAACATTGGCAATGTCTTGTTGGCCAACGGCATGGGTACCTTGAAGTACTGGGGGGAAAACAGCTCGTCGACAGGTTTTGATCCCAGCTTCTATTTCAGCGCAGCCTCATTCACTGCGACTTACGAGTTCCATTACGCCAGCTATTATGGAAGCGACACTTTCGGATATTACTATATCGGTGACACCACTCATCTATATCCCCTCCTCGGACCAAACACCGCCACTAAGAGTTTCACCCCGACAAGTGCCTTCGGTCTTTATATACAGAGTGGAGATGGTCACATCTACTACACCCAGTCTAATCTGAATACTGCCGATAAGAACGATCAGCACTTTGCGGTCTTCCTGCAGAATTCGATGACGCTGCAGATCGGCATCGAAGAAAGACGTATGCCAGCGGCGACAGAGATTTCCAGGATATGGTCATAAAAATGGTGGATCCGCCCGCGGTTCCAGAGGCTTCTTATTTGATCATGCTCGGGATTGGTCTTATTGCGGTCAGCCTGTTGGCCTACCGGTTCAGGCCGTAGCCCATTTTCGACCCTCCGATCTTTTTGCCCCAAGCCGCTTAACCTCCAAGGCTCGAAGATCTTAAAGAATCTCCAAGACTCCAGAACGTGAGATCCAAG
>JBEKIX010000089.1:0-13698 GCA_050011535.1 Acidobacteriota bacterium
AGAGCTTTCTTTTACCTGAGCGAAGAGAGCGGCTCGTTCAACGTGCACAAGATGAGCGTGGACGGGGGCAAGTCCCAACAGATTACGACCTTTAAAAAACTGCCCGTTCGCTTCCTGTCCGCATCCAACGACGACACCTTGTGCTTCGGCTACGACGGAGATATTTACACGCAAAAGGGCACCGGCAAGCCTCAGAAACTGAATGTAGCGATTGCCGCGGATACCAAGGCCAATAACGAACGTATCGTGCCAGTCACCGGAGACGCCCGCGAACTTGCCGTCTCGCCCACCGGAAAAGAAGTGGCGTTCGTCTTCCGCGGTGAGGTGTTCGTCGCCAGCACGGAGGGCGGCGGCACAAAGCGCATCACCAACACTTCAGGACAGGAAAGAGGGGTGAGTTTCTCGCCCGACGGCAAGGCCTTGCTCTATGCCTCGGAACGGGGCAACAGCTGGAAAATCTTTGAAACCCGCAAGGCCCGTGATGAAGAGCCGTATTTCTACGCCTCGACGGTCTTGAAGGAAACACCGATCGTGGACAACGACAGGGAAAACTATCAACCTGTTTACTCTCCCGACGGCAAAGAGATTGCCTACATTGAGGACCGTATGACGTTGAAGGTCCTCAATCTCGAGTCCAAACAGACCCGCACGCTGCTCACCGACAGAGAATTGTTCTCGACGCGGGATACGGATCAGTATTTCCAATGGAGCCCTGACAACAAGTGGATCTTGTTCGATTATGCCGTGCCCGGCCTCGCACCCGGCGAAGTGGGATTGATCCGGGCCGACGGCAAAGGGAAGGTCGTCAATCTGACGCAGAGCGGCTTCAACGACCACGATGCCAAATGGATCATGGGCGGTAAGGCGATGTTGTGGTTCAGCAATCGCGACGGCTTGAAATCTGTGGCACAAGGCGGGGGTGCCCAGAGCGACGTCTATGGGCTGTTTTTCACTCAGGAAGCCTGGGACCGCTTCAAGCTCAGCAAGGACGACGCGGCGCTGCTAAAAGAGATGGAAGATAAGAAGGACAAAGCCGACGCGTCGAAAGACAAGAAGGAAGCCGTCAAAGTGGAAGATGTCGTGATCGACTGGGACGGGTTGGAGATGCGAAAGGCACGGCTGACGATCCACTCATCCATTCTTGGCGATGCCTTGGTGAGCAAGGACGGGGAGACCCTCTACTATCTGGCGCGCTTCGAGCGCGGATTGAATCTTTGGACCACGAATCTGCGCACCAAAGAAACCAAGATGCTCGTGACCCTGAATGCCAATTCGAGCAGCATGCAGTGGGATAAGGATCAGAAGATCATATTCCTGCTGGCGGATGGAGGCATCTCCAAGATCGATCCGGCAAGCGGCAAGCGGGATGCCGTGACGATCAATGGGGAAATGGTTCTGGATGAGGCAGCCGAGCGCCGGGAGATGTTCGAGCACGTCTGGAGAAGGACGAAAGAGACATTTTATACCGCCGGCTACCATGGGGTGGATTGGGATGGGACCAAGGCGATCTATGAGAAGTACCTGCCGTACATCGGCGATAACTACGAACTTGCCGAAATGCTCAGCGAGATGCTGGGCGAGCTGAATGTAAGTCACAGCGGCGCCTCTTACTCGAGTTCCGGCCAGAATGCGGATGCAACGGCCTCGCTCGGCCTCTTTTACGATGAATCCTACAAGGGCAACGGCATGAAGATCGTGGAGGTCATCAAGGACGGGCCGCTCGACAAGGCTGGCATGAACGTCACGCCCGGCATGATTCTCGAGTCCATCGATGGTGAGGCAATTACTCCGGAAAAGGATCTGGCACAATACCTCAACCGCAAGGCGGGCAAGAATACCCTGCTCGTGTTCGTGGATGGGGACAAGAGAAGGGAAATCACCGTTAAGCCTGTTGCTCTCAATGAAGAGAATGCCCTGCTGTACAAACGCTGGGTACGCCGGAACGAGGAAGAGGTGGACAAAATAAGCCACGGCCAGCTGGGCTATGTGCACATCCCCGGAATGAACGACAGCTCGTATCGCAGCACCTACGAGGAAGTGATGGGGAAATATGCGGACAGGAAAGGAATCGTGATAGATACCCGCTTCAACGGTGGCGGAGATCTGGTTGCGGATCTGGCGATGTTCCTGAGCGGGAAAAAACTATTCGATTATACGACTGACAATAGAAGCAGCGGCTACGAGCCCAACTTCCGTTGGACGAAACCCAGCATTTCGTTGGCCAATGAAGCCAACTATAGCGACGGTCATTGCTACGCGTTTACCTATCAGTACCTGGGTCTTGGCAAACTCGTCGGGATGCCGGTCCCGGGCACCTGTACCTTTTCCGGGTGGGAGAACCTCCAGGACAGCACCGTCCGATGGGGTGTTCCGCCTGTGGGAGTGAAAATCGCCGGAGGCACTTATCTGGAGAACCACCAGACGGAGCCGGACATCAAATTGATGAACCAGTACGAGATCGTGAGCAAAGGACGGGATCAGCAGCTGGAAGCGGCGGTCGCGGAATTGCTGAAGGAAATCAAGTAATCAGGTGAGCTCGGGGGCTGGCGCTTCGGACAAACCCCAGTTTGCGAGCACGAGATGCAGGCCGTGCACGGTTCCGTCCCCCGAGGCGATAGCTTGCTTGCGCGCTCGGACATCGTCACGAAATTGAGGACTGGCGGAGTCGGCTACGGCATCGGCTATCACCAGTCGCAAGGCACTTTCATCGGGTGCTCCTCCCTGGGATAGCCTTTGCGCGATCATGGATCGAGCTGCAGGGCCGATGCCGCCATTCTGCACGTGTATATCGAAGCAAAGGGCCACACCCAACTCAGTCTTGAGTCCGAGATTGCGCGCGGTATTTAGGGCCGGTTGGAAATAGTCCTCGTTTGCCCGCCTGCGCTGTTCCTGCTGTACCTCAGGGAACCCGCCAAAGCGCGCGAATGCTGACAGCCACGGTTCGATGAGGCGCCCGTTGGCGGTGATCGAGTCGGCCCACTGTGCCTGTTCTGTCTGCGGCGCCTGCATGATGTTCCGCAGCTCGGTCGCCTGCGCCCCGAACGCGTCGCTGATGCGCTGGGGAGCATCTTGCCCGACGTTTGCTATGATTTTTTGCACCTCGCCGTGCTTCAAGGTGAATCCGACGAGACCCCATGTGAGCCAGGCGCCGTCCCAGTTGCCCATTGCCAGCGTGTAGTTATGTCCTTCGATGGTTGCCGTGAGCCACAGAGAGCGCAGATCGGTGGCGGGGATCGGCTGATTGAGCAGACGATCCCACGTGACGTCATCCACAGTTCCGGTTACAGGAATCGCCTGTTGTGCCTGAAACGCCTCGACCGCCGCGGCAGTCGCGCCGCCATACTGGCCGTCGACTCCGTTGGTATCGAAGCCTGCATTCACGAGCGCTCTTTGGATCTGCTCCGCGACCTCCCCGCGCAGTCCTGGGCCGAACAGCTGTCTGGACATAACCTTTCTCCAACGTGAACCCGCATTCAGTATATGCCGGATAATGGTGTTTACAAGAACCGGCAGCCCGGGCGGGGCCGTGCGCGATTGGATCCGTTTCTTGACAGCCCGTTTTTCGTGACGTACTAAATATCACGTTGGTTAGCCGACTCCTGCTGCGATGGCGGATTTTAATCGCGTGGCCGTGGCGGGAATCATCGGTCACATGATTCCATAGTGCAAACGTTATTCATTGACAGGCCCTAACATGCCACCCCGGGTATGCTTGTCGCGCGCGCCTTTGAAATGACTTGGGTGCTGAATCGATAGGACGAGCGATTAACTGATGTTGGTTAATTAACTTGTTTTGGTAATGTACGATGTGATATAAATAAAGTTGCACAAATCAATGAACTAGAATAGTTAATTCAAGAGGAGCTTCGGTGGATGTTTCTTTGGTGATACGGCAGCGACTCGACCAGTTAGGTCTTGAGCAAAGAGATTTGGCGGGTGCTGCACAAGTCACGGAATCATACATATCCCAGTTGTTGACCCGGAAAAAAACCCCGCCTGCCACCGACCGCACAGGCATTTACGACAAAATGGAGCAATTCCTGAAGCTGAAGGGCGGTGAGCTTGCGAAGCTTGCCGAGCAGCAGCGCCGGGAAGAACTGAAGAAAAAACTGGTAGACCCGCCGGCACCCTTGCTTAAGGAGGTTCGGCAGTTGGTTCTGCGCAAGTGTAACCCGGACAAACAGAACCAGTTACGTTCCATCTTCGAGAAGCAGGCCTTCGGCGAACTTGAACGTCTGGTGACACAAGTTCTTTTAAGCGTAGTCAAGAATGTCGCCAAAAAAGAATTGGAAAGTGAAAACTGGCTCCGCCTCGTTGCCGGACTCAACAACCGGAGCCATGAGGAGATGCGTGTCGCCATTCTCGAGTTCTTGGATACCGATGTCTTCCACGTGTCGCTCGAAAACTGTGTTTCTTTTCTCGATCCGCTGATTAAATCCTGGGACATCAATCTCGCGACATTTGGCATCGAGATCCGCTTAAACGCAAGAGCGGGCCCGGGTCACGCTCAGAGATTCGAGTTTGTGGAAATCCAACCGGAACCGGACCCCGACGAAGAACCCGGACTCAGAGAATTCCTGGGAAACGCCTCCCTCAGCGAGGATGCGACTGAGGAGGAAATCGGATTCTTGAGAAAACTGAGGTTTAAGGGAAAACGGCCCACTCCTCTCTACTACTACCGCGAACTACAGAACCTCAGAGACCCCCTGCATTTTCGCTTCGCGCGATCTGAACCTGATGCGAAGCATTTCACTCTGAGCGATTCGGGGGTAGTGGTGGTCCCCAAAGGTGCGCAGATCGGCGAAGGGAACTGACATGCGTCAGACGGCGCTGGGGGACATCAGCGGGATATGAAGACATCTCCCAGGATTTACATGGCTTGTCTTTGGGGAGTAATCGCGTTCTGCGCGCTCTACAACGGCGTTGCCCATGGATCCGCCGTAGCATGGTGGCTCTTGGCCGCGCTCGTTCCGCCGCTCATCGTCTTCGTCTGGTGGATGGTGGATCGTGCCGCACTGGAGCGAAGAATCAAGCGTCTCGAAGCGCAATCCGAGATTGGAGATGAAAGGCGCGTCGATGCGCATACGGATCTTACGGAGGTCGAGCAGAAGTTGCAGGAGATCGAAACGAGAGTTGCGCAGGTCGAGGACAATGAGACCGGTGCGACGCGATCAGGAGTGCGGCAACCAGAGCAGTCATCCGAACACGGCAGCGGTTCAGTTGCCGGAATCATCTCGGTTAACCCGCAGTAAAGCCGGGACACCACGGTGGCCCAGGAGAATCTATGGCAAGCGAGAATTTTGAAAAGATGCGGAAAAGAGTTCTTCGTGATCACAAGCATTCGATCGTCAGATCGGCGAAGATAGGGCACAAGGCCAAGGGTCGAGGACTGGTCCTGGTCAAGTTCACCAAAACGGGGATGGTGCATCTCTCTTATCTGACACTCGACGCGCTGAAGCTTGACCATGCCCTATCCCGCCCGGCAATCCAGAATGACGATGACCTCCTCATCGAGAAGCTCTCAGCTTACTCCCCTGAATCCGAGATTCCCGTCATGGTTACCGACGGGGAATCTGAGCGGTTTTCATTTGGTGTAAGGCATGTAACGTCACCCATCCAACCAGCCCCTTGAATACGCGCGTGTAGACCGGGGCGGGAACAGGCCATGCATGAATTGGCACGGCAATCTGCGGGGCCTGGATTTTCTATGCACCATCCTCGTTCAATCCAAGTGCTAAGGATTTTTGATGCACATACTTCTTTATGTTCCGGATAACCACGTCACGCGAACTTTTTTGCCGCAGCTCTGGCCCTTTCTCCTGCGCCAGCTTACGCCGGCGCCTCACCGAGTGACCATTATCGATGGAAACGCGACGCGCCTGAGCGATCAGGAGCTGGCTCGATTCATCACCGCCAATAACGTGGACCTTGTGGGCATGGGTTTCATGACCCGCACGGCCCAGAAAGCGTATGCGACGGCGGCGGCGGTACGGAAACTGTCTCATGTGCCGGTCGTGCTCGGCGGCCCGCATGTGACGGAACTCCCCGGCGAGTCACTGGGCTGGAATGGCCGGGAGCGATGTGCCGACTCGGTCGTGCTCGGTGAAGCGGACGACATCTGGCCCGTGGTTGTGGAGGACGCGGCACGAAACGGACTGAAAGAGACCTACGGCTCCAAAGAGGAGTGGGAGCAAAACTCGAAGCCCTCTCTCGAAAGCTACCAGGCTATCGACTGGGAAAACGTCGACTTGAGTCTGTTCGACCTCATGCGTGTGTTGCCTCAGAGCGCCCGCCGTCTCCTGGAGAAGATGAAGGTCCCTTACGAAAAAGCCTATATGATCCCGGTCGAATCGGGGCGAGGATGTCCCTACGGCTGTGAATTCTGCACCGTCACCGGCTTTTTTGGCAGCCACCTCCGCTTTCGCACGAATGAAAGCGTCATTAATGAGCTCCTCGCGCTCAAGCGCGTTGCCGCACGCAATCGAGCCCTGGTAAACGTCTTTTTCATCGACGATAACTTCGCCATCCGGCGCGAACGCACAAAGTCCCTGCTCCGGGAGATGATTCAGCGGGATGCATGCCTCCCCTGGGTCGCTCAAATCACGGCAAACCTGCTGAAGGATGAGGAACTCGTTGAGCTGATTGCCGCCAGCGGCGGCCGCTTCATCTTCATGGGGCTCGAGTCCATAAGCCCCGAAAGCCTGCGGAGCGCGCACAAGCAGTTCAACCGGCCGGAAGAATACTCGGGTGTGCTG
This sequence comes from Acidobacteriota bacterium, assembly GCA_050011535.1. GTDB lineage: Bacteria > Acidobacteriota > UBA6911 > UBA6911 > UBA6911 > JAFNAG01. Next base: position 6,756 of record JBEKIX010000089.1, read on the forward strand.
CAGGGACTTGCCAGGCGCGGCGTCTATGCCATCACTTCGTTTATCGTGGGATTGGAGGATGACCGCCCCGGTGTGGCGTCATCCATCAGCTCGGAAATCAATACCTGGCCGCCCGTGCTGCCGGTCTTCGGATTACTCACGCCATATCCGGGCACTCCGTTGTACGACCGGCTCCAAAAGCAGGGGAGATTGGTTCGGCCGGAGCACTGGCTGGATTTCAAGGCATTCCGTCTGACATTTACGCCCAACCACCTGTCCCCCAGCCAGTGCGAAGACGAGGTGAACAAATCCTGGCGTCTGGGTTACGGACGCCGCTCTTTCGCGCGCACGCAGCGGTGGCTCGTGGATAACCGGAAGCCGTTCGACCACCAGGTCGCGTTCCTGGTTGCGCGTCTGCTGTTTCGAGGCATCTACTTTCCGCAGTCGACTCCCTGGTCGTGGGTTAGATTGCTGGCATCCAATGCGCACACAATTGCCCGCCTGGTGCTGCGCAGACTGCTCGAGAGGCTGCCGCGGCCGGAGGCGATTGATGCAGACGCCGCCTCTGCCGAGAATCCCGCCCTGTGACTGGTTCGTCATGACGGAGTGCCGGAAGAAATGTGAACGCACCCGCCGGCACCAGTTGCGCGTACTCTGTGAGTGCGGCAGCGCCAACAATGCGATCACAGAAACTGTCCGCTTCATCTGGCGATTCTCCATATCTAATGAGCTGTCCCGCGATCCGACTGCCGAACGAGGGTTATGTCACCGGCTTGGCATTCAGAATGCCAATCTGCAGGAGCAAGTTTGTGAAATCGTAGACGCTACGCATGCTCTCAATGCGCCCGTTTCGGAAAGTCATGAAAAATGCGCCGGGGAGCGCAAAGATGCGTCCCGTCCCTGCCAGACCGCAAAACTCCCCCACGTGGGTGCCGTACTGTGACCAGAGGACTGCTCCTTGATCGCCATTGATGAGCTGTCTCTCAACCTCAAAAACCATGTCGGGGAACGCCTTGAACCAACCGTGATATAGGGTCTCGATCTCCCCGCGCCCGCGGATGGTGCCCGCCAGCATGCTTGTGTAAACCGCATCCTCCGCAAACGCGGACGTTAGCACCGAAACATCGTGGTGCTTCCACGCCTCCAGCCATTTTGCCAGAATCGCTTCGATCTTTTCGCTTTTCATGACTAAACCCTCCGTGGGAGTTAATGCTCTCGGTGGAAAGGAAGGGCGAGCCGCGTTTCCTATCGAATCCCTGCCAAGGCCTCCGCTCGTCTGCCCTGCCTGGTTCTATTTTACTTCCCGCACCTTTTAAATCACAGCTCTGGTCAGCACTTTTGCAGATGATAGTGATTGCATCGGCAAACGGAAAACATGGATATAATGCTGTAATGAGCGATCGGCCGACGCAACGCATGCAATGCATGGAGGTCTGGGGTGGAAGCCAACTAACGGCGCGCGGCGTTGAATTCGGAGGATTGAACGCCTGGGTTTATAGCAAACCTTACGGAAGGGCGCACGCGGGCGGCGACGTGTATTATGCGTCAAGCTGCGCGACCGGGCGAATCAGCCGCCTGCTGCTGGCAGACGTTTCAGGGCATGGAAACGCGGTCGCCGGGACCGCCGCCGATCTCCGTTTGCTTATGCGGCGATTCGTCAACCGATTGGACCAAACCGAATTTGTGCGCCTCCTCAACCGGCAGTTTGTCGGACTGTCGCGGCAGGGGGCTTTCGCAACGGCGATAGTCACCACTTTCTTTGCTCCCAGCCGGTGTCTGACCGTTTGCAACGCGGGTCACCCGCGGCCTCTCCTTTACCGGGCGACGCAGCAACAATGGGAGCTTCTCGGCCATGAAGTACAGTCCCGCAAGTCCGCTCCAAGCAACATACCACTGGGAATATTTGACTCGGCCGAGTACGACCAGTTTGACGTCGCGTTGGATTTGGGTGATTGCCTGCTCAGCTATACCGATCCACTGATTGAATCGCGTGACGCGGACGGCGAGATGCTTGGAGAGGACGGCCTGCTTCGGATTACTCGTCTTCTCGGCGAGGTAGACCCGCCAAAACTGATCGAGACACTCCTGGGGGAGATCGCGCAAAGATATCCCCGGAACCTATCCGAAGACGACGTGACGGTGCTGCTGGTTCGTGCTAATGGCCGTAACCCGAGCTATTCACTCGGCGAGAAACTGGGGGCTGTATTTCGTTTTGCCGGATCCCTGTTTCGGGCGATCCATCCCCGGGCCGAACGGCCGCCATTCCCCGACCTAAACCTGGCCAATGTCGGAGGGGCCATCATACCCGCGCTCGCGCGACGCTGGCGGGGAAACACTCGGCGATTAACATAGACGACGCGAGAAAAAGAAGGGATCACTGGACCTCTATTCATTATGAATCACGTCCTCAGAATCGATTTCGCCGCAAGGTACAAACAATGACAATCGATCATTTCCTCCCTTACTTCCGAATTGGATAATGGCGGCGGAAATCTCGACCGATAACGTCATTTATTTCATATCTTCGTTCAAGATTGATATTCGCTCCATGACGATAGCACGACAGTTCTTTGTTGCTCTCTCCTTTGCCTTTCTGCTCGTCATCGCATTCGCAATCGGAATGACCCATCGATTTTCCTATCTCTCTGTCGATGGTACTCGGCTGATTGAAAATCTGCGACGCACATCCGTGCTGAATCGAGAGCTGGCGGAAGGCAACGCCCGGCAGAGCCAGGAGCTTCGCCAACAGTTCGAAACCGTCGATCCGCTCTTTCCCGAAAGATTCCGGGCTAGCAATTATTCGTTGTTGGAAAAGTATACGGAGTATTTGAAGCTTGATATCGGAGAACAGGAGCGCCTGAGCGTCGACTCTGTCAAGGCCATGCAGTCCGAGTGGAGCATTATATCGGCCCAGATTTTCGAGCAGTTGAGATTGGGTCATCGCGTGGAGGCGAGTGTCCGGCTGCGCCGTCTTACCAAGCTGGAAGAACAAATTCGTAATGAGTTCGACAAGCTGAACGGACTTCAGCTGGATAAGCTCCGCGCCATTCTCGACAGCCTCAATCGCTCGGCTGGCACCGGTTTTGTCGCTGTCTTCGCTCTAGCGGGACCGTTTGGGTCCGGACCAAGGTTCATGGGGATCACATTCTCCTCGAGTTCCTTGACGACGGCCCCGGATTCCGCGATCCAGAGCAAGCTCTCGTTCCCTTCTACACCACGAAAGAAGTGGGCAAGGGAACAGGCATGGGCCTCAGCGTCTGCTATGGCGTGGTCCAGGAGCATCATGGAGAAATCCAGGCGAAAAACTGGGAGAGGGGAGCCCGCGTCATTATCACGCTCCCGATAGGCGAGCCGGCAATGCTGGAGAAGTCGCATGAGAGCATTCCTCAGCCGCTACCGATATCCGCTCCAGCTTTAAGACTCCGTGCGTTGGTTGTGGATGACGAGGAGATGCTGTTGCGGCTCCAAATTTCCTATCTCAAGAAAATGGGTCTTGAGGTGGAGGGTGTAGCAACTGGCGAGGAAGGGCTACGCTACCTGCAGGATCACGATGCCGATATCATCATCTCCGATGTGCGCATGCCAGGACCCGTGGATGGAGTGCAGCTCTACCAGTGGGTTCGGGAAAACAAGCCTGAACTCGTGAGACGTTTCCTGTTCGCCTCCGGCGATCTGGTTGGGCTGAACCTCGACGAGTTTTTTCTCAATATCGGGGCGATGTGCCTTCAGAAACCATTCAAGTTGGATGATTATGCGCGCGCAATTCACCAGGTCTTGAAATCGGGAGGGACTCCTGAATGAGACGCATTTTTCTAGCCATTGCGCTCATCGTTGCACTCGTGCCTGCAGCTTGCAGCCGTCGGCCCAGCCGCGTGGTATTGGGCATCGGTTTGACCTCAAATGCCCATCCTGGTGTTAAGCTCGCCGCCAAGGAGATCAACGACGCAGGAGGAATTGGCGGCGTTCCTCTTGAATTGCTTGGAATGGACTGGCTTGAAATGGACAATGCATATGATCCGGCGAGTACTCTTAATTGGGCAGAGCGATTCGCGGCCCAGCCGGATCTACTCGCGGTCATAGGCCATAACGACAGCGCCACAACCCTGACTGCCGCTGCCATCTATAACCGGAATAAAATCCCCCAGATCGTCACCATCGCCACGAATCCCTCCATCACCAACATCGGCGCGTGGACCTATCGGCTCTGCCTGTCGGATTCCGATCAGGGGCCGGCCCTCGCCGAATACGCCGTGAAAGATTGGAACAAGCGCCGTATTGCAATTTTCTATGTAAATGATGACTATGGTCGCGCGCTGGCCCAGTTGTTCGAAAAACATGCTCGAGAATTGGGGGCGAAGATCATCGCGAGCATCATGCACCGTAATGCTCTCCAGCCGGACGACCAGGATCAGATTCGCTCGGCTTTGGCAGACTTGAAAAAGGACGGGGCTCCCGATCTGATCGCACTGTTCCAACGCGTTGACGCCGCAATCTGGACCGTCAAAGCCATCCATGATGCCGGCATGCAAGTGGACATCCTCGGTTGTGACAATCTCGCACAGGCCTCGTTCTCCAATTATGATTCCAAATCGACGGAAGGAATCAGGGTATCCCAATTTCTAAATCTGGAATCCGGCGACGCGCGGGCCATGCGTTTTGCCCGGGATTTTCGCGCATTCGCGGGGAGTGAACCCGACTATGCACAGGCATTTGCGTATGATGCCATCTACCTGATGCGTGATGCCATTCTCAATGGCCGCTTCAGCCGTGCAGGAGTGAAGGCCTACCTCGATCGTCTCATTCGGGAGAAGATTCCTATCCATGGTGTTAGCGGGTCCTTCACGTTGGGGCCTGATCATGATGCCCGGCGCCTATTCTATGTCGCGGAAATCCATGACGGACATCTCCGGGTCCTTAAGGCCCTGCCGGTGAATGCGCAGTCGAACTCTCCGTAGCCGGGGACCACTAGACATTCCTTTGGACGGCGATTTGTCGTATAGTGGGATACAAGGTGACATCACAAAAGGTTGAACCTTGCAAACGATGTTGTCGTCCAGGCCAATAACAGCAGGTGTGCGTCCCCAGAGAGGGCGTAAACGACAGAGCGCGCCTCATCAACTGTCCTCAAATGCAATTTGGATCCTCTGTCCGGCAATCTTCTTCCTCAGCGCAGCGCCCGGGCCCCCACAAATTGCGCCCGTGGGCGGCCTCACGTCCGCGGCGATCATCCAGTTCCTCGACCAAACGATAGAGTGGTACCGCCAACTGGAGGTGGAACGCCAGCTGGCGAGAGAGCCGAACGATGCACTGCTCGTCAGCGAGAATCAGCAGATTGCCAACGAGGTAGCCGGTCTTGCCTTCGATTTCGCCAGGACAGCGGCGGAATCCATCGAAAAACATGCGGGAACAAGCCAGGAGCAGAACGCGAGCGCCGAAACATCGCAGCATCAGGCGCTGATCCGGCTTTCATCCTCGATAGATCAACAGGTGCGTGAGATCCGCGCGGAGGTGGAGTCGCTCAAGCAGAAGCTCGCAGCCGCGAGCGGCGGCCGGCTTCGTACCCTGCAGACACAAATCGCCGAGACGCAAAGTGAGCTCGACCTCGCCGAGGCGCGCAGAGATGCCCTCCGCAGCATGGCCGGGTTTACTGGCGGCTCGAACGCGAACGGCCTGGGAGCGATTGGGCTGCGCCCGCAAATCGAGGAGCTGGCGCGCGCGATCCCGGCGCTCTCTGCGAAACCGTCCGGCGGCTCGGGGAGCACACCTGTCGCATCGACGTGGCAGCCGGCGCCCAGCGGCGTGTGGGGGTTGACCCAGGACATGTTTGCGCTCTCTAGAAAGATCCGATCGCTCAACAATGCAATTCGGTTGACAGAGGCGCTTTCTCAGAAATCGAACAGTCTCCATGCGCCGCTGATCGACCTCCTCAAACAAGCGTCGGCGCGCGGCGACGAGTTGGCGAAGCAGGCGGATTCAGCGAGCCCATCTGTACTCACCCAGGAAAAAAAGGAACTCGATGCCCTGACAGCGGAATTCAAAACTGTCTCCGCGATAGCCCTGCCGCTGGGCAGGCAGGGGGTCCTGCTCGATCTCTACCGGAGGAACCTGCTGAACTGGCAGGGTACGATCAAGAATCAATACACGGCTGAATTGAGCAGCTTGCTGATCCGCCTGGCACTGCTCGCAGCGTTTCTCGCAGCCGTGATTGCAGCCGCGGAGTTCTGGCGGCGCACCATCTTCCGCTACGTGCACGAGGTGCGCCGCAGACACCAATATCTGCTGGTGCGCAGAATCGTGTTGTGGTGCGTCATCGCGCTCATTCTTGTGTTTTCCTTTGCCAACCAACTCAGCTCAATGGCGACGTTCGCGGGGTTGATGACCGCCGGTGTCGCGGTCGCGCTCCAGAGCGTGATCCTGTCCGTTGCTGGTTATTTCTTTCTCATTGGCAGATTCGGCATCCGCGTGGGGGACCGGGTGAACGTCTCAGGTGTGACCGGCGAAGTGGTAGACATTGGGCTTGTCCGCTTCCATCTGCTCGAAATGGTCAGCGGCGAAGGAGTGACGCCTACCGGCCGCGTAGTCGCGTTCTCCAACACAATCGTGTTCCAATCCGGCGCAGGACTCTTCAAACAAATCCCGGGCACGAATTTTGTCTGGCACGAAGTGACCGTCACTCTCTCACCCGATAGTGATTACCGTGCGATCGAGGAGAGATTGCGGGCCGCCGTGGAAGCGGTGTTTTCAGAATATCAGGAAGAGATTGAGGAGCAACATAGGAACATGGAGAGGACTCTCAACATTGTGTCTGTGGGCGCTCTGCGGCCGAGAACCCGGCTGCGTCTGACCCAACCGGGCATCGAGGTGGTGATTGTCTATCCGGTAGATATGGTTCATGCGGCAGAGATTGACGATCGTGTCGCGCGCGAGCTGCTCAAGGCACGGAACCGCGACGATGACATGCGGC
>JBEKIX010000090.1:0-13519 GCA_050011535.1 Acidobacteriota bacterium
TGATCTCGATGACTCGATAAACCTGATGCCCACGCTGGTTGTATTCGAAGGTAAATGCGCGGCTGTCGCTCCACTAGCGCAGCGACCCGTTGCCATAAGGGGTGCCAAACAGGCGGCTATCAATGTTGAATCGAAATGGGGGACAGCTACCTTTTTCGCCGGAAGAATCTAGGCAGATTTGAGAAGAGGTGGCGAAAAAAGGTAGCTGTCCCCCACTTCGCTACCAGGATTTTCAAACTTCCGGTATCTCCAAAATCTCGCGCATTTTTCTTCTCAATGCGTCCGCGCTGAAGGGCTTTGGCAGAAGAGGATCCTTCAAGGTCAACGAGCCGTTATGGATAAGGATGTTCTCCGGATAGCCTGTAATATAAAGCACTTTAATGCCGGGACGCACAGCTTCGATCTCGATAAAAAGCTCCTTGCCGCTTAATTCAGGCATGATCACATCGGTTACCACGAGGTGGATTTCTTCCTGGAAGTCGCGGGCAATCCGGATTGCCTCCTTGCCATTGGCCGCTTGAAGCAGCGCATAGCCGTCAGCGCGCAAGAGCCGAGACAACAAGCGCAGAACCGAAGCATCATCCTCGACCAACAGGACTGTTTTCGTTTCTACCATGCCAGTGTCCCCCCTCTCATGGCGCGATGCGCTTTCGGCATCCCATTCCACGAGTGGAACGCAGTCATCAGCCGACGTGCACTTGCCCCCTCGATAGTCAGGCTTGCGCCTCCAAACAGCTTTCCGGCAGCGACGGAAACAGAGCGGCACGGATGGGTCCTCTTATCTCCGATCGCTGCCGGATTCCTTGCCGTGCAACTCTCCCCCAGAGCCATGGCGAGGAAAAAGTCTTTCTGGAGGACGGCGCACCTCCGTGTGTGCCGCTCTCACACGTTCAGTAAAGGCCTCCATCAGCTGGAGATCGCCTACCCGAAATTGGCGCAGGCGGCATCTCCGCGCAGAACGCTCTGAAAACCCATGACCTTTCGGCGGCAGCTGGGGCAGCTCCGCAAGTGCCGGTCGAGGACGCGCTCCATCTCCGGAGTCAGTTTCTTCCTCAGGACTTCGTAACAGACCAGGTCGAGCAAGGTATCGACACAATCCGACTCCTCGTGGAAATGCATGGTTGCCTCCATTGCTGTGGAGCCAGGATCCAGGGCGCATTCCTAGTGGCCCGGCGCTGTGGAGTCTTGCGTAAAGACGACCAACACGTAAGTATGACCGTCTGTGATATACAGCCAGGTCAGGCCATTCATCAGTCCTTCTGGAACCTGGGCGGTCTCAAACTGATAGTTGATAACAGAGGGGTCTTGTGCCGAGACCGGCAGTGTGGTGCCGGGATTGACGACAGGGATTATCAGGTTCACGGCTTGCCCTGCATCAGGGAAGAGCGCGCCTGCAAGCAGTTCGAGGGCCTGGCTGCGAGAAAGCCCCATCGATGCCAGCGTGGCATCGGAAATGGATATCTGCGCCATCGTTCCCAGCGCGCCGCCGCCCAGTACTAATGAATTTCCACCAAGAGGAGGCGGTGGCGTCGGGTCATTTTGGTTGCAGCACGGCGGCGGAGGCAGGGGGTCTGTCTGACCGTAGGCCAGACAAGGGAGCATCAGAAACGCTAGTAACGCAACCACCATACAGGCTTTCACATTTCTCATCGCACACTCCGTTCGAATGGACCACGGGCGGTTGAATTCAGGGAATGAGCAGAGGTAGAATTGCGGAAGCGGTCAACTCTGGTCCTCCCCATCCCGGGGTACCGATTGACTTCTCGGTGCCGGAATTGCGGCAACAATCCGGCGCTTCACCTTTTGCGGCGCCAATTCTGTGCACCTGTATACAAGAACGACAAATCGCGGCGGCCGCCTACCGGAAATGCAGATTTTTTATTTTTTTGCGACGAGGAGACAGCACCGGGGCCGTCCGCGCCCCCACGCACTGCCGGCGCTACGCGCCTTGCTGGTCGCGATCTTAAGATCAGCGGGGATCCCCGACGAGGACGTAGGGCAGCCACGATCCAGGGTTTGATCGGCCCGAGGCGCGTGCCGCGGCAAGGCGGGAGAGTTGAGCCTGTTGCAGGGCTGAAGCTTTGGAGATGCCGCCGGCGGACAAGAGCTCGTAAAACCGTGAAGTCACCATGCCGGTTGCGACGTCGTCGACGGGAAGCAGACTGACAATCAGGGCCGGAGCTCCGGCATGTAGAAAGGCAGGAACCAAGCCCCAGGGAGTGAATCCATCCGTTCGCGGCCCGACTCCGGTTTCGCATCCCGCGAGTGTCACCAGGCGATTCCTCAGCAGCCGCCATGAACGAATCGCGTTGCTGTCCAAGAATACCGGGTGGGGACCGGCATCGAGCATGAGCACAGGAGCTCCGTTATGCAGCGCCGCGTGTCCTGCGAAATGAAGAATCTCGGCATCTGCCGCGAGACCCGATGCCGCGGCAAGATTCCCGGCAGTCACAATTCTGGCGCTCTTCCCGTAAAGCGTAGACAGGCGCGCAAGTTCATCGCCCGCGCCCGGCAAGTTTGCCGTGCCGTCCAGAAGCAGTGCTGTGCGGCCGCCTGAACTGACTGTACCCCGATTCAGGGACAGACAGCGGGCGAGCACGCTTCGTGACGGAGCGAAACTGAGGACATAATCTTCAAGCAGATACCTGCCACGATCGTTTTTCAAACCGGCAAACGGCAACCGGTTGAGCGGTCCATCCGGAAAGATCACAAGTTGCGCGAATCGCTTATCCCGCACTGTCTGCAGAATCGGCCCGATCAGCTCGTCATAAAGCTTCCCAGACAGCGAGTCGAATCCCGGTTCGTCACCCGCTTCGATGCTCGTCAGATACTGGTTCACCCGCTGCTCGATTTCGTTGCGGGATGCGTGCAATGCCACCGTCTGCAGCTGGTCCCGGCCAATGACGAATGCCAGGAGATCGTCGCCTGTGAAAAAATAATCGATGGTAAGAACACCGGGAGAATTGCCCGTTTGCGATGCCGTCCCTCCGGTTTTCCCCTGCGTCGCGATGTCCTGATACTCATCAAGCATCGATTTCTCGCGATCGGCATAATCGGCGGCTCTCTCTTCATCATGGAGTGAGCGCGAAAGCAGGGGCACGATCTCTTGATAGGGATTTAAGCGCAGGGTAGGATACCGCTGCAACAGAGTTCCGGTCCTGATCCTCGCGGGCATGCGCTCGAAGCCAAGGATGGACTCCTGGAGACTGGCGAGCGCACCCGCGGCGTCACCTGTTCTCTCGTGCAACAGTCCTTGAAGAACGCGCGCGCGCCATTCGAGATCCGGATACTTTCCGGAAACCGCAAGAGCCAAACTCCGCTCGACCTGAACCGCGGCATCTGGGAAGCGCTCTTCCCTGAGAAGCGCCTCAGCCAAGCCCAGGCGCAGCTTGTTCTCCAATTCGCGCTTATTGCCTATGGGTCCGTTCAGGCCCGATCTGAATGACGATTCCGCATCATGCACTCTTCCTGATTCAAGCGCCGCTTCACCAACCCTCAAGACGAGCGTAGATTGGATGGCATTAAACGCAGTCTGCCCGGCATGTGCCAGTCCCGGTTCGTAGGAGGCCGTGTTGTCTATAGCCTCCGAGTAGAGGATCGCAGCATCGTCGAACCGGCCCATCTCGGTCATGAGCGAATATAGGCTCTGCAGGTCGCTGCCCAACGACAAGTCGTCGCGATAGCGATACGCTGAGGCAAGAGCAGCCGTCCATGACTTCATGCTCTCGTCCAGCTGATTGCGCCATCGATAAAGGGAACCCAGGCCGGTATCTGCCCATTGCTTCCACGAGTCCCGGCCGTATTGATCCGCCAGCCGGCTGAGATCCTTCAAGCAGGCTTCCAGATCGTCGGGCCGTTTCAGCGACGAATAGCTTGTGACAAGGGCTGAAAGCGCTTTCGCGCGCAGTTCCGGAGCGGCCGTAAACTCGCCAACCCGGAGCATCTCGCGGTACTCGTCAGCGGCACGCTCAAAACTCGCCTGATAATAGAAACAATTTCCGCGCAGGAAGTGAATATTGAAGAGTTGCCAGGTGTCATGAAGGCGGGAGAACTCGCGGCCCAGGGATTCGCTTCCCGCAAGGGCCGCGGCCGGCTGTTCGTGGTTGAGGAGGTCGGCGAGCCTCATCAGTTCCAGGTCAAGGGACTTTTTTAGTTTACGCTGCGGCGGAGAGAGTCCGGCATAAAAGCGGAGCAAAGCCTGCCAGCTGTGATCCCCGGAGGCAGCGCCGTAAGATTTCTCGAGGGTCCCGGCAGCCCATTGCAATTCGGCAGTGCTTGCCTCACCCGGCTTGAGCGCGCTGCCCTCGCGCTGCAGGCTCTTCCTGAGCGCGTCGCGAATGGCCGTAGGCGCCTGGTAGGGGACCAGCCTTGCTATCGAATCCAGAGTGGCGGCATTCCGGGTGTGTGCCGCGCGCTCTACCTCGTTGAACACGGCCTGCAAATTTTCCAGCCGGATCTGAATCTGCAGGTCTTTCAGCTTTGCGGCCCAAATCGAATCCGAATCGCGCGCGAGATACCTATCGATTTCGGCGAGCGCTTCCTGGTGCCGGCCCGCCTCGTATAGAGCCCAGATCCGGTCATAACGCGCTTCGGCGGAATCAGGCTGCTGCTTCAGCGCGGCGTCGAAATCAGAGAGCGCTCCTGCCAGCATGTTCCCGCGCCGGACGGGGTCATCCGCCAGTTTCGATTCTTCGTAGTCGGCCACGCCTCTTCCCACGAACGCTTGCAGGGAGCTTCGCTGGACGTCCAAAACCTTCTGAAACTCCTCCCTGGCTCTTTCAAACCGCGATTCCCTCAAATAAATCGCGCCCAGGCCCAGGTGAGCTTCCGGCATGGTTGAACGCCCGACCACCGCCTGATAGAACAGGTTCTCCGCATCCTTGAGGGAAGAATCGCTGTTGGCGGCGCGCTTCGCGGCCGCGGAGTGAAACGGCAGGTTCAGTCGCAGGCCGCTTGGGCTCACGGGCGCATAAACCTCTTCGAGGCTCGCCCTGGCCTGCTCGAAATACTGATTCGACACCCTGTTCTGGTAGTACTTCAAGGCGCCCGCGCCCGCTCCTAGCAGCACGAAGGCCGCCGCGGCCGCCGCGGCCCAGTGCAACCGCCGGGAACGCCGCTTGCTCGTCTCTTCCTTTCGAGCCACTCCTTGAATCAGATTCAGAGTCTGAGTGATCTCCTGATCGGAGAGGTTGCTGTCATTACCCGTCCATTCCTCGGATTCGGAGTTAAGCAGCCTGAGAACTTCCGCCAGCTCTTGCTGGCATTTCGGACAATGGTCCAGATGCGGTGTCAGATCGGGAAGGCTTTCGCCCGGCGGAAACGCGATGTAGCGGTAAAAGTCCTCGATCGCGAGACATTTGGTTTCAAAACCAGGGGAAGTGAGGTTCCGGTCTTTCATCACATCACCGCTTCCGACGCACCCGGCGACACAACGCTTCGGATGCGTTCTTTCAGTCGGTTGATCACCTTTTCCACACCGGCCTTCGATAAGTTGACGCCCTGGCAACGGGAGATCTGTTCCGCTGACAAGTCCTTGTCAAAGTAAAGCTGGAATACCAGCATGTTTCTGGCAGAAAACTCCGCCTCATGACTGTGGATCGTCTGTTCGCACAGGTTCTTGATCTCTCGTCCGAGCACTTCCCGTTCTATCGAAACGGCGCCGGTTTCCGCTCCGAGCTCAGCGGGTTGCTCCACGCCGGGAAACTTCAGCATCCTGACTTCCCTTCCACCCGGGCGTTTCAATCTGCGCTGATGCTTCAGAGCGTCGCGCACCACGGATCTCGTGATTATCGCCAGATAAGCCAGCCATTCATCTTCTGATTGTCCTGAGAACCGCTTCATGGCTGAACAGTCCTGTTCCACGATACGCAGGATCGTGTTCTGGAACAGGTCGCTTTCCTGCATACCGCCCAGCGTGCCATCTACAAGGGGGGATACATTCGTTATCGACAGACGCCACGTTCCCCTTATGAATTGCTTTATCTTAGGAGCGTAGCGGCGGAGAAATTCGGCCCAGAGGACAGGGTCCGACCTGTCCTTTGCGCAGGCAGTGATGAGCGCCGCCCAGTCGATTTCGTTCGGGCTCTCGCCGCCAGGTGGTTTCAGAGCGCGTATCATTAGGGCTGCCATTATATCCTCATTGCCTCTCAGGGCAATACACGAACTATGCGCAGTTCGCGGCTGGCACAGATTTCCCCGAATTGTGATAGAGTAATAAAGAAACACGGGAATATGCCTCGAAATCTCTAGTTTTGAATATTGAGGAGGATTGAATCAATGGCCTTGCCAAATTACGCATTCTTCAAAGGCCGCATTGTTCCTTATAGCGAAGCAAAAGTCGGGGTTCTGACACATACTTTCAATTACGGCACCGGCGTTTTTGCCGGTCTTCGTGGGTATTGGAACAGCGATGCAAAGCAATTGTACGTATTTCGTCCGCACGACCATTTCCAGCGCTTCGTCGATTCAACGAAGCTTCTCTGCATGGACTTGAAATACAGCGTTGAGGACCTTGTCGGAGCGGTGGAGGATCTTCTCCGTGCCGAGAACTACCAGACAGATTGCTACATCCGTCCGCTGGCTTATTTTTCTGATGAGATGATCGGCGTGCGCCTGCACGATTTGACGTGCGAAGTGGCGATCGTTTCGATTCCGTTCGGCTCCTATCTTGCGAACGAAGAAGGGCTGCACGTCGGCACTTCTTCCTGGGTGCGGGTCGAAGACAACATGATTCCGGCTCGCGGCAAGATCGTGGGCGCCTACGTGAATTCGTCATTTTCCAAAACGGAAGCACATAACGCCGGGTACGATGAGGCGCTCGTTCTCAACCAGAATGGCCACGTCGCGGAGGCTTCCGCGGCCAACTTTTTCATGATCCGCCGGGGCATTGCCTGCACGCCACCCATCACGGACAACATCCTGGAGGGAATCATCCGCCGCACCATCATACAGTTGCTGCGCGATGACCTGGGTATCGAAGTGGTGGAGCGTTCCATCGACCGGAGCGAAGTCTATCTCGCCGAGGAAGCTTTCTTGTGTGGCACGGGGGTTCAAATGGCCGCCATTGCAGACCTGGATCACCGGCCGATAGGCGCTGGGGAAATGGGGCCTATCACGCAAGAGTTGCGCAAGCTCTATTTCGACGTCGTCCGGGGGCGTGTTGCCAAGTATGCCGGGTGGTGCACTCCCATCTACCAGACCCAAGCAGCGGCGCGATAGCACCAATGCTGTTAGCTTAAGCACAATCAAAAAATTGCCACAGATTACCTGGCGTGGCCTTCTGCCGCAACCAAATGTGATAGACCGAGCCTGATTCCCGATTCGAGATTCGAGATTCGAGAATTGAGAATCTCGAATCTCGAATTTGCTTTCCACCTGGGCTTTTTCGCCTTTGAATCTGTGTAATCTGTGAAATCTTCGAGGTCAGCGTTCCAGGCGGCCGTAAATGCGGCAAAGCTCCCGAAGCCGGGCCGAGTGCTCTCGCCTCAATTGCTCCTCCAGGAACCTCCACCGCCAGTTGTCCTTCGCACACGATGGCAGGTTCATGCGCGCATCGGAACCCAATCCGAGGACATCCTGGAGAGGGAAAACCGCGGTGTCCGCCACCGATGAAATCACTGCCCGAATAAGGTCCCAGTGTATTTCATTCCCATTGCTGTTGAGGTAGCGCAGGGCAAAGTCCCGCTCCGCGCGCAAGTCTTCCTCGGGCCGGAATCTTTCTCCCGCACTCGTTCCCCGGAACCAGCCCATCGCTGTGTCATTGTCATGGGTGCCGGTGTACACGACACAATTGCGGATGAAGTTATGAGGCTTAAATGGATCCGTTGGGGATTCCGTTGAAAAAGCGAACTGCAGGACGCGCATGCCCGGGAAACCCCAGCGGTCGCGCAGAGCCAGCACTTCGGGTGTGATAAGTCCCAGATCTTCGGCAATGAAGGGGAGCGGTCCAAAAGCGCGCTCGAGCGCGGCAAAAAAACGATCGCCTGGACCGTCCGCCCACTGCCCGTGGATGGCATCTTGAGCGTCGCCGGGAATCACATAGTACTTTTCGAAGCCGCGGAAATGGTCCAATCGCACGATATCGACCTGCTCCAGCAGGCAGCGGATGCGGTCGATCCACCACGAGTAGCCCGAGCTTTTCATGGCGTCCCAACGATACAGAGGGTTCCCCCACAGTTGGCCCGTCGCGCTAAAATAGTCCGGCGGAACGCCGGCGACGGTTTGTGGATCGCCCCGCTCGTCGAGATCAAACAGCTCTGGGTTGCCCCAGACGTCAGCGCTGTCATGCGCGACAAAAATGGGAAGATCTCCCAGAAGCCGGATGGCACGCTCGTTGCAATACCTCCTGAGCGCGCGCCACTGGCGGAAGAACTCGAATTGGACAAATTTGTGAACGAGCACGCCCTGCCGATCCGGATCGCGAGTTCTGACCCACCGCGTCCAGAGCGCACCGCCGTTTTCGTCACGCAGGGCGGCAAATTCCGCGAACCGGTCGAGCCAGAACGCCTTCTCGGCACAAAACCTCTCGAACTCTCCACGGCTTTCCGCCGAGGCATGCGCAAAAAAAGCAAGGGCCGCCTTTTTGAGCAGCGGCCACTTGAAGGCCACTACACCATCGAAGTCCACGGATCCGGCAGGGAAAGACGGGCAGTTGTCCACATCGTCGTTTGTAAGCAGCCCCTGGCGCGCGAGCAGGTCCAGACTGATCAACAGCGGGTTGCCGGCCACGCTGGAATCAGCCTTGTATGGAGAGTTGTCCTCGGCCGGAGGACCGAGAGGGAGCATTTGCCAAAGACCCTGTCCGGCATCGGAAAGGAAATCGGCAAATCGGTATGCCCACTCGCCGAGATCGCCGATGCCGTGCCTCCCAGGAAGAGAGGTCGGATGTAGCAATATGCCGCTGACACGCATTCCAATTCACCAGAGGAGCGCCGGGGGAACAGGAGACAAGTAACGTATAGCCACAATCGGCGCGCCAAGAAATATTGTTCCCTGGCATTTCACAAGCCGCATGCGAGCATTCAGCATACAGAATCCGCAACCTTTGTGCTAGAGCCGGACGCGGATAGCGGCTAGAATTGGTGCTGGCAAGAACCAAGCATGGGGCCACTGTGGCCGGCGCGCGGATGCATCTATACCGGAGGATTGATCATGCACAGGATTGTCGGGTTTGTGAGCCTGCTGGCTGCGTTGCTGATGCCGATCTCGAGCTCCGCAGGCACTGACAAGGATGTGAAGGAGGCTTACACCCAGGTCGGCGACATCAAGATGCGCTATCTGGAAGCAGGGACCGGCGACCGCAATCTTGTGTTCATTCCCGGGTGGCTCATGACGGCTGAAGTCTGGAAGGAGCAGATCCCTTATTTCGCCGCGCGCGGATTTCACGTATTCGCCATTGATCCGCGCAGCCAGGGGCTCACGTCCAGAACGGAGACCGGCAACACGTATCACCAGCAGGCCGCCGATCTGTTCGCTTTTCTCAAAAAGCTGAAGCTGGAACACTGCACGCTGATCGGATGGGGTGCGGGCGTCGTCACCCTCCTGGAATATGTCTCCAGCCCGGAAACTCTGCGGCCCGACGCGCTTGTTTTCGTGGATTGGGCCCCGCCCGGACTCGATGAAAAGGATTATCCGAGCCGGGCCGCCATGCAGCAGGCCAGAGATACGGCGATCGCAATGGAGGACGACCGATCCAAGGCGATCGACCATGAAGTGCACGGACTGTTCGCTTCGCAACAACCCGGGATCATGTACAAGGAACTCGCCGATGCCGCCGCGAAGACGCCGGCCGGGACGGCGCTCGCGCAGCTGTTCGACCTGATCACGGGAGACCGCCGCACTGCGTTCGCTCAAATCTTCGTGCCTGTGTTGATCGTCAATTCGCAGGACAACCGGGTGGCCGGCGAATATATGCAGTCGAAGATAGCGGGATCGCAGCTCCATATAGTCGAGAAGGTCGGGCATGCGCTGTTTCTGGAGAAACCCCAGGCATTCAACCAGGCGCTGGAAGACTTTCTCGGCAAGCAGTAACTCGAACCGGCCGGCGGCGACGGACCGGTCCAAAAGGGTGTCAGGCTGGCGCCGATTTAGCCGACATCGTAGAGAATTCCCGATTTTTTCCACCCAGTCCATGCTACCCTCGTTCCGCACCTTGGAAGCAGTTGCCTATTAATAGCTCAGCCGCTTGCTATTCGGCTCCGATGATGTCAGATCGTCGGTATTCGACGGTAGGCCGGCGGCACACATCAGGAGAGTACCTATGCATTACAAACGAATGAGCCATCATTGGAATCGCGGGCTCACCACGTTCGTCCTGGCTCTCGCAGTACTGTTGGTCCCTGCGTTCGTGTTGACCCCGACACACGCACAGAGCCCGGCCAAAAAAGTCCTGACAGTCGACGATTACACGCGCTGGCGCAGCATCAGCGGCCAGGAGATCTCGGGCGATGGCAAGTGGGTGGTTTACGGATTGTCGTTCACCAACACCCTTCCCGCCAATGCGAGGCCAGCTCTACACATCCTCAATCTTGAAAACAATCAAGACCTCGAAGTTCCGAACGCATCCGGGGGAACATTCTCCCCGGACTCGCGCTGGATTGCGTATCAGGTCGATCCGAGCGGTGGCAGGGGCGGACGCGGCGGGCGCGGCCGGGCTACCACGACACCTGCGCCCAGTGACACACCTGTAGGCGCCCAGGCGCGCGGTGCAGGCGCGGAAGCACCGGCACCCCCGCGACATGTTGACGTGCGTAATCTGTCAACCGGCACAGTGCAGTCCTGGCAAGACATAGAGTCATTCACCTTTTCCGCGAACTCAAGCCATATGATCCTGCGGCGGCGCGCCGCTACACCGGCGGGCGCTGCGGGCGCGGTCGCCGGCGGAGCCGGGCGCGGAGGAGCAGGTGGAGGCGCTGCGGGAGCCGAGGCGGCAAGCACGCCCACCGGTCCGCGCGGCGTCGAGGTCGTCTTACTCGACCTGTCGACCGGACGCTATCAAGTTCTGGGGAGCGTCGGCGATATCGCCTTCAACAAAGCGGGCGACCTCCTCGCCTACACCGTGGACGCCACCGCAAAGGATGCCAACGGCCTGTTCGTGCTCGACCTTCGGAGCGGGCACCCGATCGCGCTCGACAACGATGCCAAGAACTACAACCGACTCACGTGGAACGAGGATGGCACCGCGCTGGCAGTGCTCAAAGGGCTCGACGTGGATAAGATGCGCGAACGGGACAATCTGCTGCTTGCGTATCCAAATTTGCAGGCGGCGCTCAGTTCTGATCCGCCCGGAGTTCCCATAACGCTCGATCCCGTGAAGGCGGAGGGTTTCCCCAAAGGATGGGTCGTAAGCGATCGGGCGACGCTATCATGGAGTGACGACAAGAAGCGGGTCTTCTTCGGTATGAAAGAGCAGGTCGACGCTCCCAGCACGACTCCGCGGAGGGGGACTGACGAGGTCGCGAACGTAGACGTATGGAATTCGTTGGACGAACGCATTCAGTCGCTACAGATGATGCGCGCGGACCAGGATAGGAATTTTACTTTTCGCCAGGCCTTCGACGTGTCCGCAGTGAAATTCGTCAAGCTTGCGGACGAAACCATGCGCGACCTCGACGTCGCGGCGGATGGCCGCTGGGCGGTGGGACGCGACACGCGCGGGTACATCTCCGACTACAAGCCCCCCGCGGCCGATATCTATCGAGTCAACACTACGACGGGTGAACGCAAGCTGATGCTGAAAGGCCAATTGATCAACAATCATACCTTCGGCATCTCCACCGACGGACACTACTTTTTGTACTGGAAGGATAGCAAGTTTCAGGCTTATGACCTCGATGCCGGCACCACGAAAACCCTCGCCGCCAACAGCCAGGTGAGTTTCGTGGATACGGATTTCGATCATCCCGGGACCAAGCCTTCGTTGGGCATCGCGGGCTACACGAGCGACAACAAATCAGTTCTAGTCAACCACAAATACGACCTGTGGCAAGTCCCGCTCGATGGGTCGGCGCCTCGCAATCTCACTAACGGCATCGGCGCCAAGAACGAGATCCGATTCCGCTACGTGCGCACCGAACGGCTGGCGGGCGGCCCCGGTGGCCCAGGCGGTGGCGGTGGTGGCCGAGGCGGCGGCGGCGGTGGTCAGCGTTCGACTATCGATCTTGCGAAGCCCGTCTTGCTCTCGGCCTACGGCGAATGGACCAAGAAAGCAGGATTCTACGAACTCGCGGGCGGACAGCTGAAGGAACTCGTCTACGACGATGCTTATTTCAGCAATCCGACCAAGGCCGCCAATGCCGACAAGTACCTGTTCACGCGCGAGACATTTGCAGAATTTCCCGACCTGCGCGTTTCAGGTCTGGACTTTAAAGACATCAAGAAGATTTCCGACGCCAATCCACAGCAGGCGGAATATATGTGGGGCCATCGGATTCTGTTCGACTTCAAGAACAGGGACGGTTTGAGGCTGCAGGGCATCATTGGTTTGCCGGACGATTATAAGCAGGGTGAAAAGCGTCCGATGATGGTGAACTTCTACGAGAAAGACTCGCAGAGCCTCCACCGCTATACGGCGCCTTCGTATCTGAGCGGCTTCGGCTCATCGCCGATCCAGGCGATTAGTGAGGGCTACATCACCATGCTGCCCGACATTCACTTCCGCATCGGTGCGTCGCACAACGACATGCTCGAGTGCGTCGAAGCTGCCGTCAGAAGAGTGATCGAGCTGGGTTACGCCGATCCGAAACATATCGGCCTCAACGGCCACAGCTACGGCGGTGAAGGGACCGCCTTGATCGGCTGCCGCTCGAAGCTCTTCGCTGCCGCTGCCGACGGCTCGGGGGTCACGGACCTGTTTTTCGACTTCAACATCAACTGGGGATGGAACTATCAGGTGATGACTGGGAACGGTCAGAATCAGATGCAATACTACCTCGACGGGCAGGGGCGCGAGGGCGTGTCGCCCTGGCAAGATCCCGCGATGTACGCGCTCGAATCGGCTCTCTACCATGTACCGGAAGCTACTACGCCGTTCCTCATCTACGGGGGCACGGCGGATTCGACTGTGTCGTTCAACAACGACATGGCGTTCTACAACGCCCTGCGCTTTAACGGGAAGAGTGTCATCCTGCTCGCCTATCCGAACGAAGGCCACTCGGTTACCGGGCTGGCGAATCGCAAGGATCTGACGATCCGCTTCTTCCAATTCTTCGATCACTATTTGAAGGATGCACCTGCACCCACGTGGATGACCGAGGGGGTGTCGTACCTGAAGAAAGATGCGAATCGGGATGCGCCCATCATTAAGTAGTTTCTGTCGCGAAACGTGTTTTGTCTGCCCCGAAGCGAGAGAGTAGCCCCGTGCAAGCGCAGCGCTGCCCGAGGTCAAGGGATGCGCCCAGCAGGAGCCCTCCTAAGGAACTTGAGCGAGTACCTGGGGCACAAGTGGCATGGCACCCGGGTCTGGTTTTTGAGCTTCAACAACACGATAACCCATAGATTCAATGCGCTTAATAAGGTTTTT
>JBEKIX010000091.1:0-13355 GCA_050011535.1 Acidobacteriota bacterium
CCGGGCATGATACCGGGTGCAGGAAGGCGGCCCGGAACGGCCACGGGATACAGTGTGGATTTTGCGGACTATCGCAAATACAACTATGGAGACGATGTCCGCTATATTGACTGGAGCATCTATGCGCGGCTGAAAAAGCTCTTTCTGCGCCAGTACCGGGCCGAAGCGGAGCTTGCGATACATCTCCTGCTGGATACCAGCAATTCCATGAGCTTCGGACGTCTCGCCAAGCTGGAATTCGCGCGCAAGCTCGCCGCCATATTCGCTTACGTGGGCCTGGGCAGACAGGATCGCGTCGGCGTCGCGACCTTTTCCAGCGAGCTTCACAGCGTGATTACTCCGCAGCGCGGCTCGCAGCAGTTGCTGCATCTGCTCCGGCTGCTCGACGGCGTGAAACCGGGAGGCGTCTCCGATTTTGGGCAGGCGTTTAAGTCCTATGCCGCGCGTGCCTCAACGCGAGGGCTACTGGTTGTGCTGTCGGATTGCTTCTGCAGTGCAGGATATCAGGATGCGTTGCGCTGCCTTGCGTTTGCAGGATTTGAGGTGGTGGTCATCCACATCCTTGCGGACGAAGAGCTGAATCCCGATCTCGATGAGGAAGTCGAACTGCGGGATCTCGAGCACGCGGAAACTCGCGGGCTCACGGTGGACAGCGGTGCGGTCGCCGCCTATATGCAGGGAATGAATGCCTATGCGCGCGATCTTGCCGCCTTTTGCATGAGCGAGGGATTTCTCTACGTGGAAGCGACATCCTCGCTCTCGTTCGAAACATTGACCGTACGCCTGCTGCGCGCCGGCATCTGGCGCAGCCATTAGAATGACAGATGAGTGTACTGAATTCAGATAGCCTGCGAAGGGCTGGCATGCGCAAGAATATCTGTCGTTGCCTATAACAACTCCGTCGCTTTCGAGTGGATCTGTAACATGACGCTGTTGAACCCGATCGCCCTGCTTTATTCGCTGTTGATCGGCGTGCTCCTCCTTGTTCACTTCTATCGCCGGTCCCGGCGAGTGCATTGGGTTTCGAATCTGCAGCTCTGGAACTCTCAAGGCGCCACCAGAGAGGTACGCCCCATCCTGCAAAGGATCAAGAAGAACTTGCTCCTGATCCTGCAGATTCTTTTCGTGCTGGCGGGCGTCCTGGCATTGTCTCGCCCTGCAATCCGCTTCTGGACCTCCGCGCCCCGGTCGATCGTGCTCGTGCTCGATTGCTCGGCCAGCATGAGCGCGCGAGAAGGAGGAAAGACCCGATTCGAGCTTGCGCGCGCCAAGGCCGCGGCTCTCCTGGATCAAGTGGAAAGCAACGATCGCGTCTTCCTCGTTCAGGCGCGTGCGCAACCCATCGTCGACAGCTATCCGGGCGCCGGCAAGAACGCGCTGCTGCGGGCATTGGCTTCGATAACGGTCACGCAGGCGCCTGCGGATGTTTACGGAGCCGTGATCCTAGGCCTGTCCGCCATCCCCAAGTCGGAACCGTACCAAGTGTTCGTCTTTAGTGACGGAACCCAGGCGGCGCTGCTCCCGGAGTCATTGTTGTCCGAAAGGGTCCATTACATCCAGACCGGAGATACCGGCAACAACGTCGGCATCAGCCGGCTGGCAGTGCGCAGCAATCCATTCAGCGCCTACGATCAGGAGATCTATGTTGAGATTGCCAATTTCTCGGAGCGCGCCCAGGCCTTTGAGTTCGAGCTGTCTCTCGAAGGATCCATCCTGAGGCGCGAGGCGGTCAATCTCCACGCGCAGGAACGCAGGTCTTTCACGGCGGAAGTTCCCCCTGGCAGCTCGGGAGTTCTCAAGGCGCGCATCGATGTCAGAGACGATTTGGACGCGGACAACCAGGCGTACGCCGTGATTTACCCTCGAACCATCTCGGTGTTGCTGGGGACTGTGGGAAACCTCTTTCTCGAGAAAGCACTGCAGGTGAACCCCCAGGTCAAGCTTTCGATCAAGCGGCCTGACGAATGCTCGACTGCGGAATTGCAGAAACCATATGACGTAATCGTCCTCGACGGCTTCGCGCCCCCCAATCTGCCTGCAGGAAACTACCTGATCCTGAGCAACCCTGCCCGCGCGGCAGCTGAACCCAAGGCAGCCTTGCGCAACGTGCGCAATCTGGTTCTGCCTCATCCGGAGCATCCGATCGCCGCTTTTGTCGATCCTGCAAACATAGTGATCGACGAAGCCATACCGCTCGCCGTGCCGGCTTTGGGTACCGTTCTGATCGAAGGCATGGGGAAGCCGCTGTTGACGGCGTCTGAAGATGGCGCTGCCAGAACCGTCAACCTCGGTTTCGACATTCGTGCCTCGAACCTGCCGCTCACGGTCTCCTTTCCCGTTTTGATCTCGAACATCCTGAACTGGCTGAGCGGCGCTCCGGGAGATCCCGGCAACCAGGTTGAGGCCGGAGCCCCTTTGGGTTGGCGCATACCCGCTGACGGCCGTTCGTCTGAAGCTGCCATTGCGACGCCGCAAGGAGGCGTGGTCGCGGCCCCCGTCACCGGGGGAGTCTTATCGTTTTCCGGGACAGAGGCCACGGGAATCTACACGGTGCGCTGCGGCGAGTCTGTCGGGAGGTTTGCCGTAAACCTATTTAGCGACGCTGAGTCGAGGATTGCTCCCCTATCCAGGGATTGGAGTGCTAATGCAAACGTCGCCAGGCAGGCGACGCTGGCAGGGAATAGCTCTGAAATCTGGCGTCTGCTCCTCTACACCGCCCTCGCAGTCCTGTTTTTTGAGTGGATCCTTTCTTACGCTGGCAACAGGTCGAAGGAGCCATGATGGAGTTCATGCGCTTTTCGCAACCCGCCCATCTTGTGCTCCTGCTGCCGATGGCCGTCGTCTTCTGGCTGGTTTGGAAGAGAAGGCCGGCAGGCGGAGCCTTGAGCGAACGTACTGCGTCGCCGCGCCGGTTCCCAGTGCTGCGCGCAATGACGCTGGTGTTGATCGTCGTTGCCTTGAGCAGCATCCAGGTGCGGTTCGGAAGGAGGCGCACAGCTTTGGTATTTGTACTCGACCGATCGGAAAGCGTCTCGCGGAAAGAGGAATCCGCCGCGCTCGATTTTATGAATCGGACCGCCCACGGGATGGCGGCGGAAGATGAGGCCGGAGTCGTAGTCTTCGGAAAAGAAGCACTGATCGAGCAACCGCTGCGGCGCAACCTGGTGGTTTCTGAAATCCAGTCGACTCCCGGGACAGCCAGCACCAACGTGGCCCGCGGTTTGGGTCTGGCGCGCACGATGCTCGGTGGGAGGCCGGATGCTTCCAAGCACATCATCCTCCTGTCGGACGGCAATCAAAACGCGGGCGACGCCCTGCAGGAAGCCGCGCTGGCCGCTGCTCAGGGCATAATCATCGACGTACTGCCCCTGGGAACGGCGTCGGAAGTCGACGGGCGCAGACTTTTTCTGGATGAAGTGTCCGGTCCGGATCGCGTCAGACTTGGCGAACCGTTCAACATTCGGATTGCTTTGCGAGCGGACGAAGGCGCGCGCGTCCAGCTCAAACTCTATCGAGACACCGCCCTGATTGCGGAACAAGGCGAAACCATGGGCGCCTCGGGGTCGGGAGCATTCCAGATCGAGGAGCGGCTCTCGAGTCCGGGTCTTCACCAATATCGCGTCACGGCTCAGAATGCAGACAACGCCCTTTCCAGTGACAGTGATGAGGCGGGGCTTGTGGTCTATTCCTTTGGAACTACCAGGATCCTGCATCTGTCCCTGAACCCTACGCCATTTCTCGATGCGATTTTGAAACGCCAGGGTTTTGATGTCGTGACCAATGTACCCGGCTCGGCGCCCAAGACTGCGCAGGAAGCCGAACCTTACGATGCCGTCATTCTGGACGATGCTCCGGCGGGATCATTCACGGACGATCAGATGCGTGTGCTTGCCGACTATGTGGAGAAATCGGGCGGAGGCTTGATCATGACCGGCGGCGCCGCCAGCTTTGGTCCGGGAGGTTTCTCCGGCACCCCCGTGGAGCGCGTTCTGCCCGTTGAAATGGCGCTCAGGAAACGAGAGAAGAAACCCGCGCTCTCGGTCGTCCTGGTGATTGACAAGTCCGGCAGCATGGGAATGGAGCAGCGCAAGGTGTCCAAGCTCGACATGGCCAAGGATGCGGTGCTGCGGCTTTCGGATTTGCTGACGCCTGAGGATGCGCTCGGAATCATCGCTTTCGATCGCGTCCCGCAACCGGTGCTGCCACTGCACCAGGGCATCGATCGGAACGGAATCGATGCGAGCCTGCGCCGCCTGGTTGCCGGAGGAGGAACGGCAATTCTGCCTGCCGTCAAAATGGCGTATCAATGGCTCGGAACCTCGGTGGCGGAAAAAAAGTACGTGCTGCTTCTCTCGGATGGACAGGCGGAGCCCGGTGAGCGCAAGCCGCTGCTCGACATGGTGTCCGGATCGCCGATCGTACTGTCGGCAGTCGGCATCGGCGCCGACGTCGATCAGGATTTCATGAAACAGCTTGCTCAGAGTTCGCACGGACGTTCCTATTTCACTCAATCGGGCACGGATCTGCCGGACATTTTCAAGCGGGAAGCCATGTTGATCTCTGGAAGCTGGCTTGTCGACCGGCGTTTCAAGCCGAAACAGACGGCGGACCATGAAATCCTCAGGAATCTGGGACAAGCCGGGTTCCCCGAACTCTCAGGCTATGTGGCGACCACGCCGAAGAACCTCGCGGATGTCCCCTTGACCGCTGACAGCGGCGATCCCATTCTGGCCTGCTGGCGCTACGGCCTGGGCAAATCGTTGGTCTTTGCCACGGATTTTGGCACGCCGTGGACACGCGTCCTGGTCAGTTGGGAGTATTTCGCCCGGATGTGGGCTCAGATGGTTCGTTGGACAAGCCGTGACGTGCAGAACGAACGCTTGCATCCCACCGTGCTTTTGAAAGATGACGCGGCTACTCTCGTTGTCGACGCCTTTGACCCCGATGGCCGTTTCCTCAATATGCTGAAGTTCGCGGCCCGCGTGCAGGCTCCCGACGGAAAAACGCAAGACATCGACCTGAAGCAGACGGCATCCGGCCGCTATGAAGCCCGATTTGATCTGCGCGGCAAGGGCGCCTATCTCTTTTCAGCCGTGGCCTCAGGACCGGGGCCAGGCGCCGGAGATTCTTTGCACTTCGGCTTCAATCTTTCGAGATTCCCCGAGGACAAACAGCAAACTTCCGATCGACCATTTCTCGCCACGCTTGCTGACAAGACCAACGGCAGAATCCTGGAACAGACCGGCACTCCGGCATTGGAAGCAGCGCGGACCTCCGGCTATTCTGACGCCTGGCAAATTGCGGTCCTGGCAGCTCTGCTGCTGTTTGTTTTGGATATTGCGGACCAACGAGGGTTCGTGCGCAAGAGAAGATTCCGCATGACTGTTTAACCGCACCAGCTGACGCCTCTTGGAGATTCTTTGAGTACTTTGAGAAGCCTTTGGAAGTTCGTCTTGCCATTTGGTCGTGCGATCCGGTTTTCAAAAAAGGACTTAAACAGCTTCGCTTGGCAGGGTCGACATGAAATACCAGCCTGTAGTCACAAATGAGGTCACAAATCGTGAATGAAATAGGCATCCGGGAGCTAAAGGCGCGGGCATCGGAAACCCTGCGATCCGTACGGGAGCGGCGGAGGCGATACTTGATCACCTACCATGGGCGGCCGGCAGGGATTCTGTTGCCTTTGGATGAACCGCGTCCGGCCCAGGCCCCGGGAGCTGAAGGCGGAACTTCAAACTGGGACGAGTTGCTTCGTCTGGGCGACATGATCGGCAAACGCTGGCGTTCGAAGTAGACCAGCGCCGGGCTTCTCTCCTCCATGCGGCGTTAGGATCAAGCCATGGCGAGCTATACCATTGACGCAAGGGTGTTTCTGAACGCATTCAATCCCCACGAGCCGGGCCGTGGGAAAAGCCGGACTTTGCTGGCGCGCTTGCTGGAACGGGCGCTGACCATTATTGCTCCCGAGTTGACCGGCTACATTGCCACGACGCCGAAGAAGCTCTCGAAAGTCCTGATCACCGCCGACAACGACGACCCGATTCCCGGTTGCTTGCGTTTCGGGCTGGGCAAGACCGTAGCATTTACCTCCGATCTTGCCGGATCATGGACCCGCCGCCTCATCGAATGGCAGCACTTTGTCCTGGCCAGAGGGAAGGACTCCCGGAACGGAGGTTTGGATCCGAGCCATGAGGATTCCCCTTCAAAAACTCCTGCCATTCACATTGCTTTAACGCTCCAAGACCGCTATCGAAAAATGTCAAAAATCCCGGTATTCATCTGAAAAATCATGGCTTCCTGTTGCATCCCAAAACCTGTCCAGGCAATCAGCCGGTGTCGGTTTTCTTTACACAGCCTCAAAACCAGGCTTATCTATATGTGTTTGCAAAGGAATATGCGCACGATACTTACCGGACGAGTGCAGTCACATGTCGGAGAATTTTACAATTCTTTACATTCCAACCACATAATAATCGTGACAAGAAACAGCGAGAGGATATTTTACTAAACAATAACCAACGTATTTTCTTTTAATTATCGTCGTTACCCCCATAGTTTTTGCAAAATCCTGGTTTCTGGACCGTAAATTGCTCGATTATTTAATGAAGATGATTCAAGGAATCAGGAAGAGGAAGAGCCACATCTAGCGCCTCTCGTTGTCCCAGTGGCCTTCTTGAATCTTTGAGTAGGAATGTCGTGCCTGCGCAGAATGTTGCGCAAGAATCTGCATTCCGCTCCGTTTCCGGGGTAATTTGGACGAGGTGCACAACACGGAAACGAGAATGGTAATTATTGAGCACCGATAGGAGACAGGATGGCGCTATGAAGAAGCTAACAGTTGTAATGTTTGCAATGGTTTTGGTCGGCTCCGTGGCCAACGCAGCCAACATTTACATTAACGACTTTTTTTTCCAGGTTGGCACCCAGACAATCGATAGTTCAAATATTGGATTATTCGCCAACTTCAACACAAGCGGATTCGATTTCAGCACGCCAAACAGCACCCTGGGCACGATCACCGCTACCTTTTCCGCCGCGGGTAGCTATAGCGTAATTGGATTCTTTGATCTCGACATTGAGGATTATTTGGCAACCCCCCCCAACCCCTTTGATAATGAGGTTGGGTTTGTCTCCGTCGCTCTTCCAGCGGCCGGCCAGAGCTGGGAAATTGGACCTGGCGAGTCAGTATATCCCAATCCGCAAGTCGCGGATGATGCACTCGCGGGCACGCTAACCAATTCAATTTGGGGTGCGATGCCCGGTGATGTCGCATTTGCAATCGGCTGGAGTTTTAACGTGGCATCCAATCCGGTCATGTTGACTTTCAACCTTGGGACGACCTTACCGACTTCCGGATTCTATCTGCGGCAGGTAGACCAGTTGGATACGGGTCTTCTCGGCACGCCGAGTATATATTTTGATAGCAGTTTGACCACTGCGGGTCCGCCGACAATTCCGGAGCCAGGCACGTTGGTTCTCCTGGGCTTAGGCTTAGGAGTAGTCGCCCTTTCCACAGGATTCCGGAGCCGCCTGTAATTTGAGGAATGATTCAAGCAACGGGGGATTAGAATGCTGATCTCCTTAGCGCCTCGTATGGAATATCTTACTTTGAAGCGACATTTTGAATCCAAAGACGCCAGGCTTGGTTCTCCTCGCTTGGCGTTTGTTTTCGGGGACAATTCTATCTGAGACATCGGAAAAAGGAGCAAGTTATGTTCAAAACAGGCGGCAAATCCGCAAGTGTTATTGCAATAGCCTCATTTGTGCTGGCACTGCTGGTTAGCACAGGTACGGCGCTGGCTGCGACACCGGTTGTAAAGACGGTACCTTGGGTTTCGACGAACCCCCTGATCGCACATGACACATGGATCGGCAAGGTTATCACTTTCAAAGGGACCACCGACGTAAGCGGGGGCAATATCGAATTCTGGTGGGACTTTGGTGATGGAAACTCGACTTCGCCGGCAGTCGTAACCGATAATTACAACCTGGGTGCCACTCACGCTTATTCGACTGGTCTAGGGACAACCCAGACCGCTACCCTTTGGGTGCACAACACAACCACCGATGAGAAAGGATCTCAAAAGTATTATGTTACCATCCGTAGCAAAACGCTGGATGTCGAAGTTAACGTGGCTATTGACGAGGGGCTTTGGTTTCTGCACACACATCAAACTCGGTGGACCGCAGGCACACCCTCGATCGACTATGGGGATTGGTCAAGCCTCTCGTCCACTCAGGGCTTAGCCGGAGCTTG
The DNA here is from genome assembly GCA_050011535.1 of Acidobacteriota bacterium. Taxonomy (GTDB): domain Bacteria; phylum Acidobacteriota; class UBA6911; order UBA6911; family UBA6911; genus JAFNAG01. Next base: position 8,258 of record JBEKIX010000091.1, read on the forward strand.
TGTAAATGCATTTGAAGTGAATGGGCACACCGAGAGCCTCACTGGAGATAATGACCCATATAAAGAGACCGTCGCCAGAGGCTTAAAGACCGTTTTCACTTACTTGTATAGTTACGATATATCCGGCGACACTAACCACGCCAATAGCTACGGCGCCATTCCAGAGGATTACGATGGCGACGGCATTTGGAATGACGGTGGAAACGACTTGGCCATTACCAATAGTGATACGAATTATTATCAGCATGGCATGCTTATGGATGCCATCATTGCCAGTGGCACACCGGGGGCGATTGCCCAGACCGGCGGTACTGGCGTTGTTGGCAGATCATATCAGGCTATTATTCAGGATATGGTCGACGCGTTGTCCAATGGACAATATGGCAATCCCACCTATGGCGGTGGCTGGTATTATTCGTGGGGAGCTTGGGGCGACAACTCCATCAGCCAATGGTCCGCGATTGGTATAATTGCTGCCACCAAAAATGGCTGGGCAAAACTGCCACCGTATGTTATAAAGCTGAATCCGAATTGGCTTTATTATAGTCAGGATTCAACCAATGGGAATTTCGGGTATCAGAGTATGTACCCAATCTGGGGGCCTTATGCAGTGACCAATTCCGGATTGGTCCAAATGGTCATGGACGGCATAGGCCGTGGCGATTTAGGCTCGCCCGCTTTCGGAATGCCCAGCTGGGATAAAGCAGAGAGATTCATGTATCAGAATTTCGGCAACCCCCCTAGCTTGGGCGCAGGCGGTTCAGTGAAGGCGTACTACTATGGTATGTTCTCCTTTGTGAAGGCCATGCGCCTTACCAAGCCTGCCATAAAGTTCCTCCGAGACTATACGGGATCTCCAATGCCTCAGATTGATTGGTATGGCGCTGAAGTATCAAAAGGAGATTGGACGGATGGTGTGGCCAGAACGCTGGTTACTGCCCAAAATGGAGACGGAAGCTGGGAAGGCCACTATTACACCTATGGTCAAGACCCTTTCGAAACCGCATGGGCCGTCATGATGCTCGGCCAGACTTTGTTCGAGGCCGGCTCGCCGGTGGCCGTCGCCACTGCCACCCCCAACCCGGGGATAGGATTTCAGCCGATCAATTTCGATGGGTCAGGATCATACCAACAGGACAGCACCAAGAGTATCGTTAAGTGGGAATGGGATTTCAACGGCGATGGCATCACCGACGCGACCGGACCATCAGCAACTTATTTCTGGCCAGCCGTGGGTAGCTACCCCGTTACCCTTACGGTTACGGACAACAGCAGCCCAGCAAAGACTGCGACTGCTACAATTACGGTGCTTATCAATACTCCTCCAATTCCTCCGACTGCAAACGCCGGTGGGCCGTATAATTTCTGCCCGAATGTCATACCGTGGTACCTGGATGGGACGAAATCCGTCAATCCGGACGATGGAAAACATCAGACAGGTCCCTATCCGGGCGATTTCATTAAGTCCTATTTATGGGACCTCAACGGTGACGGTGTATTCGGCGATGTTGCGGGGGCGCAGCCCAACGCAACAGCTTTCCTTAGCGCTTTGGGTCTGGGAGCTCATCTCATCTCTCTCAAGGTCACAGATAACACCGCCGCGTCCTTCCCTGCCTCCGGCTTGGGTGATCTATCCAGCATAGCTTCAGCTCAAGTATTCCTTCTGGCTGTGACGGATCCCAGCTGCGCCTGCGTCAGCAGCCTGACAGCGCTGGCCAAGAATAAGCAAGTACAGCTGAGTTGGACCAAGTCTGCGGGCGCCGATCATTACAACGTCTATCGGAGCTTGACGAGCGGTGGGCCGTACACATTTATTGGTACGGCTCCGCAGAACTTGTACCTTGATTACACGGTCTCGAACGGCACGACGTACTACTACGTGGTTCGACCGGCTGCCCTCAACGGCAACGAGAACTGCCAGTCCAATCAGGCGAGCGCGACTCCGAAGGTGACTCGCTAAGTAACTGCTCTTCTTTCTGTTTGCTTTAAAACCGGCCGGGTTTGGAATTCCGAACCCGGCCGGTTTTTGTTGTAGCCTAATGATTCAGATTGTAGGTGGCTAAGTTGCTTCCCCACGTGCCTCCGTATTGATAGTCCGTGGCAGCGTCAAGGTAGTGGATGATGCACCGAAACAGCTGCCCTGCCCGAGTTTTGTGGATACCTTTCCCAGGTGCGCCAGGACGGAATGCCGCGATGCCATTCGCTCGCGGAGTCATGTTCCGTCTGCATCGAGATTAGGAGAGGCGACTGCAATCGGTGGCGGTCTCGAAGGCAGGCCGAGACAGGCCAGAGTTTTCCAGTTCGCATCCGAAGGATGGATTGCGGCCAAAACCCGTGTGCGGTCCTTGCAGCGATCACATTTGAGAACGGCTAAACAAATGTCCACTGCAGTGTAAGAGCCGTTTACACCCGCTGAATCGCGACAAGCTCATTAACGAAGAGCCGTGGCAGCCGCGCTGGAGCGGCTCGCGATTGCATCACTTCTGTTTGAGCCGGTCTTTGAAGATCTTCTCAAACTTCTCGAGTTTGGGGGTAATGACCAATCGGCAGTAGCCCTGGTCGGGGTTGTTATTGTAGTAGTCCTTGTGATAGGCCTCGCCTGGCCAGAACTTTTCGAAGCGCGCAATCTCGGTCACGATCGGCCTGTTCCAGATATGCTCGGATGCCAGTTTCGCCTTGTAACTCTCCGCAAGCTGCCGCTGCTCACCATCGTGATAGAAAATCACGGAACGGTATTGCGTGCCGACGTCGTCTCCCTGGCGATTGAGGGTGGTTGGGTCGTGGGTTTTCCAGAATACTTCCAGGAGTTCATCGTAAGAGATTCTGGCCGGATCGTAGGTGATCTGACTTACTTCCGCATGGCCAGTATTCCCTGTGCAAACCTGCTCGTACGTGGGGTTGGCCTCGTGCCCGCCGGAGTATCCTGATACCACCTTCACCACGCCTTGCAGCCGTTGGAAGATTGCTTCCGTGCACCAGAAGCACCCTTCGCCGAACGTGGCAGTTTTGAGTCCAGTGCCTTCACCTTGTGAATTCATCTCCCTCTCCAAACCTGGTAGGTTTTTCCCTGATTTCACGCCGGAATCAGACCACAATCCCATGCCGACAAAAATCAGGATGCCCGCAACGATCCAAGCCGCGCATTTCAGGGAAAACTTACGCTGAATACCAGTCATCCGCCAACACCCGCTAGAATTCTAGCAAGCGAATCGCATGGTTGCCAGTCAGCAAATGCGGGCCCAACCTCCATTGCCAAATGATCAGTTGTCGTCGTGGCCGTGGCAGTGATCGTGGTCGGTCTTTTGGGTCCCGGAAAACCCCGAGCAGTAACAAAAAACCGGTCACGATCCCGATTCCGATGCCGAATTTGGAACCGGATTGAACAAAAGTCGGGGCTGAGGCGTATACATCTCAGGGAAACCGGGAGGTGGCTACATGATCGCACTAGGGCTGCTGTTTCTGATCGTCGGGATTGGAGTCCTCGCGGCGAAGTTAGTGTTTTCGCTGGTGTTTCTTCCACTCAGAATCGGCTTCGGCCTGGCCAAGGTCCTGCTGGTTGCTCTCGTCGGAGTTCCGCTCTTAATCCTTGGCTTTATCTTTGCCGCCGCAATCCCGCTCGTCATCGTGGGGATTGTTCTTGCCTTGATTGCGGTCCCTCTTGTATTGGCCGCCAAGATTCTTTTCTGACCCCAGCCTCCGTCAATAAACGCGGGCGAGGAGTGCCAGCCCTTACAGGGCCGACGCCTGGAGTTTCTACATTTACGCGGAGATTTGGAGAGGCAGCTCCTAGACTTTCCGATTATGGGCGAGGCCCGAAGGGCCGGCAGTCAATAGGCCCGGCCGTCAGGCCGGGATATGGGTCGAGAAAACAACGAGCGCCGAAGGCGCGGCACTTTATCAAATACACATCGTAGTTCATACTCGATCCCGTGGCGACCTAGCAGGTCAAGAAGAGTGCGATGATCAAATCGGCAATGGAGATCGTTTGCGGCATGGAGGTGTAAAGATCAACATGATGGTGGCTAAGAAAATACTGGCGCAAGGTGCCGCACCTTCGGCGCTCATTCCGGAGGCGCGTGAAACTCCCGGCCTCACGGCCGGGCCTATTCACTGGCGGCCCTTCGGGCCTCTCGGAAATGTAGGAACTCCAGTCCTAGGGCTTCCGCCTTCGGGCCTCCCGGAAAATGTAGAAACTCCAGGCGCCAGCCCTTACAGGGCCGACGCAGCCGGCGCATCTTTGAGGCTCTTAGAGTCTTTGAGTTTTCGAGGTTTGTCCTGCCTTTCGATCGTGCGATCCGAATCTCAGAAAAAAGCCAAACAGTTACTAGCGCGCAAGGTAGTCCGTCAGGATCTGCACGGGTCGAACCTGGGCGGCTTCATCCGAAACGGTGATTGCCAGAATCCGGATGTTGCCGGCGTTGGGCAACGTCAACGTAGTCGCCCCGGCCGGGATGTCGATGGTGTACGCATACAGATACGAATATGCGTAGGGCTCATTGCTGCCGTCCGATGCGTGGCGATGGGAGGCGAACCAGGCGACGGACGATGGCTTGATGAAGCCCGGCGTCAATCCCACCATCTCCTCCACCGTCCGCATCCTGGGCTGTTGGTTTTGCGCGCCCGCTCCGCCGCGGCCCGCTCCTCCGGCCCTGGCTTGCTGTTCCGGCGTCGGCGGCGGCACGGGTTCCTCGTGGCTCTTCCAGATACGATTGTCCCACTGGCCGATGTAGCCGCTCCAATCCTGAATTGTGAGATCAACCGGCTTGTCGCCGATTCGGAATGAGGCCTTCGCATCGCTGCCGGCGTTGGCCGCCAGCAGGTACAGACGCGTGAAATTGCCCGAGGGCAGGGAAATCGTCTGGCCTCGCGGGATGACGGCGTTGTGTCTTCCGTACCCCGAGGGTGCAAGAAGAAAACGGATTGCGCCATAGGCTATTTCACTGGGCAGCATCTCCGCGGGGATGGCATGGCCCTGATTGTCGAAGTACCCGGCTCCTGGCCTGCCGTCAGGCGTAGTCACGCACTGATCGTAAGACAGCTTGACTGCCTGGTATTGCACGGCGGCAGCCTTCGCTGGCGCGGCGCCGAACTTTACGGC
>JBEKIX010000092.1:0-13020 GCA_050011535.1 Acidobacteriota bacterium
AAAGTACGGATGACCTTTGGTTGGCCTCCACCTGGTGGGTATTGGAAAAGACGCAGCCCTGATCAGCAGGCAGTACGCCGGCCAGGCACTCGAACAGCGTCGTTTTGCCGGCGCCGTTGGGGCCGATGAGCCCCAGGATTTCCGCATCATTCACTGAAAAACTGACGTCCCGAAGCACCCGGTTGGCGCCAAAACGCTTCGAGATGCCCTTGACTTCTAAGAGCACGACATCCGCCCTAAAACAAACGCGCCTCTTGAAAGACCGTGCAACTGTTGCCTCCGCACACATCACATGCTGCAAACTTCCGCAAATCCTCCGGACAGGGTCACCAGATGATCCGATTCTAGGGTTTCCCCTGAACTACTACCAGCCTCCGTTTTTCCACCAAAGCCTCCGTACACGCGACAGAGAGTAAATCTGAGTTTTGGGGAACGTGGCCCTGGGTCGGCCTTCCGGAATGCGCGGAGGCAACCGAAACCACCCTGGGCATCCGCCGCGAAACAAATTGACAGAAACCCTTTGCGATTCATAGAGTGAGGACATACGCTGGAGGCCACAGGACCCTAAACGCGCGTTTTCTGGAGTGATGCAACTTCCTTTCCTGACAGCTTCGTGGAGGACATGAGAATGGGCAGAAAGATGAAACGCCGCGAGTTCTTTTTTAGCACCGCCGCCGCAGGGCTTGTAGCAGCGACGCCGAGGATGGTTTTCGGGCAGGCCCCTGCCGTGCAGACCTCAAAGATCAAGCCGTTTGTCATTTCGTCCGCCAATGGAAATCAGTTCAAAAACGGGGGCACGCAGTCCTGCGTTGAGAAAGCATTTTCAATGATTGTCCAGGGATCTGACGTACTCGATGCCCTTATTGCCGGGGTCAACATCGTGGAACTGGACCCGCTGGACAATACCGTCGGGTATGGCGGCCTGCCCAATGCCGACGGCGTGGTGCAGCTGGATGCGAGCTGTATGCACGGCCCCCTCAAGCGCGCCGGCGCTGTTGCTGCCCTCGAAGGAGTGCGCACCCCTTCACTCGTGGCAAAAGCCGTCATGGACAATACCGATCACCACCTTCTTGTGGGACAGGGGGCGCAGAGCTTTGCACGCCATATGGGTTTCAAGATCGAGGATGATCTGAACACGGAGGGATCGCGAAAGCTCTGGCTCGAATGGAAGCGCCGGACTGACCCCGAGCACTATCTTGATCCCATAAAGCGCTTCGAGGCCGGCTATCAAGCCAGCCTGCGGATGGCTATGGAGGGATTGATCGATCTCGATCACCTGTGGGGCACGATCAACTGCGACGGCATAAACTCAAAGGGTGAAATCTGCGGTGTTACTACGACCGCCGGCATGGCCTTTAAGATTCCGGGACGCGCCGGAGATTCCCCAATCTTGGGTGCGGGCGTGTACGTGGATAATGCTATCGGCGCCGCCGGGTCAACGGGACGGGGCGAAGCAAACCTCTACAATCTGACATCGTTCTTTGTCGTGGAAGCGATGCGCCGAGGCTTGAGTCCCAAAGACGCGGGCATGGAAGGGCTGAAGCGAATCAAGGCAAACACTGTCGAAAAGCACCTGCTTAAATCCAACGGAGATCCGAATTTCAATATCAGCTTTTATATATTGAACGCCAATGGACAGTATGCGGGCGTCAGCATGTATGGTCAGAACGGCAAATATGCTATTTGCACGGAAAACGGCCCACAACTCGTGCCGTTTGACGTCCTGCTCGCCGGGTCACCGGCGAATGAAGAATAGGGCGCTGTGTGGTTTGGCCTGCTAATGTCTTTTGTTTACTTAACCATCGGTACACATGGTGCAGTGGCTGATGATCCGGTGGGACTTTCGCTGCGGTTTTTCTTTCTTTATGTAATCTGGGCATTGTGCTATTCATTGATTAGTTGGGTTTGTCCGGGAGATGGACGCTCCTCGGCGACATTATGAATGTCGTAGCGCCATGCGAGGATTGCTGCCGGGTCTTTGACTCACAATCAGTACGACAGGCGATCTTGGCGGGTGCCCCATAGGAGACTGGCCGATGGGCCGGTGGATGCTGAAAATCTCGGGCAGACTGACCCTGTGATCAAAGGGCATAACGCCCCAGATTGAAACCGCTTCACGACCGGGGTGGTTCACAGGCAACTCTTCTGCGAACACAACCTCGGGATGGAGGTTGCACAAACGGTCCTGTCCGCAGGCGCCAGCGGCGTAAAGTGGTGAGGGGGCCTCTAAACGCTTGTGGACAGGTGCCTCCAGCCGGTTCTCTCCGGACCAAACTGCTCAATCCTCGGAGACCCCACTACGGGGTAAGTCCTTTCTCAATTGCTGCTTGTACACCCGACGCAAATTCGTAAAAAACTCATCATAGCGGCCGCTGCGAAAATCGGGGAAGGACCAGGGAAAGGCCTGCCACGCGTGTTTCGAGTAATGCAGGGTTACCTCTCCATAGATCCCATCCGCCAGCAGGATCCTGTGGTAGAAGTTTTTCGTGGATGCCAGTACAATTTTTGATTCCTCGAGATAACCGGGATCGAGGTTTACAGGACGGCAGATCCCGGTCTGTCTTGCAGCAAACTCAGCCTCGAGATCGTTGGTTGCGGTCTTGACGATGGCGAGCTGCGCCGGTGAGAACAGGGTCTCAAACGCCACGAAGAGCCGGATGATGGGACTCCCCATCTCTTCCTCATAGTAACGCGTCAAATCAAAAGGGAACTCGCCACTGCGCAAGTCTATGGCGCCTAACTTCGCTCTGAGACAACTTTCGACTTCCGGAATGATTGCAGGCAATGAAGTGAGGATACCGATAAAAAGCTTCACTGCCGCCGGCCGGGATATTTGACCCATGATCTAACCAAACGCGCGCAATCGGGGATTGTCCCCGATTGCGCACGCTCAGGCTCCATTTTTGAGATTCGATGTTCCGGATTTGATCTCCTGGTACCTCGTCGGATCTGTAATACCGGCTTCGAGGAAACCCCGTCGCCGCAGCTCGCACGAATCGCAAGCGCCACAGGCCAGTCCTTCTGCCGAAGGATCATAGCAACTGTGCGTGAGGGCGAAATCGACGCCTGCCTCAAAGCCCGCCCGGATAATGTCGGCCTTGCTCATGGACAGCAGGGGTGCATGAATACGGTAATGGACGCTTCCCTCCACGCCGGCTTTGGTGGCCACTTGTGCGAGTCGCTCGAACTGTTCGAGGAATTCACGCCTGCAGTCGGGGTATCCGGAGTAATCGACGGCATTGGCGCCGATGAAAATATCGTGTGCCTGCAGTACCTCGCACCAGGCCAGAGCGAAGCTCAGAAAGATCGTGTTGCGCGCGGGCACATAAGTAACCGGAATTTCTGCTCTCGAAGCCGCAGCAAACCTCCCCTTGGGGACCTCCAGGTCGGCCGTCAGCGCCGAGCCTCCAAAGACGCGCAGGTCGATCTTCGCGATGACATGCTGCCTGGCCCCGATGGCCGTAACGATGCGCTGTGCTGCCGCCAATTCATGACGATGGCGCTGGCCGTAATCAAAGGTCAGGGCATGGACCTCGTACCCTTCTTTTCTTGCTAGTGCGAGCACCGTACTCGAATCGACACCTCCGCTGACGAGGACTACCGCTTTTGCTCCGCATGAAGCTGTCATGACTCACTCTTCAGGATTCCCATGGCAGATTGTCTCAGACGACGCGTCCAAGGGTCCGCATCCGCCCCCATGCGGGCTGCCATATGTTAAACTAAACGATTTTCGAGGGAATCATGCTTCAAATCAAGGGCCTCGGCAAGGCGTTCCGCGGCGAATGGCTTTTCCGGGAGCTCAGTTTTCAGATCAACGAGCGCGACCGGATCGGTCTCGTGGGAGATAACGGGACCGGAAAGTCAACCCTCATGAAAATGCTAGCCGGCCTGTTGCCGCCGGATGAGGGAGAGACTATCGGCGCTCGGGAACTGAGCTTCGGTTATCTCCCGCAGGATGGACTTTTCGTGCGTGGCAGGACCGTGTTCGAAGAGGCGCTCACGGTGTTTGAGGAGCTGCGCGGCCTGGAGCAGGAGTGCCGCCGGCTGGAGCACGAACTCGCCGACATGAATCATTCGGTGCCCGATTATGAGAAAGCAACGGCGCGATACGCCTCTCTTACCCATGTTTTTCAGTTGCGGGGCGGTTACGCGCTGGAAGCCAAAGTCGGTGCGGTCCTTCATGGTCTCGGATTCTCAAGGGCTGACTGGTCCCGCCCTTGCGAAGAATTCAGCGGAGGCTGGCAGATGCGCATCGCGCTTGCGAAGCTGCTCCTGCAGCAGCCGAGCCTTCTTCTCCTCGACGAACCCACCAATCACCTCGACCTGGAGTCCCGCAACTGGCTCGAGGACTACCTGCAGAATTATCCCCGTGCGTTGCTGCTCGTTTCCCACGACCGCTATTTCCTGGACGCTACCATACGGAGAGTTCTCGAGATACGCACGCGGACCGTCCATTTCTACAAGGGCAACTACCAGGACTTCGTGCGGCAAAGGGAAGAGCGGTTGGCACAGCTGGTGTCCGCACACGAAGCCCAGCAGCAGGAGATCGCACGCATCAAGGCGTTTGCGGACAAGTTTCGCTACAAGGCCACGAAGGCGGCGCAGGTACAGAGCCGGCTCAAGGAGCTGGAGCGCATGGAGTTGATCGAGCTGCCGCCCGAAGCCAAGCCGATCCATTTCCGCTTTCCCGAGGGTCCCCGTACAGGGCGTGTGGTACTCGAGTTGGCGGATGCAACCGCCGGCTATGGCGGAGCGCCGATCTTCACCGACTTGAATATGATCCTCGAGAAGGGAGACCGCATCGCACTGGTGGGACCCAACGGTGCTGGCAAGTCCACTTTAATGAAGCTGCTTGCAGGCAGGCTGACGCTGGCGGCGGGAACGCGCAGGGAAGGACATAACGTCCTTGTTTCCTACTTCTCTCAGGACCAGGACGACTTGCTGACGTCTGCAAAGACGGTTTGGCAGGAAGTCTACGAGATTGCGCCGCCCTATATCGTGCCCCAGCTGCGAACCTTGCTGGGCTGTTTTCTGTTTTCCGGCGACTCGATCGAAAAACCGGTGTCGGTTCTCAGTGGGGGCGAACGCAGCCGCCTGGTGCTTTGCAAGCTGCTGCTTTCACCTGCGAACTGTCTGTTGCTGGATGAGCCCACGAATCACCTGGACATTCGGTCGAAGGACATGCTGATGGATTCGCTTAGGGAATACGGCGGTACGATCGTCTTTGTAAGCCACGACCGCTACTTCCTTGATGGTCTGGCAACGAAGGTATTGGAGATCGGAAACGGAACTGCCGTACCGTATCTCGGAAATTACGAGGACTACCTTTACAAGAAGAAAGCGGAACAGGAAGCAAGAGCTGAGGAGGTGCCGGATCTGCCCGCCACGGCCGGCTCTCAGCGCCAGGATGATGGCGTGGGACGCGAGCGCATCAAGAGGAAAGTCAATCCGTACAAGATCCAGCAATTGACCGCGAAAATCGAGAGCGTTGAAGCGATGATCCACACCCATGAAACGCGCATCGCAACACTGGCACAGAGGCTGGCATCCGAAGATCTTTATAGGGATTACGCCCTATTCCGCGCCACCATGGACGAGCATGCACAGCTGCAGGAAGAACTTGGGCGATTCATGGAAGACTGGGAGCGGCTGCAAACAGAGCTCTCCGCGTTGCAGGCTTGACTAGTTTCTGTAGCGAGTCTCGAGACAGAAACTAACTCGGCTCTCGCGCAGTGCTTACTGTCCTGATGCGTACTGGGGATGCGAAAGGCGCGGGATTCTCCGCCCGTCCTGTCATGAACTCCAGAGCTTGGATGATGCGGTCGGACGCGTGCCCATCGCCATAAGGATTGATTGCCTCCGCCATATTTCCATAGGCGACGCTGTCGGTGAGAAGCTGAGCTGCGGCATCGAATATGGCACCGGATTCGGTTCCCACTAATCGCACCGAGCCGGCATCCACTCCCTCGGGACGCTCCGTAGTCTCCCTGAGCACCAGCACGGGCTTTCCGAGCGAAGGAGCCTCTTCCTGGATACCGCCGGAGTCAGTCAGAATGAGATGCGCAGCTTTCATGAAGTGAATCGTCTCAAAGTAGTCGATCGGGTCGAGCAGAGTGATCTGTTTCTGCTCTCTCAGCTGCGGAAGAACCGTATCGCGGACGGCAGGGCTGAGATGTACTGGAAATACGATGGCGATATCCGGAAACTCACGTGCCAGGCGGAGAAGGGCGGAGCAAATCCGTTCCTGCGGTTTGCCATGGTTTTCCCGGCGATGTGATGTGACCAATATCATGCGGCGCTTCGCGGCTGCGATCCGGCGCAGCACGGGGTGTGCGCACTCCTGCTTCCACTCCAGAACATCATTCAGCGCGTCGATTCCCGTGTTCCCGGTCACCCAGATACGATCCGCCGGCACTCCTTCCGAGACAAGATTGTCATGAGCCAATGCAGTGGGGGCAAAGTGTGCGTCGGCCAGCACGCCCGTCAGGGAACGATTGATCTCCTCCGGATACGGGTAGTACTTCTGGCGGGTCCGCAGGCCGGCTTCCACATGGGCGACGCGCACTTTGTGATAGAAGGCCGCGAGGGCGCCGATAAAAGTAGTGGACGTATCCCCCTGAACTAGGACAAAATCGGGTTGTATATTGGCAAGCACCGCATCGAGGCCGGTAATCGCCGCGGCGGTTATTTGCGCGAGGCTCTGGCGCGGACGCAGAATGTCGAGATCGTAGTCCGGGCGGATAGAGAATAGATCCAAAACCTGATCGAGCATCTCGCGATGCTGAGCGGTAACGATAGTGGTGCAGGCAAACCGGTCCGGGTTAGCCTGGAAGCGCTTGACCAGCGGCGCCAACTTGATGGCCTCCGGGCGTGTTCCAAAGACAAGAGCAATCCTGAGCGGGGTTGCGCCTGAAGGGACCATGGATACAGGATGAGTGCGGCGCGCCAACGGCCGCAAATCGTCCTCCTCGAAGAATGCCGGCGGCAAATCATAGCATTATCCCGCAGAGGAATCTCATCTGATTTCATCGAGGAGTGTCTGGACCGCATCGAGTGAGGCGTGTATTATAATTTGGAATCCCGTCTCTGCTGGTCTTCTCCAATACAGCGTTCTCTAAGGAGGAAAATGAGCAGAAAGTATCGTCAGTCCGGCTATCAGGACGATGACCGTGAAAAGCGGCCGAAACCGCCGCCGCGCCAGAAGGGAGCAGGGTCTCGCATCGAGACGCGCTTCCACCTGATCACCCGATGCAACAATTGCGCGGCGGAAATCCAGGTAACGGATCAGATCCAGGTAACGGACACGTGCAAGAATTGCGGAACGGATTTGCACACATGCCGGAACTGCCTCAACTTCGATCCCTCGGCGCGCAACGAATGTGTCAAGCCTGTCGAAGTGCGCGTTCCCAACAAGAGTGCTAATAACCTCTGCCCGTTCTTCCAAGCGAAGGTTATGGTTGAAAAACAGGGGAGCGGCGCAGCTCCGCCCAAGCCTGAAAACAGCCACCGTCAGGCGTTTCTGGATCTTTTCAAGAGATAACACGAGACCCCGTGTCTTCCGCGCTTGAGTTGGGCGCGCGGATCTGTTAGAAAATCGGCTCGGCGGAACATCCAAGGTCGAGCGATGATCGAGACTACTAATCTGCACACCAGACGCGATCTCTTGCGGGCAGGATTCGGCACCCTCCTGGCGTTCTCAGCCACACTGCGGTGTCCGAGGGTTGTGTCCGCGGATGCGCAGCAGGCTCTCAGAATCGCCGACCATCTCAGTCCAAGAAGCGCCCACAGGCCGTTGAGACCGCACACTCTGTACATCGTTCTCCATACCACGGAGGGAGCGGAGTCTGGGTCACTGGACAAAGTCTGGCGCCAGGGTGAGACCCATTACTTTGTGAAGACCGACGGCGGCATCCTCCGCATCATCGATCGTGAAAAGATTGCGACCCACGCGGGCCGAAGCATATGGGATGGGCACCGGAACATCGATGACTACTCGATCGGCATCGAGGTGGTCGGTTACCACGATCGGGATATCACCGATGCGCAAACCTTGGCGCTACGTGAGTTGTTGCGCCAGCTGAAAGACATTTACGGAATAACAGACAAGCAGGTGCTTACTCATTCGATGGTCGCCTATGGGTGCCCAAACCGCTTTTTTCGGCGCGACCATCGGGGACGGAAGAGATGTGGCATGATTTTCGCGCGACCCGATGTCCGATCACGATTGGGGTTGGCTCCCGGCCCCGAACATGACGCGGATGTGGAGGCCGGCCGGTTGATCGTGGGCGATGCCGAGCTCTATGCCTTTCTGTTCGGGCACAAATCGGCCGCCGCCGCCGGGGCGGCCGCGCATGCTCCGGCCCCTTCCGTTCAGGCCAATCAAACTCCGACTGAGTCTAATACGGTTTCCCGAGACTGGACGCCCTGGCACATCGCTCGTGAACGGTACGACCGTCCCGAGACTATCTACACTTTTCCCGACGGCAAGCAGCTGCGTGGCGACCAGATCCAGAATTGGAACAAGATCCCTGATGGCACGCGGGTTCAGGTGACCGAAGGAGGAGAAGAGCTGTCGAAGCCGGGTTTTCTCGAGATCGGAAAGAACGGCGACAGCGCGCGGGCGTTGGCAGGCGACACCTTCGATCAGGCAACAACCATTTATTTCCTGCCCAACGGCCTCGTTCGTACGGGACAAGATTTCAGGAGCACCGCCGCCAGTCGATCGCTTTTGGATCACCTTCCGCCGGGAACGCGAGTATTGGTCGGCTACGTAAGCGGCGGTTACGTGCTAAGCCGCAGGCCGCCCTCCCGCATAGCGGGCATCAGATGGAATTATCCATCGACCTACTACCGCTTCCCCGATGGGCGCATCGTCAGCGGCGATGAGATCGATGACACCGCGATTCCTGCTCGAACCCGCGTCTTTTATCGAAACTGATCCGCCTCTGCCAATCCCAGGATTTTTCTTTGCTGCAGCTAAACCACCGTTTCCGTAATGAAATGCAACGACACCCTGCTGATCCGGAGGCGATCGAGGCCGTTCCTTCCGCCCCAGCGTCGAAGGGACTCACACGCGGTTCCACGGCAACCCGAATGTGCGGACGTCCCGTTGCCAACCAGGCGGCGAGGTTTGTGAAGCTCGTGTCTGCATGTGCCGATATGGGGTTTGCAGTATTGCGTGTTTTGTGCATCTTGCGCCATCCGGCGGGTAATCGGCCCGAATTAGACAAAGGAACAGGTTGGCATCTGCATGATTTCCTCCACTCCCGTGAGTGCTGATTTGTACAATGCCGGCGCACAGGCGCCGCAGCAGCAGGTTGCTTCCCCAGGCGTTGCCTCCTCCGATGGTACGACCAGAGACAAGGGTGAGCACATTGCAGAACTTCTGGTGCAGCAGGGGCGCATCTCCCGGGAACAACTGCGTTATGCGCAGCGCATCCGTGGCAAATTGAGCACGCCCCGAACCCTGATCGGCATACTGCAAGAGCTTCACTTTGTCTCGCCGGACGAAGTCCGCGCGATGCTGCGAGCTAACCGCGTCGACCTCCCTCTGGGCTCCCTTCTGGTGGAGCTTGGGTACCTGAGTGCAGCCGACCTCAAGATGGCGCTGTCGCTCCAAGCGGAAAAGCCGGGCACCAAGCTGGGACGGATCTTTATAGAATGCCACCTGCTCACGGAAGATGACTTGATCGAGGTGCTCTCCTACCAGCTGGGATTTGAGAACCTTACTCCGTCATCCTTTCCTCCCGATCCGGATTTTCTGCGCATAGCTCCGCTGTCCTGGCTCCGAACCAACGAGTGCGTGCCGCTCGGGAAACGCGATGGCGCCGTGCTCATGGCGTTTACGGACCCGAGCGACCGCAAAGTGGTCGACGCGGCCAGGAGACTGTTCGGCGAAAATCTCATTAGCGGCATTGCCAGATCGGAGGAAATCCATCAGGCCCTGATCCGATTGGAAGCGTCGAAGGTAGGACGCCCGCTCGTGCAGACCACGGAAAACCTGGTTATCCAGGCAGTCAACGAAATCCTGGCCACTGCCGTCGAGGGATGCGCCTCGGACATTCACATCGAGCCCATGAAGGACCGCTTGCGGATCCGCCTGCGGAAGGACGGAGTTCTCGTGATTCACAAGGAGTTTCCGCTCGACCTGGCGCCGCCCCTGACCAATCGGATCAAAATCATGGCAAACGTCGATATCGCGGAAAAACGGCGGCATCAGGATGGCCGCATTACCTTTGACATCAAAGGCATGCCCCTGGATATCCGCGTTTCGACCTATGGCACGATTTACGGCGAGAAGATCGTAATGAGGCTTCTCAACAACCGCAACCACTTGCTCGAAATCAGAGAGATCGGAATGGCGCCGGAAATCGTGCGCCGCTATCTTGAAGATGCGCTGGATGCGCCGAGCGGCGTCGTGATCATCACGGGGCCCACGGGCTCGGGCAAAACCACGACCCTCTACGCCTCGGTGCAGTATCTGAACAACCCTAAGATCAGCATCATTACGGCGGAAGACCCGGTCGAATACGTGATTGACGGCATCGGCCAGTGCTCCATCAATGCCAAGATCAACGTGACGTTTGAGGACACGCTTAAACACATGGTGCGCCAGGATCCGGACGTCATGGTGATCGGTGAAATCCGCGACCTCTTCTCGGCCGAGACCGCGATCCAGGCTGCACTGACCGGACATAAGGTTCTGACGACGTTCCACACCGAAGATAGCATCGGCGGATTGTTGCGCCTCCTCAACATGAACATCGAGGCCTTTCTCATCTCGTCGACGGTGGTGAGTGTGGTCGCGCAGCGCCTCATGCGGCGGCTCTGTCCTCACTGCGCCGAAGACCAGCCGCTCACCGCGCAACAGATCCGCAGGCTGGGCTATGAACCCAGAGATGCGGCCGCGCTTACTTTTAAGACCGGCCGTGGCTGTCCTCGCTGCCATTACCGGGGCTACACGGGCCGCATTCCGGTTTTCGAGCTGCTGGTGCTGAATGAGGTCGTAAAGGACGCGATTATCGCGAGAAAGACTTCGCATGAGATCCGGCGGATCAGCACGGAGTCGACCGGTCTGGTGACTCTGCTGGAAGACGCAATTTTCAAGGGTGCGCAGGGACTTACCAGCTGGGATGAGATCATTCGACAAGTGCCGAGACTTTCCAGGCCGAGGCCCGTCAGTGAGTTGCGCAGGCTACTGGGGGAAATGTGACATCCGACAGCGGATCCTTGCTCGACAGAATCAACAAACTGATCGAATCCGACAGGCTCTCGTTACCTGTTTTCAATAAAGTGGCCTACCGGCTCCGGGAAATCGCCGCGCAGCCGGATCATGATGTAGCGGAAGTGGAGCGGCTGATCTCCAGCGATCAGGCGCTGGCCGTGGAGGTTTTGCGTGCGGCGAACTCGCCCTTTTTTTGCGGCCTGGTACCCATCCGAACGATTCGCAACGCCGTGGTGCGCCTTGGCATCAATCAAGTGACACGCCTGGTGTACCTTGCATCCGAACACGCCAAATACAAGGCCGCCGACCCTCAACTGATGATCATGCTGGAGGAACTCTGGCGCCATTCCAGTACGACCGCCATGGCGGCCCAATGGCTGGCAAAGCGCCTCCAATCGCAGGACATCGAGGAAGAGTGCTTTCTGGGCGGCCTTCTCCACGACATCGGCGAGCTCCTCATCCTGAAGGCCATCGACGAAATCAAGAAAACCGAGGGGCAGGACCTCGCCCTATCGCCTCCGCTGATCAAGGAAGTCCTGAATGCCGCACATTGCCAACTGGGTGCCAATCTGCTTCGCCACTGGAACATTCCAGACGTTTACTGTGTGATAGCCAAGACTCATCATGACTGCGAGTTCGATGCCGCCAACCTCGCTCTGATCATCGTCCGCCTGGCAAATGAAGCGGCGAGAAAGGCAGGTACGGGCCTGGACCCGGATCCCTCGCTCATCCTGTACGCCACTCCGGAGGCGCATGCCCTGCGAAGCTCCGAAGTGCTGCTGGCAGAGTTCGAAATCATGATCGAGGATCACATCTGCCAACCTGTGTGCTTGATTCCGTCTATTTTACCAAGGATGGGGGCGCAGGCACTCTGAAAACCTACCGGATGGCCATTGGTCTTGCCAGTCCGAAGAGACGACCTGGGAGCGCCGCGATCCCGTCAATTGCCAATTTCGCCGCGTTACGGGTCTGCCGGCGGAATACGACCGGTGCGAGAATAATCAGGCTGTTCGAACGGCGCTGAGAACCCCTGCCAGGTGTTACTATTTCAAAGTGGAAAAACTTGCACGGATCAGGCAGACTCCAATGTCTACGATGCGGTAGGATCTATGCCTGGCACGACCTCACGCCCGGCGGTATTGCCAAGACACTCAGGAGGACCGCGCAATGGACAAAACGGACAGCATATCGATTGAAGATCTGACGATTGCTACGATCCGGACGCTGGCGATCGATGCCGTACAGAAGGCGAATTCGGGTCATCCGGGCGCGCCGATGGGACTCGCGCCACTGGCTTATCTCATGTGGCGCCGCATTCTTCGCTTCAACCCGAGGAATCCTGTATGGTTCGATCGGGATCGCTTTATCCTGTCCTGCGGACATGCCTCGATGTTGCTCTACGCTATGCTTTATTTGACGGGCTATGATCTCTCGCTCGAGGATATTCAGCAGTTTCGCCAGTGGGGAAGCAAGACTCCGGGACATCCGGAGCACGGCCTGACACCGGGCGTGGAAGCAACCACGGGGCCGCTTGGACAAGGTCTCATGGCGTCCGTCGGCATGGCGATGGCCGAAGCTCACCTCGCTGCCATTTACAACCGTGATGGGCATCGTATCGTCGATCACTTTACGTATGCCTTTTGCGGTGACGGAGATCTGATGGAAGGCGCCTCGCACGAAGCCGCCTCCCTGGCGGGACACCTCGGGCTAGGCAAGCTGATTTGGCTGTACGACAACAATCATGTCAGCCTGGAAGGGCCTACGGAGCTCTCATATTCAGACGATGTCGCGCGCCG
>JBEKIX010000093.1:0-14240 GCA_050011535.1 Acidobacteriota bacterium
TTGCGCTTGTTCTCGACTCCCCCCCGTCCGCAGTTCCATCGGCGATCTTGCAGAAATCGTGCCTGTGTGCCTTCTTGTGCGCCGACTGGGCCTTGCCGTTCGATGGTTAGGCCGGCGCCTGGCCGGTTCGGTTGATTCCCGCATTACCGACTAAATGTCGGTCACGATCTTCTTGTCCTGTGGGCACGGAAGCTGCAGTTTTCGCTCAAACATGTACGGTTATGTTTCTAAAGTTCTGCAAAAAGGGGTAGGGATAGTAAGGGGAGGGGGTCAATGGAATACTCGGCTTGTCGCCCCATCGCAGCCCTTGGCCGCCACAGGTGATAGCGGATCGAGGCCGGAAACTTCTTGCAGAAAAGCAAATAGGTCTCAGATATAGGTTCTATTCGCTGCGGCTTGGGCGAGTCACGCGGGTGGCCGTCCTGTTGCCCGTTCAGGCCAGTGAATTCAGGCCGCCTCGAGCGCCTGCGACAGGTCGTTTATCAGGTCGTTCGGATCCTCTATACCGACTGAATAGCGGATGAGCCCCTCGGGAATTCCCATTGCTTCCCGTTCTTCTGGCGTACACTCCACGTGACTCGTCGTTGCGGGAGGCCCAACAATGGTTTCGACAGCGCCGAGGTTGGCGGCACGGTGCGCGAATCGCAGTCGCGGCAGGACGCGCTTGACCGCTTCGCAACCCCCTCGCAACATGAAACTCAGCACACCGCCATAACCGCTCATCTGCCTGCTTGCCACCTCGTGATGCACATGAGTCTCCAATCCCGGATAGAAGACCGTCGCGACCGCAGGGTGCGTGTTCAACCATCGCGCGATGCGCAGTGCGCTTTCATTCTGCTGGCGCACGCGCAGGTGAAGCGTCTTCATCCCGCGGATGATCAGGTATGCCGCCATTGGGTCGAGGGTCGCTCCTGTTATTTCTCGGAAGTGGTAGATCTGCTGTACGAGCCTGGCATTGCCGCATACAACCCCGCCTAGCGCATCGGCATGTCCTCCAAGAAACTTGGTCGCGCTGTGCACGACTAGGTCTGCCCCAAGTGCCAGCGGTTTCTGGTTCATCGGTGTGGCAAAAGTGTTGTCGGCCACCACGATGGCGGCCATTCCGGTGGCAAAGCTCGTCGCCGCCTCCGCCCCCTCCAGCAAACGAACTTTCTCCTCGAAGACCTGAACGGTCGGGTTGGTGTTGCGGCTATAAATGTGACCCGGCTTACGCCCGAGCGCTACATCCAGCCAGGTGTCTACGTCCGGATAGCCGTAAGCCGCGCTATAGACAACGGGCACTTGGGTTGCGCCCTGCACCAGGGATTCGTGCTCGCCGGCCCAGACGCTCAACGTGGCCGCAGAGACGTTTCCGCCGTAATCATGCAGCGGAGATCCGACTGGATTCGTCACTTTGTCATCTCGATTCATGTGATGCCTCCTGGTTGCCAGTATCAATGAACTTTGCGGTACATTCGTGCTGAATCCTGCTTTACGAACAGGAAAATACCGGCAAGCAGCAGAATCCCCGCTGCCAGATACACTAGAGACGCCAAGGCTATTGCCAGACCCAGACTCTCGTGCTGAGCAATGATGCCTATCACAAGTGGAGCACTGCCGCCCCCGGCCAGCCAACCAACCATGTTCATGAAACCGGCCGCAGTTCCGCGCGCTTCCGGCCTGATGACATCGAATACGGAAGCGAAAATATTGGCATCATAGAGTCCCTTAAACAGCCCCCAGGCCGTCAGTGCCACCATGAGCCAGCCTACCGACCGAGTCATTCCACAGAGCACAACAAAGGGAGCCCCGCAGAGCACTCCGATGGTTTGTACGATGAGGCGCCCTCTCGGTGTCCGTTTTTGCAGAGAGTCAGCCAACCACCCTCCCAAGGGCGAGCCGACCATGCTGGCAAGCTGAGCAAAGACGGTCGCAGTTAACCCTGCCATTGCCAGACTCATTTGAAATTCACTGTTCAAGAACTTCGGCATCCAGGAAAGCATCACAACGGCAACAAAGTTTGCACACATGAACGCGCCCATAAGAATGAGTAGAGTCGGCGTCCCCCAGATCACATGCAAAAATTCCCGGATCGGCAGCCGAGATGCAACGCGCGTATCCTTGTCTCCTTCGATGTCGGCGAAGTCGGCGGCACCTCTCGTCGGCTCAACGAGCAGACTGCGCAGGACGAAGCCGAGCAACACACCCAAACCGCCAAACACGATGAACGACCAACGCCAGCCGTGGTATTGGCCGATGGCGCCCGCAAAAAAGCCTCCGGCGATGGTTCCAATGTAGACACTAGTCTGATGGAAGCCCATGGCCCTGGAACGCGTAGCCCTCCCGTGGTAGTCGCTGATCATTGACATCGAGGCCGGGAAATAAAAGGTCTCCCCAAGCCCCTCGGTCGCCCGAAACAGAAAAAGCTGGCGGAAACTGCGGGATATCGCCGTCGCCATGCAGATCAGACTCCAGAAATGCAGGCCGCCGAGAATAGAGGCCTTTCGGCGCACCCTATCCACGATTGCACCCGCAAAGGGCGCGCCCAAGCCGTAGACCCATGCGAAAGATGATCCCAGTAGCCCCAACTGCACAGCCGTGAGGCCCATTTCTTTTTCCAGCAACGGAAATACCGAGAAAATGGCCTGCCGGTCGGCATAGTTGAAGAAGGAGATTCCCCATAGCATAGCGATCACATACCACTTGTACCCAGCGCATGCCGAGAATGACATCGGCGTCCTGGCTTCAAAATCCAACCGATTTGAACGAGGGCACACGGCACAATTCTCTTATTCGTTCACCGATGTTTCATGCTGGACATACATTACGAGGCAAGACGCTCTCCAAGAAATGAGATCTGTGATGAGGCACGGGCAGGTCTATAACCTCGTCGAATAGAGCTTCGCGTATGCCTTTTTGACTCCAAGCTGGGTGAAAAAGGACGCCATGAGCATATCCGGCGAGGGGCGGTGTCTCATGAGGTTGAATGTTCGCTTCAGGATTTTGCCCATCCCATATCCTTCCAGCATCACTTTGCCATTCATCTTGAACATCTCTTCTGCCGACATGGTCGGGTGCTTGAAAACCACATACCCTCCACCGTAATGGTCCCAGGGCTGATCGGTCAGAATTCTTCCCTGCTCTAGATATTCACGATAGATCCGGCTTCCAGGCATGGGGTTCAGAGTGAAGATGAACGGGGTGATGCTGCATTCATCGCAAAATTCCAAAGTCCTTTCATAAGTTTCCGGCGTATCCTGGGCCCGAAAATGTCGGTTACCGGGCAGAAGTGGCAGTGGTTGGGGCAGCCACGGGTAGTGAAGATGGAATCCATGAAATAGCGCTCGCGTGGCAGGAGGTCGCGTCTCATCATGGGAAGCCCGGCCAAGTCAGGTCGTTCCTTTTCGTGATGCACCGATCCTTTCAATCGCTCGATTTCATAAGGACCGCTGACATAGAAATCCTTGAGCTTCTCCAGCTCCGCATCCTGGACTATCGCCGGCCAGAGCTTCTCTGCCTCTCCGATTGCAGCCGCGCTTGCATGCATCCTGGCCTCTTCAGGCATGGCGAAAACATGCGGCCCACCCAGAATAACCTTTTTGCCTCGCTTCCTAAATTCGTCGGCAATCTCATACGCCTTGATCGCGACCGGAGTCCGGACCGTGATCCCTACCAGGTCCACGTCCACCTCATAATCGGGTTGGTCTCCGGCAAACATATCAATCAGCTTGAGCTCATGGCCTTGTGGTGTGAGCGCCGCGAGCAGCGTGAGCGACAAGGGCATCACAGTAAACGAGCTGCGCGCGGTCTCGATCGGCCGGGCCGGAAAGATCAACTGGATTCTCATCTGAATACCTCCTCCCGTGCTCGCCAGGTTATTGACTTTATTCGCTCAGCTGACAGAAATAAGAAGAGGCTTTGGGAATCGGGCTGGGCTGGGAACGCAGGGTCCTGCTGGTTCATGGATCGTATCTCAGCTTGGCTTGCTGCCCAGATTCGTATACAGCACACAGCTTGGCATCTTACACCAAAGCATGATGTGACACCCTGAAAGTTCGCCCACCTGTCCCTGTCCGGCGATTATTGCCATCCGGTCATAAGAATGCTCTTGCGAGATGGTCCCGTTTTCCGCAGGATAGCCCCGTTCCTGTTTCTGGATGTGGCCGCTGGCATGATCTTCTAATAGAGAAGAAAGTCACTATGGGAGCGACACTGCTGACTATGCGAGGCGTCCCCGCATGCGTAGTCGTCCTGTGGCTCGTTGGCTTTGGATCAACAGCCGCGCCCATTCTGGCGGGGGGAGAGACGAGCAAAGTTCCAGTCGCTCACGCTGCGCCGCGTCCCTCCGTTTCATTCTCGCCCGGTCCCATCAAGACCGGTTATACCAAAGACGGTTCAGTGGACATCAAGGCGACCGTGACCGCAACCGTAGATCCCAAGGACAGGACGGATGACATTAAGATCAAGATAAGTGGGCATAGGCGTGTGGCGGTCGCAAATATCCAAAGGGACAAGGCGGAAGGAGCGGTGACCTTCGAGGTGCCGGGCAAGAGTCCCACGGCCAAGAACAAACAGGACGGCAACACTACGATTGAGGCGTGGATCAAGGGAAAGCTCGCCGGCAGCGCCTCGGCGATCGTCGTGATTCCGGCGGCCATCGGCACGCCGCATCCCCAAGCAAATGGGGTAGTGCAACCCAAGAACCTGGTGACGGACGCAACCACCAGTCCAGCCGCAAACGATCTTCCGGCCGGCATGGTGGCGCTAGGGACTTGGTACCAACACTGGTTGGCTATCCCCGTTGTTGATCAGTTTGGCAACGCGCTCGACTCAATCTATGATGGTGTTCCGGTCACCGAAAGCCATATCCCAATCAATAAGAAAATGAGTGGGGGCACCTACAAGGACCCAGTGGGTCGGGTGCGCGCCGTCGCGGCTGTTCTAGCGGGGAGCCTCGTAGCGCTGACTTGGCCGAACCAGCCGGCGTTCGCGCTCGCGCAGCCTAACGGCCAGGACACCGTCAATGTCTCAGTCGAAGTCGGCGGGCACTCCCTGAATCCGGCGGTTGTGAACCGGACGAGAAAATGGTCGACGGCCGCTAACGGAGATGTGACGGTTCAGATTATCTGGCCGTGAATTGGGATAAAATCTCGCAATTATCGGAGTGTCGAAGAAAGGAAAATCATGATTCTGGCCGATGTCGACTTGGCACGACGCATCGACGGGTTCGAAGCCCGCGGTTCGAAAGCGATTGGCGAGGCTGCAGTGCGGCATAATCCCAATGTGCGCCCCTTCGTCAAGCCGCTCGGCCAAGGCATAGCCGTTTATTCGGGTCCCGACTCTCCTGCCAACAAAATCATCGGTGTAGGGTTCGACGGAGGGTTAGAAGGCACGATGCTCGAGGAAATCGAGCAGGATTACTTTGAACGAGGCAGCTTCGTCCAAGCAGAGGTCGCCACGCTCGCGAGTCCCGCCGTGCATGCGCTCTTTACCGCACGGGGCTACCTCCTGCAGGGATTTGAAAATGTACTTGGTAGGATTTCCGCCGATTCAGATCTGCTTCCGGCCGAGACCGCAGGAGTGACGATTGAGACTGTTCAGCCGAACGACCTGGATACCTGGATCGATGTCGTGATTACCGGGTTCGAGCACCCGGACGCAACAGGTGCAGGGAGCGGCGTCGCTCTCCCACCTCGACGGGCGATTGAGGATGCCTTCGCCCAGTTCTCAGAAATGCCCGGCTTCCGCGCCTATCTTGCGCTCGTTGGCGGCGCAGCAGCCGGCGGGGGAGGCCTTCGGGTCAACGAGGGAATCGCGCAACTCTGCGGCGCGTCCACGTTGCCGACGTTCCGTCGCCGAGGGATTCAGGCGGCGCTCCTACGCCGACGGCTTCGTGATGCGCGGAGCGCCGGCTGCGATTTGGGAATCATGACCGCGCAGCCGGGTTCAAAATCGCATTTCAATGCGCAACGCCAGGGATTCGCCCTGCTCTATTCGCGAGTTGTGCTGGTGAAAACCCCTCCTGCTGACGAAGAAAACGGGCTTCTGCCGCACAGCGGAGAAGAAGCGAATTGAAGCACGCGTGAGGGGTTATTGACCCGAACGGGACTCCTGGGGACTGAGGCTCCCCAGTTCCGAAATACGTGCCTTACGTCCGCCTAATCGAAGCTCTATGGGAGAAACTGTCTGCGATGCCTGTACGCCATGCAGCAGCAGCCCAGCCACAACTTTTGGTTTGTGCTGAGGAGACCTCGAGCGAGCGCACGCGCCGGCCGAGCGCAGTGTCATCGAGACGGCTGTTCTCTTTATCAGAACCTGCCTCGCATTTGCGCAGCGTCCCATTGTATGATTTCTGGCTGGGATCCCGGTGTCCGTCGGAGGTTCTCATGCACAAGCTTTCCTTAATCTTAATTACATTCCTCGCCCTGGCCTTATCAGCAAGCACATTAACAGCCCAAGACAAGATCACACTCTTTGGAGGGTATTCGTACTTGCGTCCTTCACTGACGCAGACAACGATGTTCGTGTGTTCGCCGGGGACAATTTGTCCGGCGATAGTGACTGCACCTCTGGCGGTGAACACCAAGCCAAATCTGAACGGCTGGGAAGTTTCTGCCACGTACAGGGTGTTCCCGTGGCTCGGTATGGAAGCAGATTTCAGCGGCCACTATGGCACCACGCTGGGTGATAGCACGGCGAAGTTTCACACTTATGTCTTCGGCCCGGAGGTTCGGTGGCCCGCGCGGGTTTCACCATACGCTCACGTTCTGTTTGGTGGGGCGCACGAATCGACGAGCACGGGGAACCTCTCGGGGATCGCTCTATACAACACGGTGCTCAGTAGCAGCGAGACTGCGCTCGCATTCGCAATGGGTGGAGGAGTCGATATCAAGGCAGCGCCATTCGTATCGGTTCGCCCGATCCAGGTCGATTACTTGATGGCGCGGTTTGCGTCGAATACACAAAACCAGCTGCGGGTTTCCGCGGGATTGGTGCTGCATTTCTGAGATTTGATCCAGGACATGAGATTGCGGCGGCGAGCATGAAGCGAGCCGGGAATGTCAGCGACATCGAGGCGCGGCTTATCGTAAACTCTCCACCTTCGAGAGGCTGCGTCAGAACGTCCAGCATGTGGCGCTGAATCTCGGGGGGTTAATCCAGAAACAGCAGGCCATTGTGCTCCAGGCTGACTTTGCCCGGCCTCGGCACGATCAGGCCGTCCTTTTCCGAAAGCAGGCCGGCCATCGAATGGATCTTTGTCGTGTCGATCGCGTCGCCGAAGTTCATCGGCGGCAGGATCGTTTGCAGACGGCGCGCCAGCGTGGTCTCTCCAGATCCCGGAGAACCAATCAAAACGATGTTGTAGGCGGTTTAAATCTGCCTCGACCTCCCATCCAGACCGCCGCCGGCTGCCCGCGCAGTACCCGATCGCGAGGTAGACGAGCAGAGATCTTGGCGCTGACATGGATTGGAAACGCGACAATTTCCGGTCGACGCACATTTCTCAGATCGGGACTTCGTGGTCGCAATCCTGTAAGACTGCGGGTGAACCGCGATACAAATTTCGGGGGGTAGAAACGATAAACGCTCCCGCTCAGCCGAGGCAGGCGCTTCGCCCTGCTGATATCACTCCGCACACTGGTGCCCGCTGGTGGTTGCAGCGGGTGGTTCGGCGGCTAGACGGATCAGAAGTGCCGCTTCTTTGTCAGCGCATCGACGCTCAGGCCACCCGACCCCTTGGATGCGATATAAAGAAAGACGAAGCAGTATAGAACCGCGAGCTCGCCCTTGTTGACAATTGGCCAGAACCCACCCGATGCGTGCGCCTTGAAATAGGCCACGGCCATCTCGCCGCTTGCGACAAATGCGGCGTACCCCGCCCATAGTCCGAGGGCCACCAGACCGCCCCCGATGAATTCGATTACCCCGGCTGTGACTACGAGGGGGTCGGAAGACAGGCTCTGACCTCCGAACACGCCGAAGAGTTTCTGTGCCCCATGGCATGCGAAAAGGACGCCAACCACCAGGCGCATGAGCGCGTAGAGGACTTCCGAGTACTTCCCCAGCCAACGTTCCATCACTAACTCCCTGTGGTTAAGACTTCTTGCGTATCGCGGAAGACAGATCCTTCATCCTGCCGCCCAACTTGTAGGCAGGCTGACCAGCGTATCGACGCTGCGAAAGCGTACAAACATAGTCGTGAAATACAGCCTAACGGCTATTATCGGCACGATTGGAACGGATTACAATCGATTTGCTGTCGCGACTTGCAGCAGTTTTCAGGTCAGTGGGCGACGCACACCAGGCTGCTTATATGGCTGCCCTGTAAGTGCAACAATTTCAATCTGGACCACATTTCTGGCAACCACAACGCACCGGAATATTGGATTGATGTGATATCTTTGCATTATGACAGGAAAGTTGATTTGCGAAGCCGCCCTGCGGGGAATGTATCGTTTTGCAAAGCAGGCGAGTTGGCTTGTGACCCTGACAGCCGCGATCAGCGGTGCTCAATCCCAGCAGTTGCCCGACAGCCCCAAAACCGCTCAGGTTTCCACCCTCGCCCGTGAGATGCTGGTTGCTCACAATGCGATACGAGCCGAGGTCAAGGTGCCGCCGCTCGTGTGGTCTGATCAGCTGGCTAACGTCGCTCAGAAATGGGCCGACAGGCTGCGGGATCAGCACCAGTTCGCTCACAATCCGGACTCGACTTATGGAGAAAACTTGTTTGATATTACCGGTGCAGCCGCCACATCCTCCGTGGTAGTCAAACGCTGGGCCTCCGAGTCCCTAAATTACGATTATCCTTCGAATACTTGCAAGGGCATCTGCGGCCACTACACCCAGCTTGTTTGGCGCGACTCCAAGAGGTTGGGCTGTGCCGTGGCACGCGGAGGAGGTCGCGAGGTCTGGGTCTGCAACTACGATCCGCCGGGGAACTGGCTCGGTCAACGGCCCTATTGAACAATCTAAACAGGGCCCTACTCGCGTTTTTCATTCGGACTGAGCAGGTCAAGAACAACTTTCCGGGGCCGCCTGAGGATTGTTGCAGCGATCAATCCGCCTGATGCCATTCGGAAAATTCTTGACTGCCCCGACCTGCCTTCCAGACCCCCGCCGATTGCCCGCGCGAAGGTGCTCATCTACCTGATTGAAATCTGCAATCAAACAGCCAGTTGCGACACTACACGGTTGCACGGACCGTTGCTGCTCCCGGAACCTCGGGGCGGGCCGAACCCTCGCGGCCGTCCACTTCCTTTGAAGCATTTTCAATCTGCGACCCGACCGCCTTGCTTTCCCACCCGCGTGCCATACTCTCAGCTGTTGCTCCCTCTTAAGCACTACCTCCTGAATGCAATTCTGGTGTAGGTCAGTCCGATAGCATCAATGGTCTGGCCAAAAAGACCGCGTCGTCGCTGGATCGGAACGTAAATCAGGCCGATCGCGTCGACCAGGTTCCCCGATCTGCCGACAAACCCGACAGCCTGGGTGTCTCTCGGCACTTCAAGACGGTAATCTCTGTTGCCCCCGCCGCCTCCATACAACTGCGACGCGCGTTTATTGGTTTGGATCCGCAGGGAATCGATGGTGTCTCCATAGCGGCCTGAGATTCCTGTGATGTACTCGTCGGGGTCCAGGCTGAAAACACTGAGTCTGCCGCCGGAACCGCCGTGCTGATCGCCCATGAAACCAGACCCAACTGCAAGGGCATATACCATCTGCACCGCGTCGATCGCGTCGCTGGACCTGATGCGTACCTCGGTGACGCGTGCCCCAGCGGATGGCTCCGGATCCGAGAACTCCCGGCCTCCCGGTCCACCCACGAAGTTGGTGGACCCGGACTGTTGAGATAGCCCCAGCGCAGTTCCAAAGATACATGCTGCTGCAACGACCATCCCGAAAAGCACGGCTCGTCTCATATCTCATCCTCCTCGCTGATAAACTCAAATTATGAAGGATTCTATGGGCGGGAGTGAAACCAAAGTCCGCTAGGTTTGCCGTGATCGATAGGCGAAATCAGCTGCAGAATCGACCCGATCCCACCACTTTCTCAGCTTCCGAGGTAGTGCTCTACCAGCGATCCGAAACACAGTCAATTCGGACCATCCACTTACCAGGCTTGTGGCCGCCGGCTGCGCTGAGATCGCGTCTACTTCGCCTGCGCTTTCATGGTACCAGTGATCTTGAGGTTGGAACCTACCTTCTGGCTGCAATTCATGGTCCCAGTCACGCTGCCGTTCTGAACCGTCGCGTTGATCGCCCCGCAGCCAAACTCATCTGCCTTCGCCTGGAGCTGTTTCATATATGCCGGGTCCGTCATTTTGTTCGCGTCCTTCGTCATATTCGTCAACAGCGCCTCCATCTGCTTCATCAGCTTCTCGCGCTCGGCATTAGAGAGACTGGGATTGGCCATCTGCTTGGAGATCTTTTCCATCTCCTGTTGAGTGTTCATGCTGGATTCATCCTGATTGCTGATCGAGAAGTAGTAGCTCGGCGACGATGAGCCGGTTGAGGGGTGGAGCGTTGCCTCGCGCCTTGTAAATGGCGCAGTCTCATTCCCTCGGAAGAATTCCAGCATGTATTTGAGTTCGGCGGATCTACCCGCGCCTGCCTCCGGTGCGGCTGCGTGAGCCTTCACCCGCCAACCATTGCTGGCAGTAAGATCCCATTCGAAGTTGCCGCCGATCGTAAGAGCATGATCCAGTCTGCCGCTCTTGCAGCAGAATGGGGCGAAGGCCTCGACGGCCAAAGTTTCGGGCCCGCATTCCGCCGAAACCTTGACGGTGGCATGGTAGGTATTGGCAGCTACGGACTCCTTCAACACGTCGATGCAGTCCGATTCAAAAAGGAACCTGGTTCCAGCAGGGAATTTTCCCGTGACTGTGACCTCCGCAGTCTGGCCGGGATTAAGCATTGCGGGTGAAACCAGAGCAATCTCGGGAGTCTGGCATTTGCCGGCGAGCGCCTTCTGCTCTGCCACACCCAACTTTTCACGCTCGGCCTTGCAGGCGGCAAGAATCTGCTGCCTTTTCTGCTCGTACTTGCTGATCATTGCCCGGCTCACCCCCAAGGCAAGGAGTGCGCACACGAGAACGAGAGAAACGGTTCTACGAAATCTGCACATCATATCGATCTCCTTTCGAATAAGTGTTTCCTGAGCAGCTGCCTGGGGCGCCAGAATGGCTCTCAACTGCCGGTTTCTTTAGAGATCCCGATAAGTGCGATATATGTCCATAATAAGTAAAGCTCGGTCGGTCTGTGAAGTGGGAAATCTACCAGAGCGACCACAAGTAAGGTTATTACGGCTGCGATGAATCCATCTTCAAAGCGGCTCCCGGGATCACGAGACTTACGGAAGGCCGGTACCGACAAGAACAACATCAGCATAAAGGCGGCCAACCCGATAAACCCATGGTCTACTAAGATTTCCAGATAGTCATTGTGCGCGTGGTCCTGGAATCCGGCAAAAGCCCGATCTGCGTTCTCCGGAGAGAGCCGCAACTGGGCTGTCTCCCATTCGGCAAAACGCAGGGAAAACGCGCCCGGACCGTAGCCGGTCAGCGGGATTTCCAGAATATGTTTCCCAACCACCTTCCAGATGTAAAAACGCCCGGCCATGGTTTCTTGAAGAGGCCGGGCGGGAGAAAACAAGAGCAGAAGCGCCGTGATTGGCAGGCCAAATCCAAGAAATCTCATCCATAATCGGTTCCTGCGAAATAGCAGCCATGCGCTTGCGGCCAGCAAGGCCAGGATTGGCGCGCGCGAACCCGTAGCCACAATAGCTCCGGCCTGGATCAAGGTGGCAAATGATGACAGGCGCGCTCTGGGCCTGCCGACGAGGCCGGCAGTTGTGGCGCAGACCAAGGTCAGAGGCAGAACGCATGCTAGAAAGGAGGCCACAAAGTTCGGATTCCCCAGGGTGGAAAAAACCTGGATTCTCGAACTCCCTTGAATCGAGCTGGCCATGCCGAACAGCCTGAAGGGATCAAGGTGCAGGTACTGGAGGATCGCCACCGATGCCGCCAGCGTCCCACTCGCCACCAGCGCCAAGACAAGTCTATGTGATCTCGGAGCGATCCAGAAAAGAAGGAGGAAGTTGCCGCAGGGCAGCAACGCGTCGATCAGTGCCCGGAGGGACACTTCCGAACCCAACGCCGCGGAAAGAGACAAGGCAAAGATCCAGACAGCCAGCGCCAGCGCGGCACGCCCGGGAAGGTGCCGCTGACGATATAACCGGCCCGCGCCCGCAACGACAAAGCCTACAAAAACCCATGCGATAAGCAGCCATTGTTTGGCACTTGAAAACGGAGATTCCGCTGCCGGCCAGAAGACCAGCGGTATCAGAAAGGCCGTACCGATAGCTCCGGCCTCTAAAACCGCAGCGACTCTCTCATGCTTGGCCGGCACTGTGACCATCGGCTGCAAAGGCACTTGTTCCCCGGTGTAGATGGCAGGCTTCGTCTTGCGTTCCATCTGAATGGCGCATCCCCGCGCCTGTCGGAAATCACGCAACTGGTCGAGAGCACATTGCTATTTGAAAGCCGTCGCTCCCACATATTAATACATCCGGGCTGATCCAGACAGCTCAGCAGCGAAGAGTCGGCAAAGGCTGGCAATCGCGGTGCGATCGTTCAATTGAGATTGAGCCTGTCGCGAGGTGCACACCTATGACGAGCAGATCGAGTACGCTATACGTCACGGCATAAAGACCCTTCACATGGGAACGGCGGTCGGGATCGCGCAAGGCCGGAAACGTCTTGCAGAAAAGCGAAGAAGCTACAGATATAGACTCTATTCATTGCTTCGAGATGTATTTGGTTTGCGCCCTTGCGCACATTCAGCCATAATCGCGGCGGCTTGAGACCAAAACCCTTCAAAAGGTGCCACTATGACCACTGAGCAGATCGAAACTGCCTATCAGTTGGCCCAGGATCGCTATGCCGCGCTGGGCGTAGACACCGAGGCCGCTCTGAAGAAACTCGCGACTGTCCCCGTCTCGATGCACCGCCCGCGGAGCTGCGGGCAGACGCCGAGAAGGCCTACTCGCTGATCCCCGGTAAGCACCGCTTCAACCTCCATGCCTTCTATGTGGAGTTCCCGGCGGGCAAGAAGGTCGACCGCAATGCCATCGAGCCGGCCCACTTCAAGAGCTGGATCGACTGGGCCAAGTCGCTCGGCATCGGGATGGATTTCAACCCGACTTGTTTCGCCCATCCGAAGGCCGCCGACGGCTTCACGCTCTCGCACAAGGACAAGGCCATCCGGAAGTTTTGGATCGAGCACTGCATCGCCTGCCGCAAGGTCGGCGCGGCCATGGGCAAGGCCCTGGGTACGCCCACGGTCACCAACATCTGGATCCCGGACGGTATGAAGGACACCCCTGCCGATCGCCGCGGTCCGCGCGAGCGCCTCAAGGAGGCTTTGGACGAGATCTTCGCCGAGAAGATCAATCCCAAGCATCACCTGGACTCGATCGAGGGCAAGCTCTTCGGTATAGGCGCCGAAAGCTACACCGTGGGCTCGCACGAGTTCTACCTGGCCTATGCCGTCAAGAACGGCAAGCTCGTCTGCCTCGACGCCGGCCACTATCACCCGACCGAGAGCCTGGCCGACAAGATCTCATCCGCAATGCAATTCGTCGACGAGATCCTGCTGCACGTCAGCCGCGGCGTGCGTTGGGACAGCGATCACGTGATCGTGCTCAACGACGACCTGACGGCTATAGCCCAGGAGCTGGTGCGCGGGAGCTATCTCGAGCGCACCCACATCGGCCTCGACTTCTTCGACGCCAGCATCAACCGCATCGCCGCCTGGGTCATCGGCATGCGCAACATGCTGCGAGCGCTGTGCTTCGCGCTGCTCGAGCCGGTCGAGCAGCTCAAGCAGCTGGAAGCCGACGGCGACTACACCTCGCGTCTGGCGTTGATGGAGGAGCTCAAGACCATGCCGTTCGCGGCCGTGTGGGACTTCTATTGCGTTCAGAAGGGCGTGCCCGTGGGCATGGACTGGCTCGCGGAGGTCAAGAAGTACGAAGCTGACGTGCTGTCGAAGCGCAAGTAGCGAGGGCTAACCCCAATGCTGTTAACCTAAGGATTGGCACGATTCTTTTGGCTCCAAAAGCACTCCACAGATGACACAGATGGCACAGATTCCAGGGGAATTTCTCATCGGGTCCGGGAAAAACTCCGAAATCGGGGGCTGCGCCAATAGGTTTAGCCTTAACTGAACAGCATTGGGGCTAACCCCTCGGCTCGGCGGTC
>JBEKIX010000094.1:0-13286 GCA_050011535.1 Acidobacteriota bacterium
ACGATCTTTAGGAGTTTCTTGGGCAAACCTGAGCCCCTTGCCCGTGTCATAATATCGCCGCTTGCCCTTGATTTCACTTACATTTGCAGGAGAAATCGTTGTCAAAGAGCGGGAAGTGGGGTTATCGGAAACTAACTTTTCGCGCCCTGGCCACCGGGGTCTGGGGTCGGACCGCGCGAATTAGTTGCTCAATTTGGAGATGACTCCGTTAGTAGAGATGAAAAAGGGCCTTAGGTGAAGATTTCGTGCCCTTTTTCTGCTTCTAAACCAAATCTCTTGTCGGAGGCTTCTCCATGGCACGTGCCAATCGATACATCCAGCCGGGGTTCGTCTACCATCTGACGCATCGCTGTCACAACCGCGAGTTCCTTCTGCGCTTCAGGCTCGACAGAATCGAATATTGCGCCCGCTTGAGGCAGGCCGTGCGCAAACACCGGATTGCTCTCTTTAACTTTTGTGTCACCTGTAATCATGTCCACCTCCTTGGGATGTGCGACCGTCTCCCGGACCTCAGCCGCTTCATGCAGGAGTTGGAAGGAGAGTTTGCTGAATACTACAACCTCCGCAAGCACCGCAGCGGCTCCTTCTGGGGAGACCGTTTCCATTGCACCATGATTGATGGCGGCGATCATCTTTGGAATTGCCTGAGATACATTGACCTCAACATGGTGCGCGCCGGGGTCGTATCCCACCCAAGTGAGTGGGCCTGGTGCGGCTATCGAGAGCTCACAGGTGGGCGCCAGCGCTACTGCTTGCTGGAAATCGACCGGCTGGTTGACGTCCTGGGTTTGAGCGATCGAGAATCCCTGGCCGAGATTCATCGCCAACGAATTGACGAAGCGATCCGAGCCAGACGATTGACGCGTGAAGGAATCTGGACGGAGAGCATCGCTGTGGGGAGCGAGAAGTTTCTAACAATTGTGGCTTCCAGGATTAAAACAAGGATGAAGCTGAAGATAGCCAGGACCATGGATGGCTCCTGGTACGTGAGAGAAGACCTCACAAGGTACGCAGCAACCTAAGATTCAGAAAAAGGCCACAAAAAATCGCGCTAACCCTTTTTCCGCAGGTCGCGCCTGCAATTTCCTATGGCGCCAACCGGGGCATTTTTAACGAGCCTTCGATTTTGCACGCAGGGTCAAAGCGAGCGCGTGCTTCGACACTTCCATTGGAAGTCCAGCAGAAGTAGGGTCCGTGACGCACTTGAGGATCCTGGTGGCAAGCACATTGGGGTTTCCCACAGGTCATCATGCGCCGTTGCAGAGTGCCTGGCCAGACGAAACCCAGTTGCGTCAGCACCTGCGTCATCTCGCGGTACTGCTGCTGACATTGCATCAGAGTTTGCGGGGGCCGATTTTTCCTGGTCATAACAGAAACTTCTTGACTTTTGTCAATCCTTCCGTATTATACGGAAGGATCATCGTGAGGTCAAGAAAATGTTTCCCGAAAACGAAGCATTCGACCTCGACTCCAAGTTTCTCGGCGCCCTGCCTATCGTCAATCATTTCCTCCTACGTCTCCAGATCGAATCCTTGCTCGACAAGCGACTGGCTCCGACGGACCCGCGCACGAAGGTGCCGCCAGCCGTGGTCCTGATGGTTTTGCTGCGCAGCCTGATCCTGTCTAAGGCACCCTTGTACTCCGTCTCCGAATGGGCCGCCGCCATGCTGCCAGTCGCTTTAGGCCTTACCCCCGAGCAGGCGGCCGTACTCAACGACGACCGGTTGGGACGCGCCCTGGATGAGCTATTCGCCAGTGACCGCACGGCGCTTTTGACCGACTTCGTGTTGCAAATGGTCCGGGAGTTTGAGGTCCGGCTCGACGAACTGCACAACGACTCCACATCGCTCACCTTTCAAGGGGACTATAAGGACGCAGACGGTCGCGCGGTCGACGGGGTCGCGACCCACCGGATCACCTTCGGCCATAGCAAAGACTTCCGTCCTGATTTGAAGCAGCTGCTCTGGATTCTGACCGTGTCGAGCGACGGGGCGGTGCCGGTACACTTCAAAGTCGACGACGGCAATGTCGGCGATCCGACCACGCATATCGAAACCTGGGACCTCTTGCGCCAGATCGTCGGGAGCCCGAAGTTTTTGTATGTTGCCGACTGCAAGCTCTGCACCAGTGACAATCTGCGCTACATCGACGAACACAAGGGCAGTTTCATCACCGTGTTACCCAGCAATCGCAAAGAGGACGACTGGTTCCGGCAGTGGGTTGCCGGCCACAACGCCCCTTGGCGACTGATCACCTGTATCGAATACCCCCCACCCAAGGAACCCAATATTATCCAGGCGCTGGAGTCTCCCGTTCCCGAAGTCAACGGATTCCGTCTGATCTGGTTCCGGAGTTCCGAGAAGACCCGCCGCGATGCTGACATCCGGCACGATGCCACGGTACGCGCCATCAAGGCACTCGAAGAGTTGGCCGAAAAACTGCTCAAGCCTCGCTGCCGGCTCAGGAAGATGCGCGGCGTCAGACAGGCGGTCGATGAGATCTTAGACCAGACCGGGGCGAAGCGCTGGATCGACTACAAAGTAGAGCATGCTTTCGTGCTCACCGACCAGCACGACGAAGGCCGGAAACGGCCAGGCTCTCCGTCGAAAATCCAGCGCACGAAGCAGCTCAAATTCCGATTGAGTTGGCAGATCAGGACCGACGTTGTTGAGGCCGATGCCAGGAGTGACGGGGTCGTACCCTTGGTGACCAACCGCGCGGATTTCTCCCCACTGCAGGTCTACGTCATCTACCATGGCAATCAGCCCCTGGTCGAGAAACGCCACGACCTGCTCAAAAACACCTTACAGGTAACCCCGGCGTTTCTCCATAATGTCAGCCGCCTCGAAGCGCTGCTTTTCCTTGAGTACCTCGCCGTCACGGTTCACGCTCTTGTCGAACGCGAGCTGCGCCTCAAAATGAGTGGAAATCATCTGAAACAGATTCCGTTGTATCCGGAAGCAAGACAATGCACTGCGCCTACGGCAGAGCGCGTCTTTGAGATCTTCGAACACCTGCAGAAACATACGTTGCTGAAAGAAAACCGAAAAATCCGCACCTTTCCACCCCAGCTGACGCAGCTGCAAAGGGAGGTGCTGGAATTACTCGGAATCTCCCCGTTAACCTACGGGGAATATTAAAGATAGATGCAGTTAGTTATAGGAAATTGCAGGCGCGACCTGCGGAAAAAGGGCGCTAAGCCACGATCTAAAGAGTCAGGCGCAACATAATTTCAACTATTTCAACAATAATCGTGGTCCGACCCCATATGACGTCACTTGTGGTGAGTTAGGAGCCAATACCCGACCAAGGCGAGAGTATCGTAGGTCCCATGTGCAGCCATCGGGATGATCAAGTTTCGACGGATGAGGTACACGGCGCCGAAAATAAGGCCGAACAATGTGGCCGCGACCACGCCTTGTGCCCCCTGAAGGTAGTGCCCGAGGCCAAAGACGATGCTCCAAAGCATCAGGCCGAGCCAGGCTCCTCCGAGATAAGTTTGAAATCGCCGGAGAATGAATGCGCGCTGCAGTTCCTCCTTGAATCCCCCGGCGATCAGAGCGGCGCTCGTCAAAAGCAGGAGATCTCGAGGGCTCTGTACCAGCTCGGTGAGCGGGTTGCTCTCCATGAAGTATTTCGGGAAGAAAGTCTGAAAGATCAGGGACACGACAAGGTTTAAAAAGAACAGGAGAGGAACGATCGCCAGTCCGGCGAGCACATTCACGCCCCAGCGCGCCCAGGAAAGACCAAGCCAGCGCAACGTCTCGCCGTGCGCCCGCATGACGAGAAACATCAGGAGCAGGGTGATGGCAGCCTCGAGCAGAAGGTAGGCGACGGTATCGCCCACATTTTCGAGCAGATGCTCGCGCCGGGAAGCGCTGAACGCGAAAGGCAGCATCGCGAGCAAACTCGAGACCACTCCTGCCAGCAGAATGACTTCGAAAAGAGCTTGAGCCTTGAGTACCCAGGTTTTCGGGGGAGCAAGCGGTGGCGGTGGGTCCCGGAGTTCATCGTTCATCGCTATGACCCTATCAGCTGGACGCGCGCACAGTCAAGCCAAGACAGGTGAAATCCCTTTTGTACTCAGATAGTTGTAACTTGCCGGCACTGTCCCTTATAATAGCCTGCGGTGCCCCATGCTCGATGATTGCTGAACCCTGCACGGAGAGTGCGCATCTATAAGCACGAGGAAGTTTGGGGATATTCCCCTGCGGGAGGTCGGACGTGAGGATCTTTGGAAAGAGTTGCCTGCTGCTCGCATCACTGCTGACTGCAGTGATCGCGTGTGCGCAGACTGGCCGCGAGGTGGTCCTTCCCGAAGGCTCCAAGCTCAGCCTCCAACTGAATGACAATCTGAGCACCAAGAAGAACAACGATGGTGACACGTTCACTGCCACCGTGACGGATCCTGTTTACCTGAAGGACCGCGTCGTGATTCCGAAGGGAAGCATAATCTACGGAAGCGTAACGCGAGTCCTGCGCCCGGGACGATTCAAAGGCAAGGCCCAGATGAACCTCTTGTTCAGTTCTATCCGGCTTCAGGACTCGGCCAAGGTCCTGCCGATCGTCGCATCTTTGGCCCGGCTGGATCCTGAAACGAACGCGAGCACGCAAGGCGAAGGCACGATTACTCCGGGCAGCCCCGCCGGGAAGGATGCCGCGCGGGTCGGCGCCCCGGCCGCGACCGGCGCGGTAATTGGTGCGATTGTCGGGCGCGGGCACGGCGCCGCGATCGGCGCAGGCGTTGGCGCCGCGGTCGGATTGGCTTCCGTGCTGGCGGTGCATGGCGCTGACGTGGAAGTCAAGAGAGGGGCTTCCATGGATATCGTCCTGGACCGACCCCTTGCGATTCCCCTGGAGATCGTCAAGCGCGACGAAATGCCGTTTGATCGCTGGTGACAACACCGATTCGCGCACGATTACTTTACCGCTGCGATTCTTTCCATGCCGTCCATGTAAGGACGCAAGGCCTCCGGGATAACCACGGAACCATCTTTCTGCTGGTAGTTTTCCAAAACCGCAAGCCAGGTTCTCCCGATCGCTAGTCCGGACCCGTTCAAGGTGTGCAGGTATTGGCGCTTTCCATCCTGGTCCTTGAAGCGGATGTTGGCGCGGCGAGCTTGAAAGGCCTCAAAGTTGCTGCAGGACGAGATCTCACGATAGCGGTTCTGGCTGGGGAGCCAGACCTCGATGTCGTAGGTTTTTGCGCTCGAGAATCCCATGTCCGAGGTGCAGAGAACAACGACGCGATAGTGAAGTCCAAGTTGCTGGAGGATCTGTTCCGCATCGCGCGTCAGGCCTTCGAGTTCGTCGTAGGAAGTGGCAGGGTGGACGAACTTCACCAGTTCAACTTTGTCAAACTGGTGTTGGCGGATCAGCCCGCGCGTGTCCCTGCCGTAAGACCCTGCCTCACTGCGGAAGCAGGGAGTGTAGGCAACGAACTTCCGGGGCAGCGTGCTTATATCCAGCACCTCACCTTGATAGATATTTGTGACGGGCACCTCGGCAGTAGGAATGAGGTAGTAATCGGTCCCCTCGATTTTAAACAGATCCTGCGCAAACTTGGGTAGATTGCCGGTGCCGAACAGGCTCGCCGAATTGGACATGAAAGGAGGGCAGACTTCCGTGTAGCCGTGGCGGTGCCTGTGCACATCCAGCATGAAGTTGATAAGCGCCCGTTCCATGCGGGCGCCCGCGCCGAAGAGCAGCGAGAAACGCGCGCCCGCTATTTTGGCGGCGCGATCCAGATCGAGGATGCCGAGCCTCGATCCCAGATCCACATGATCGAGCGGTTCGAAGTCGAACTCGGGAGGCGACCCCCAGCGGCGCACCTCCAGGTTGGAATTCTCGTCGCGCCCGACAGGAACGGAAGCGTGCGGCAGATTCGGGATGGTGTGCAGGCTGGAGTTCACGCGCTCTTCCAGAACATGCGCCTCATCTTCCAGCGATTTAGCCTCGACTCCGATTTCCTTGACGCGCGCCTGCTGCGCCGCCGTATCCTGTCCTGCACGTTTTAACTTGCCGATTTCTTCCGATGCCTCGTTGCGCCTGCGGCGCAGCTCCTCGATCCGCAGTAAAGCCTTGCGCCACTCCAAGTCCGCCGAGACCAATTCCTCGATGGGATAACTGCCGCCGCGGGCCGCTAATCGTTCCCTCACCAACTCCAGGTTCTCGCGCACGAAGTTTTTATCGAGCATAATGAACACTCCAAGCCTATTGGAAATGACGTGGCATCACCATTTTTATGTCCGGCAGCGAAGCGTAACAGACGCTCCAAGCATGTGACAAGCCGATAAACTCAATGCGAAATTGGGGATGGTCAGCTCTTTTCGCCCGGAGTATCCCGGCAGATTCAGGAAAGAATGGCAAAGAGAGCTGACCATCCCCAATTTCGTACTATTGACTTTAGGTAATGCCGTTGCTTCAATGAGTCGGTCTGAAAACAGGGTTCAATGCTGAAAACTCAAGATCTTCGAGGGGAAGCATGGGAAAAATCCATCGGGCAGTGTTTCCGGCCGCGGGATTAGGCACGAGATTCCTGCCGGCTACCAAAGCTCAGCCAAAGGAAATGATCGTGCTCGTGGACAAACCCATCATACAGTACTCGGTCGAAGAAGCCGTCGCCGCCGGACTGGAGAACCTTGTGATCATCACGGGTCGCGGGAAATACGCCATCGAGGATCATTTCGACGTCAGCTTCGAACTGGAGCGTATCCTGAAAGACCGCGGCAGGTCTGATTTGTTGAGCGTGGTTCGTGCCGTGTCGGACATGGTGCAGATCGCCTATGTGCGCCAGAAAGAAGCCCTCGGGCTGGGCCATGCGATTCTGGTGGCCCGCGACCTCGTACAGGGAGAGCCTTTCGCAGTTCTTCTGGGCGACGATATCATTGATGCCGACGAACCATGCATAGGCCAAATGATAAGTGTCCACGAGCGACACCATGGGAGCGTGGTTGCGATCATGGAGGTGCCGCACGAGGATGTTTGCCGCTACGGAATTGTCGATGGGATTCCGCTTGCAGGCGAAGACGGCCGGGTCTTCAGAGTCAGAGACATGGTTGAGAAGCCGCGTGTCGAGGACAGCCCGTCGAACCTGGCCATCATCGGCCGCTACATACTCACGCCTGCCATTTTCGATGTCCTGGAGAAAACAGAGCGCGGCGCCGGAGGTGAGATCCAGTTGACCGACGGGTTGCGGAACCTTCTGGAGCGGGAACCGGTCTTCGCCTACAAATTCCGCGGCAAACGGTATGACGCAGGCGAGAAGCTGGGCTTTCTTAAGACCACAGTGGAATTCGCACTCAAGAATGAGGAATTCGGCCCTGCCTTTCGTTCCTATTTGAAATCTTTGAATCTCAACGAATCCTGATCGAGAACAGAACATGCGAATTCTGGTGGTAGGTGCCGGAGGCAGGGAGCACGCGTTGGTCTGGAAGCTCCGCCGGAGCGCACGCGTGCGTGAGGTTCTCTGCGCTCCGGGCAACGGAGGCATCGAGAAAGAGGCAAGGTGCGTCAGCGTCTCGCCACTGGACCAGCCTGCGATGCTCGACCTGATCCGACGCGAACGCATCGATATGGTCGTGGTTGGTCCTGAGGCCCCTTTGGCGGCGGGCTTGGCAGACACCCTGCGCGCTCACGGAGTCGCCGTGTTGGGACCCAGCCAGTCGGCCGCGCGCCTGGAATCAAGCAAGGCCTTCGCCAAGGAGTTCATGGCCCGCCATGGTATTCCGACGGCTGCTTTCACGATTCACTTGCATCCGGAGGACGCACTCTCCCGACTCGATTCCGCGGAAACCCGCTTTCCTCTCGTTATAAAAGCAGATGGGCTGGCAGCTGGAAAAGGCGTCGTGGTGGCGCGCAGCCGTGAAGATGCCCGCCGTGCGATTCAATCCATGATGATCGAAGGGGAGTTCGGCGCTGCCGGCGACAAAGTCGTGATCGAGGAGTTTCTCGAAGGTATGGAGGCCTCCTTCATCGTGTTCACCGACGGCGAAACCATCCTCCCTGCTGTCGCCGCACAGGATCACAAAGCGGCTTACGACGGCGACCAGGGGCCCAACACCGGCGGCATGGGTGCTTATTCCACGGACAGCATTCTCGGACAGGAATTGGAGAACCGGATCCTGGACCAGATTGTCCGTCCGGTGATAGAAGCCATGAAGGCCGAAGGCGCGCCCTTCCAGGGTATCCTCTACACGGGCTTGATGTTGACCCCCGCGGGACCCCGCGTTCTCGAGTTCAACGTCCGCATGGGCGATCCCGAAGGTCAGGTGATCCTGCCTCGCCTCACGAGTGATTTCGCAGTTTTGTGCGAGGCGCTGTGCGCGGGCCGGTTGAAGGACTACGAGGTCTCCTGGTCGAAACAGGCGGCTGTGTGTGTCGTGCTGGCATCGGAAGGTTATCCGGGCGCCTACCCGAAGGGTAAGGTGATTTCCGGTCTCAAGATGGCCGAGGAGGACAACGGCGTCTTTGTGTTCCACTCCGGAACGCGACGGCAGGGCGACGCATTAGTGACCGACGGCGGCCGCGTACTGGGGGTGACCGCCCGGGCAAATGACCTGGCTTCCGCGGTAATATCCGCCTATGAGGCGGTCAATAAAATATATTTTGATGGAATGCATTATCGCCGTGACATTGGAGCCAAAGGATTGAACAAATAACAGGTGCAGGACGCTTTACTCGTCACGGCGATCAGGGGGAAATCGTGAACAAACCGAAGGTGGCAATCGTGTTGGGCAGCGACAGCGATTATCCCGTGATTCAAGACATGCTGCGGATTCTCGTTGAATTCGAAATACCGCACGAGATCACGATCTCGAGTGCGCACCGATCGCCAGACCGGACGCATCGATACGCCGCCACCCTCGAGGATCGCGGCGTCCAGGTCGTCATAGCGTGCGCCGGAGCCGCGGCGCATCTCGCCGGCGTGCTGGCTTCTCACACCATTCTCCCGGTGATCGGCGTTCCCATCGATTCATCGCCGCTGCTCGGATTGGATGCTCTTTTGTCCACATCGATGATGCCCGCGGGTGTCCCCGTGGCGACCATGGGAATCGGCAAATCCGGCGCCAGCAATGCCGCCGTCCTGGCCGCGCAGATTCTGGCGCGCGGCGATCCCACC
Source organism: Acidobacteriota bacterium (assembly GCA_050011535.1). Taxonomy (GTDB): domain Bacteria; phylum Acidobacteriota; class UBA6911; order UBA6911; family UBA6911; genus JAFNAG01. The sequence goes on from JBEKIX010000094.1 coordinate 9,122, forward strand.
CTCGCCATGCGACTCAGGGATTATAAAAAGAAGCTCGCAGACCGGGTCGAAGAGCGAGACCGGGAGTTGAAAAAGTCTTACAATGTCTAAGTTTTTCCTCACTACATTTGGCTGCCGATGCAATCAGGCCGACAGTGCGGAAATGAGAGCGCGCCTGTGCGGCAGCGCCCTCCAGGAATCCCACGACCATCACGATGCTGATCTGATCGTGGTCAATTCGTGCACCGTGACGCAGCGCGCTGATCAGCAGGTCCGCCAGACAGTGCGCCGACTTCATCGCGAAAACCCCGGTGCGAAGCTGATCGTCACGGGATGTTACGCGCAGCGCGATCCGGAAACGCTGGCGGCGATCCCCGGAGTCAGTCTGGTCCTGGGGAACGGGAACCGGGGCCGCGTCGCAGAAGTCTGGAAGGACGCGCCCGAAGCGCATGCGAAAATCGTACGATCACCCCTTGATGCCGTTCGCGACTACCTGGTCCCAGGCCCTTCCAACCTCGGGGGCAAGACGCGTCCGTTTCTCAAGCTCCACGACGGCTGCGACGCGCGCTGCAGTTATTGCATCGTTCCTTCCGTTCGCGGACCCGGGCGCAGCGCCAATCCGGAGGATCTGCTGGCCCAGGTTCGAACCCTGGTGGCGGAGGGCTACCAGGAGATCGTACTCACGGGCGTCCATCTTGGAACCTACGGACGCAAGCTGCCGGGGCGGACTCAGCTGACGGATCTTCTGCGCCGGATTCTCGAAATCCCGGAGTTGGGCAGGTTGCGGTTGAGCAGCATCGAGCCGATGCGTTTTGATCGCGATATCGTGAAGCTGGCGTTGGAACATCCAGCTTTCGCCCGGCATTTTCACATTCCGTTGCAGAGCGGCAGCGATCGAATCCTCCGTCTCATGCGCCGTCCATACAAGGCCGCGCAATTCCTCCACTTGCTTCGTTACATTCAGGCAAACTTGCCGAACGTCGGGCTCGGGACAGACGTGCTGGCTGGATTTCCGGGTGAGACTGATGGGGATTTTGAGGCGACTTGCGATCTGATCCGGGAGTCGCCGCTCACGTACTTGCACGTGTTTCCCTTTTCCGCGCGGGAAGGGACGGACGCCTTCTCAATGCCCGGCAAAGTTTCGCCGGGCGTGCTCCGCGAGCGTTGCGAAACGCTCCGCCGGCTATCGCTGGCCAAGAATCTCGAGTTCAGAAGCCGCTTTTTAGGGCAGTGCTTGCAGGCCATCAGCCTCGCGAAAGAAGAGGCGATGGGCGAGTCGGTTGCTCTGACCGAAAACTACATTCATGCACGCATCGCCGGCACGCGCGTGCCGGCCAACCGGCTCATCCATATCCGCATCGACGAGGTCCGCCCCGAAACCACCCTTGCCTCCCTCTGCGCCTCAGAAAGTGACAAGCCCTGAAAAGGGCTGCGCTGCTGCAGCCCAGGGCATAAGCCGCATGAGCACTGACTTACCATCTCTACCGCACGTGGACCTGGACCAAGACATCGACGTAGACTTGGACGCTCTAGGCAGGCACTGGCAAGTTGGCGCTTGGGGGCTGTAGCTGCTGGACCCCTTCGCGGCCAAAGCAGCAATAGCTTCACGCCTATTCGATTTTGCAGATGATTCCCATCATGCGGCCGGTGCGAGCCCCTTCCGCGCGGTATGAAAAGAACTCCTCCGGATGACACCGTGTGCACTGTGCGCAATCGAATACGTTGGCCGGCGTGACTCCGGTTTCCGTCAGCTGGATGTTGAGAGCCTGCGGCAGGTCAAGCAGGAACTTTCCGGCATGTTCGGGATGAGACGCGCAGAGGGGCGCTCCGGGAAACTCGGCTGCAAACGCGGTCGCCACCTCCGGTCCGACCTCAAGGCAGCAGCGTCGAATTCCGGGGCCGACGGCTACAATCGCGCAAGAGAGGTCGGCATTAAGATCACGTTTCATTCCTTCAAGTGTCCGGCGCAGAATTCGCCCCAGCGTGCCACGCCAGCCTGCATGCACGGCGGCGATCGCCCCCGACCGCGGCTCCGCAATCAGCACGGGAAAGCAATCCGCCACCCCGACCGCGAGCGCGGCGCCCGACTCAATCGTAGCCATCGCGTCTCCGGGGGTGTGCGGATCCCATTGGTCGAGCGCGCCTTTTATGATATGAAAGTCGGCGGAGTGTTTTTGCGCAACGATAATCAGGCGCTCGCGGCAGAGGCCCAGAACAGTCAGAAAGCGGCGGCGGTTTTCATCAACGTGAGTGTGTTCATCCCAGGGGACAAAACCGAGATTCAGCGCCCCTTCGGGAGGGAGGCTGACACCGCCGCGGCGTGTCGAAAAACCATGACGAACGTTGGGTATGTTTTCGAGAGCGGCGCAGCTGAAATACTGCACGCCTTCGACCTTATGAAGCGCAAATCCGTTGCCTCGCATGCCGGGAATAGTGGAATGAGGATCGGTCTTCTGTCAATTCAGATCGGGAGCGAATCGTGATTGTCGGCATTGGCGTGGACATTGTGGATATCGGTCGCATTCGCCTGGTGCTCGAGCGCCAGGCGGAGCGTTTTGTCCGGCGGGTCTTCACTTCGGGGGAGCAGGAGTATTGTCGTGCGCACCGCGATTCCGTCCCTTATTTTGCTGCTCGTTTCGCCGCCAAAGAGGCGCTCTTCAAAGCTGTGGGAACCGGGTGGGCGCATGGCGTAACCTGGCTCGACGCCGAAGTGCGCAGACAGGAAAGCGGCGCACCCCGGTTGGTGCTCAGTGGGCGGGCGGAAGAAATCAGCAAAGCATTAGGAACCCATGCTGTCCACTTGAGCCTCTCTCATTCCGAAACTGCTGCCATAGCCATTGTCATCCTCGAAGGGTAGAGGTTCCGAGTGAACGATTATTCAGGTTGAACGAATGCTGAGGGGCTTGCCGGTTTGGAGGGAAGATGCGCGCCGTCTTCCTGCCGATAATCCCTTCCGGCGAGCATGCCGCACGCCGCCGAGACATCGTTTCCTCTTGGACGGCGGATGTATGCAGTAAGGTGATGCTCAATCAGGATTCTCTGGAACGCCAGCACGCGTTCCTCGCTGGGAGGCTTCAGCGGCACCCACGGATCCGCGTTCAGCGGGATCAGATTCACCTTCTTCTTCAATCCCTTCAGCAAGCCCACCAGCCTTAGCGCGTCTTCCTGTGTGTCGTTGACGCCTTCCATCAGCACATACTCGAATGTGATGCGGCGGCGCGGTTCCAACGGAAAGAGCCGGCAGGCGTCGAGAAGCGTGGCGATGTTCCATTTCCTGTTAATCGGGATGAGGCGGTCGCGCACTTCGTCTGAGGTGGCGTTTAGCGAGATGGCCAGGTTAGGGACTAGATCCTCCTGTGCCAGCCGCTCCAGGCCTGGCACGACGCCGGAGGTAGAAAGCGTGATGCGCCGCTTGGAGATCGACATGCCGAGCGGATCCGCCATCAGCCGCAGCGCTTTCATGACATTGTCATAGTTGAGCAGCGGCTCTCCCATCCCCATGATGACGATGTTCAGCCGCTTGGCGTCGGTTCCTCGATCGGACTGAAGTGCCAGAATCTGGCCGACAATCTCGCCTGCCGTGAGGTTGCGGCGCATCGGCAGTTTCCCGGTCACGCAGAAGAGGCATTCCACGGCGCAGCCGACCTGCGTGGAGATGCAAAGCGTGTCACGTTTTTCTTCGGGGATGAAGACGGATTCGATTCGATGTCCGCCGGCGACTTCAAACAGGTACCGCCGCGTGCCATCGGAGGACTGAAACACCTCGATGGTATGCGGATATGCGATCAGGAAACGGGCGCTCAATTTTTCGCGCAACGGCTTGGTAAGCTCGGTGAAGGCATCCCAGGCCTGCCGGCGGCGCGCATACAGGCCGGAGTAGATCTGCCGCGCGCGGAATCCGGGCTCGCCGAGTTCCGCCGCAAGTGCCTCGATCTCTGCCAGCGAAGCCCCGATTACATTGGTTATTCCTTGATCTTCCACGATTCCAAACATACCACAGGCTTCATTTGTTCATTTCGCGTTTCATCTCTTTAACGGAAACATCACGTAGATGCTGCGCGAAATACCAGTGATGGCCTTCCGGATCGGCGGCGGAGTAGCGGCGATCGCCATAGAACTGGTTCGCGGGTTCATCGATGATCTTCGCTCCTGCCTTCTTGGCGCGAAGATAGTGCTTGTCCACATT
>JBEKIX010000095.1:0-12223 GCA_050011535.1 Acidobacteriota bacterium
CCCTCGAGTTCATCCCATGCCCTGGTGGGCGGGTTTGGGGGTGCGGCAGTTGCCAAGGCCGGCCTCGTTGCACTCAAGCCCGAGGGGTTTCTCAAGGTCGTTCCCTACATAGTAATCGCACCGCTGGTTGGACTCGTCCTCGGGCGCGGAATCATGCTGCTGATCAACTGGATCTTCCGCAACTCCACGCCTCGGAAGGTCGACCACATTTTCCGTCGCGGCCAACTGGTTTCCGCATCGATTTTCAGCTTCAGCCATGGGATGAACGATGCCCAAAAGACCATGGGGATCATCGTAGCGCTGCTGGTGTCCGCGAATATGGCGCCGGCTCCTATTGCCGGAGCCAAAGTCCATATACCGCTTTGGGTCATAGTCGCGTGTTATACCGCAATTGCATTAGGCACCTATACCGGCGGATGGCGCATTGTCAAGACTCTCGGGATGCGTCTGACCAAACTTCAGCCCGTGGGCGGTTTCTGCGCGGAGACCGGTGGCGGCGCGACCATCGTGTTTCTTTCCCTGTTCGGCATACCGCTCAGCACGACCCACACGATCGCGGGCGCGATTGTCGGGGCGGGATCCACGCAGCGCACGACGGCAGTGCGATGGGGAATTGCCCGGAACATCGTATGGGCCTGGATCCTCACGATTCCGTGCTCCGCTCTGTTCGGCGCCTTGCTGGAAACAATCCTGCGCCCGCTGGTCCGTAAGTAATTCGGATTCTGGAATTCAGGAAACGAGCCGTGGGGTGATGAATCTCTATCGGGAACACGCGAAGATCGATCCGCTATTCCAATATTTGCATTCCAAAATCCATAATCAAGGGTCTCGCCGATGTGGTTGACGGAAGCCACCGCGCCTCAAAAACGCGCTCTGCTGGCCGCCTCATTGGGGTGGATGCTCGACAGCATGGACATCGTACTTTATTCGATGGTGCTGGCGTTCATGATGCGCGACCTGGGAATGGCACAGGCGACAGGCGGGCTGATGGCGTCGCTCACGCTGGGCGCCTCGGCGTTCGGTGGGATTCTTTTCGGGCTTCTGGCCGATCGGATCGGCCGAACCCGTGCCATGATGGCGAGCATTCTGATCTACTCGGTTTTTACGGCTGCATGCGGGTTCGCGCAGGACGTATTCCAGCTCGGTGTTTTTCGGGTTTTGTTGGGGCTCGGCATGGGAGGCGAGTGGGCTTGCGGCGCGGCGTTGGTGGCGGAGACCTGGCCGGCTCAACATCGCGGCAAGGCGTTGGGAGTCATGCAAAGCTCCTGGGCCATCGGTTACGGCGCGGCCGCGGCGTTGACGTGGGTGATTCTGCCGAGGTTCGGGTGGCGCGGAGTGTTTTTCGCAGGAATTCTGCCGGCACTGGCCGCCTTCTGGATTTTCGCTTACGTGCCGGAGCCTGAGATCTGGAAGCGCTCCCGGCAGAAACCGGCCCAACGATCCGCCCTTGCGGGATTGGGCGTGCTTTGGCGCGGAGAGCATCGGCGCAATGTAATCGTTACCACGGCGGCCAATGCAGCGACCATGTTTGCCTGGTGGGGGCTCTTTACCTGGATTCCCTCTTTTCTCGCGCTGCCGGTCGCGCGTGGCGGCGCCGGCCTGGATATCGGCAGCACGTCAAAATGGGTCATCTTCATGCAAATCGGCACGTGGCTTGGGTATGTATCCTTTGGCTACATCAGCGACTGGATCGGCCGCAAGCGCGCCTATGCCGGATTCATTTTCATCGCCGCCGGGGTTGTGCCTCTCTATGCAGGCACGCGTAATCCGGTCGCACTGCTTCTAATCGGGCCGGTGATGGGTTTCTTCGGCACCGGATACTTCAGCGGCTTCGGTGCCATCACGGCCGAGATCTTTCCTACTTCCGTGCGCGCGAGTGCGCAGGGATTGACCTACAATCTTGGACGTGGCGTGAGCGCGGCCGCGCCGTATCTGATCGGCGCGTTGAGTGTCAGGCACGGGTTGGGATTCGCCTTCCTGCTCGCCGCCGGATCGTTCCTTGCCGCCGGTGTGCTGGCACTATTCATCCCCGAGACGCGCGGGCGCGAGCTTACCTGACGCGCGCCTGCAGGCGGTCCAGACGACGCGCAAGCCTCGCATGCCGTCTTTGGAATTGAGATAGATCCAGGTGCCCTGACAAGTGGTTTTCACGCAGCCGGACAACAGCAGCGCGCGTCAACGCGAGCGCGCGCTCCGGCTCGCGCGTGCGGTGTTCGTAATGGATGGCGAGCTGCTCGCACGCCTGAATTCCCGCGGCCTGATCGTCAAGCAAGGTCTCCCAGAGCGCGTTCGCGGAGGCGAAATCACCCTGACGTCTGGCCAGCAACGCAAGCTCGCGGCGGGCGACGCGGTCTGCTTCTTCGGGCAGGCCAACCGTCAGCGCGCGCTCGTATCCTTCTCTTGCAAGCACTTCCTCGCCGCGGCGATGCCACATTCTAGAGACGCCGTATAGTTCGCCGCCCTCGCAGGAGCCGCTCTGCGAGGTATCGAACAACGTCACGATCTTCACAGCCAAGGCCGCGAGTCCGCGCAGGTCCATTTGGTTATGTTGAAAGACCTCCGCAATTGGCTCTTCCGCTCCGCCCCGCAGAAACTCGAAATATCTTCCCGGGATGGTGTGTGAAGGGATATCCGGGCCCCGATCCAGCTGGAGCACCTCCCGTTCCAACTCGGCCAGAGCGACCGATTTCAATCGGAACCGCCACAATTGCCTTGAGGGGTGCAGCAGGTCTAGATGTGCCGCGGGGCTGGCCGCGGCCGCGACTCGTGTCATGCGAAATCGGGTCTCGAGCAGAGGCCAGTCGAAGCTCTTGCCGTTAAAGGTCACCAGAATGCGCCTTTCTGACAGGCGTTGGGAAAGGTCCAGGAGGAGAGACGCTTCCTCGCTGTGGTCGCGCATGAAGAACTGCTCCACCACGAAGCTGCTGCCTTCCCACCAACCCAAGCCGACCAGAAACGCATAGGTGCCCGTGCCTCCCGACAATCCGGTGGTCTCGGTGTCGAGAAAAAGCCACTGGAGCGGATCCCTAACCTCGGAACTCTCGTGCGGCGCAAGCAGTCGGGCCGCGCTTGGCCCGACGACGCACGCTTCCGGAGAGCTGAACCTCTGGATAACGGACAGGTGCTTGCCTCGGGGAGTCCGGCGGAGATCAGCGTCCAACAATCGGGCCAGACGCGCGCATCCGCCTTCCACACGATCCCGATCGGGTGCAGCCGGCTGTCCGGTCCGAGGGCGTAACGCGGCAACGCGGGAGAGTTTGTCGAATGGCGTGGTCATAGGCACAATCGGTCGACGATTGCCAGAGCGGCATCTTTGGCGAGCGCGCCGGTATCTCCCGCTGGGCCCACACAGGAGGGACATCCATTTTGACAAGGGCAGGCTGCAATCAGCTCGCGGGTTCTGTGGAGGAGCTGGTCGTGCATGTGGTACAAGGGCTCACTCATGCCGATGCCGCCGGGATAGGCGTCGTACAGATACAGCGTCGGCCTGAAAAACTCCTCGGTCCTGCCGCGATCAGCCGCCTTAAAAGGCGGCCATTCGATCTCACCATCTCCTGGCGGCGCTCCTTCCCCGATGGTCGCGCCAAGGTCGCGCTGATCGCACATGAGGAGCAGGCAGGCCACGGATTCGAGGGCGTGCAGCAGGCCGAACATTCCGTCCTGCCGCTCGGAAATCGAAAAGGGCAGGGAAGCCAGCAGCTCCTGGCTCAGGGTGATCCAGTACGCTGTTGTGTGCATCTCGTTTTCCGGCAACTCGAGCTTGCCCGAACCGACATTTTCGAGCGTGAAGAACTTGATCTTTTTGAAGCCTACCACCTGAGAACGCACTTGCACGTCTCCATGTGTACGCAAGGCAGGTCCGTGCACTGCGGCCTCTTCTGCAACGTCGAGAGGACGGATCTGAGTGTACCGGATCGCATCGGTGAAGTAGTCGACCACCACCCTTTTGACGAAGGCTTTGCGCTGGTCGAATTCCATGCGTTCGACGTGATACTGTTGCCCTCCGTGCAGATAAATTGCCTTCGGATGGACGGTCGTGAGCGCGCTGCTGAAGTCAACCTCGCCGATGACTTCAGGTGCATCGGTTTCGTCGATGATGACAAAGTTGTCGGAGCTGACCGACCTCAGACTGATCGTGTCGGCGGGGTAAGCCTCCTGAGTCCAGTGCCAGTAATCGCCGCTGCGGTGCAGGTACCCAGCTTCGGCGAGACGCTCGCAGATTGCGGCAAGATCTGCCGCGCCGAACATTTCATCCTGTGCGAGTGGCAGCTCGAATGCGGCGCACTTCAGGTGGTTTACCAGAATCTCCAGGTTGTCCGGCTGGATATAGGCATGTTCGGGAGAGCTGCCGAAAAAGTAGTCGGGGTGCCTGACGATGAACTGGTCCAGCGGCCGGGAGGAAGCAACCAGAATCGCGCAGGAGACGCCGCTGCGCCGTCCCGCGCGTCCCGCGCGTTGCCAGGTCGAGGCGATGGTGCCGGGGTATCCCGCCAGGATCGAGACGTCGAGCGAACCGACGTCGATTCCAAGCTCCAGCGCGTTGGTCGCCACCACGCCTCGGATTTGGCCGCTACGCAAACCGCGCTCGATCTCACGCCGCTCGAGCGGCAGGTAGCCGCCGCGGTAGCCGCGGATGACTTCGGGTTGTCCGGGAGGCTGCGGATTGGCTTGCTTGAGATAGGTCAGCAGAATCTCCGTATACAGGCGGCTGTTGGCGAACACGATCGTCTGCAGACCGCGCTTCAGAAATTCCTGCGCGAGCCGGTAGCTCTCATGTATATAGCTGCGGCGAATGCCGAGAAAGCGGTTCACCACGGGCGGATTGAAAAACACCATGTTCTTCTGCGCGGAGGGAGCCCCATTTACATCCACGACCTCGACCTCCGCTTCGAGCAGCCTGGCGGCGAGTTCGCCGGGATTTGCGATGGTAGCCGAGGAGCAAATGAACTGCGGTGATTTCCCATAGAAGCGAGCGATTCTCAGAAGCCGGCGCAAAACGTTGGCAAGGTGACTCCCAAATACCCCCCGATACGCGTGCAGTTCATCGATCACGACGAAGCTCAGGTTTTCAAACAGGCGCGTCCAGCGGGTGTGATGAGGCAGGATGCCGGTGTGCAGCATATCGGGGTTGGTGATGACGATATGTCCCTGCTGGCGAATTGCGCGCCGCGCATCGGCGGGCGTGTCGCCATCATAGGTGAAAACACCCCACCGATCGCCGGTCCGACGCCCCAGATCCTCGAGCTCCGCGAGCTGGTCCTGGGCGAGCGCCTTGGTGGGGAACAGGTAAAGCGCGCGCGTGTCGGGATTCTCGAGCACCGCATTCAAAACCGGCAGGTTGTAGCAGAGAGTTTTACCCGAGGCTGTCGGCGTGACCACGACGACATTCCTGCCTTTGCGCACGCGGTCGGCGGCTTCCGCCTGGTGTGAGTAAAGCTGCACGAGGCCCTTGGCACGATATGCCTCCGCCAGCTCCGGCCTGATCCAGTCGGGCATGGGAGCCCATTGAGCCTCGCGCGCCGGGATTTGATGAATGGCGGTGATCACGTCGCTGGCCGGATCGCGCGACTTCAATTCGGCAATCACTTCACCGACGCCGGCCAGAGCCATGCTCGTGCGTTTGGATAACTGGGAATCCATGGTTTCACCTTTATTTCACCAAAATACCACAATGACCTACCAATCGCCAATAAAACGTCAACCGTGTGAAAGAAACATGAGGTGCGGAGATGGCAGGGAGAACCAGGTGGAGGTATCGATTTATCACGCGGTGCCACAGTTCCGATAAGGCAGGCGGAATGAACCTCTTGCATGCCGCGGGTATCTTATTCATTGTGCATCGCACACCGATAGAACTTTTGTAAATGGGGGAATTATGTTCCAGCGACAAATCCGCATCGTTGTGTCGCTCCTGGCGATATTGGTATTTTTGCAGGCTGCGCCGGCATGGGCTCACGGAGACAAAGTGATTCCGCAAGTGGTCGACGGCGCACAATCCGACGGACTTCGATACATAACCAAGTTTGACTTGACGAATGTCTCCTATTCGGTCAATCAGCCGCTTACCAAAGTGACGCTCCTGTTCTTTAAGAACGACGGCACACCATGGACAATTTCCACCAAGGATCAAGGAACGACCAGTGCGGTGCCCGTGACCATAAGCGCCACGCAGAGCGTCCGCATCGAGACAACCGGAACCGGCACCATTTCGAGCGGGTATGCGATTCTCAGAAACCTGGAATCGACGACGTATCTGCCCGATGACAACACAGTCACCGTCACGGTCTACTACGAAGTCCTGCAAGGGAACAACGTCGTTGACACGGTGAGCGTGCCGGTCGGACAGCCTACCGTGTCCTGCACCTTCCCTGTCGAAATCGACACGACGCAACCCCCGGGTCTCCTGACCGGATTCGCGATCGTCAACCTCATTGGCGCGGCAAACACGGTCGAGATTGACCTCTACTCGAGCGACAGTACGCAATTCGGCCAACGGCTGACGCTAATGGTGAGCTCGAGTAGCATGACCGTCGGGTTCCTCGACGGAAGCCAGTTTTTCAACCTGCCGGCGAACACCAAATTCAAAGGGAGCGCGTTCGTCACTTCTGCGGCACCTGTAACGGTTCTTCCTTTGCTGCTGACTCCGACCGCGACTGGTCCGCAATATGCGACGCTGGTGCCGGCCTATCTGGATGCGCTGCGCACCAATACCTTGATGTACCTCGAGCAGGGGTACGCGTTGGATGCCGATCTTCCCGTCGTCGACTACTTCCACAGTGAAAGCACTTCGATCGATGCCTACGACGAAGGGCCCTGGGATGTGCTCTTCCACATGATCAGCCAAACCGCAAGGCAGCTCCTCCCGCAGAACGGCGCGATGGTCAGCACGCTGGGCGTGTACAACGGACAGAGCATGATAGACCAGTTTGACGCGATCACTTTGGGTGATCTGCTTAACAAGACCTACACCATCAATCCCATCGACTTCAGCGACAACTCGCCGAATCTGGCGCAAGACGGGTTTGCGTTTGCGATCAAGACAAACCTGGGACGTTATGCCAAGGTACGTGTCCGCTATGTCATCTCATGGACGGGTGGCGATGATCTGGTGCTGGAGATCTATGTCTACAAGTGACGACTCAGCTTGCGCAGAATCGCGGGGGTCATTAGCCACAGCAGCGTGCCGCGCAGTTCCGGCGCCCATCCGCTGATTTCCAGGGCGCAGGCGCCACCTTTTTTCAGATCCAGGGCGCACTCTGAAGATCCCCAGGCGATCTCCGCGGCAATCTCTCCCAGAGAAGGATGATGGCCGACGAGCATGACGCTGCTCGCTGATTCGTATTTGCACATCTCCTTGTGAAGCTCGGCGCGTTTCCCTCCCGGGGCGAGCGCGGAGATTATTTTCAGGGAGGGCTTGCCGTCGAATGCCTCGATCAGGATCTCCGCCGTCTGACGGGCGCGGACAAGCGGGCTGGAGAGAACGATCTCGGGAACCGCATCGATGACACGCAAGCCGGCGGCGCCCTTCTTCATTTTTTCGATGCCTTCCTCGGTAAGCTCTCGGTCTTCGTCCGCTGCGCTCGCTGCGCCCTGCTCTGCATTTGCGTGTCTCACGATGTAAAGGATCATGGCTTTCGGCTCCCTAACATTTCACAAATCCATGATTGTCTACTAACATCAGCAGAGGCTGATGGCAAGGGTAAGGGTTTGTCACGGAATATCAGGTCCGCTTTGCTGCTAGTCCACAGGCTCGCTGGCAAGGCGCGGGCCAGGGCAGTAATGCGGGGACCCAATCGGCCGCTTTATGGATTTCTCGTCATCGACCCGCGAATCTCGCCTGCCTGGTGCCGTGGGGCCGACGTTGCCCGCTGTGGGAAAAACGAAATGACAGATTCGTCTCACGAGCTGCTTGCCGCGATCGATATCGGCGCCAGTTCCATCCGTATGGAAGTCGCCGAAGTGACGACCGGCGGCAAGTTGCATACGCTCGATTCCCTCAAGAAAGCCGTCCAGCTTGGCAAGGATACGTTCACAGGAGGAATTCTCAGCGAGGAGTCGATCCGGGCAACCTGCGAAGCGCTGCGGGATTTCAAAAAGATCATGGACACCTATGGGGTGGTCCACTACCGTGCCGTGGCTACAAGCGCGGTGCGGGAAGCTTCCAACAGCGACACTTTCCTCGACCGCATCCTCATGAGCACGGGGTTGGATGTGGAGGTGATCGACGGATCGGAAGAGAACAGGCTTACCTACTCCGCGGTCCTGGATTCCCTGGTCGGCGGCCCGGAATTGAATCATGGACAGACCTTGCTTGTGGAAGCCGGGGGCGGCAGTGCCGATGTTACGCTGCTCGAGGACGGGGAGCTCCTGCAGGCGGGGACGTTCCCGCTTGGATCGATCAGGCTGCGCACGAATCTCCGGCCGGCGGCCGGTTCCCACGCACAGGAAATCCGCCTTTTGAAAGCTCAGATTGCCAACATCGTGAGCAGCATCAAACAGACCATTCCCCTTCGGGAAGCGGTCAACTATGTGGCCTTCGGCGGCGATGTGAGGCTGGCTGCGCGCATCGTCATGGGAGTGAGCCACGAGTTGCGCGCATCCGTTCTTTCGCGCGAGAAATTCTCGGAATCCGTCGAATCGATTTCGAAGCTCAGCACCAACAAGCTGGTCCGCCAGTACGCGCTGGCTTAGATCGACGCGGAAACGCTGGTGCCATCCCTGCTGACCTACCTTGTGCTGCTTGTGGAGACCCGCTCCCAGAGCGTAATTGTCAGCGATGCCAGCATCCGGCTTGGTATTCTTCTCGACCTCATGCCCGCGGCGGGCGGAGAGCGCCTGGCAGATCTCGGTCACCAGATCCTCTCGGCGGCGCGCAGTCTCGGCAAGAAATATCAAAATGATGAAGGACACGCGGAGCGCGTGCGTGAGCTGGCCGTGCTCATATTCGAGACGCTCAAAAGCGAACACCACTTGACGGAGGCGCACCGCCTGTATTCGCAGGTGGCGGCGCTGCTGCACGATGTTGGAAATTTCATCGGCGCTCGCAGCCATCACAAGCACTCATACTACATCATTTCCCAGTCCGAACTCTTCGGGTTGCGGCGGCGTGAGTTGGAAATCATCGGGCATATTGCCCGCTATCATCGGCGGGCGCTCCCTCAGCGGAGCCATACTGCGTTCATGGCGCTGGATCGGGAGGAACGCATGATTGTCTCCAAGCTGGGTGCGATTTTGAGAGTCGCGAACGCTCTGGATAAGGAGCATCGGCAGAAGCTGAAGGATCTCAATGTGGCCGAGGAAGGGGACCACCTGGTGCTTTGGGCGGAGAACCTCGCCGATCTTACGATGGAACGGCTTGCCTTGGCCAGCCGGTGTGATTTCTTTACTCAGGTATTCGCCGCTATGTTCACCTGGGCACAGGAAACTACAACGAGAAAACGGCGCGGCTTTACACGGACATGGGCCTGATTACGGCCGATGACGCCATCGGGCGCGATGCATCCGGTTTTTTCAATACCATCACCGGATACTCGGAACCGCCGATGTTCGACCGCCTCATCATGGCGCCAGCCGGGATGCGCGAAGCGCTCGTCATGATGATCCGTCGGGAAGCGGATCGTGCCAAGTCGGGCCAGAGTGCGAGCATCACGGCGAAGATCAACGCTCTCGTCGGCACTGCCATTATTGAGGAACTATATGCGGCAAGCGCAGCCGGCGTGCGCATCCGGCTCGGCGTGCGCGGCGTATGCTGCCTGCGCCTAGGCATACCCGGCTTGAGCGAAAATATCCTCGTGGCATCGATCGTCGACCGGTACCTCGAACACAGCCGCGCGTTCATTTTTCGCAACGGCGGTGACACGGAAGTCTATGCCTCAAGCGCGGACTGGATGCCTCGAAACCTGGATCGCCGTGTTGAGCTGACGTTTCCGCTCGTCGACCGGGAGGCGCGCGCGCGCATCGTCCAGGCTTTGGAAGCGCATTTTGCCGACAATCAAAAGGCGCGCCAACTGGGGCCCGACGGAGGTTACCGGTAGATCACACGTCCCGATCGAGACCCGGTACGGGCCCAGGAGCTCCTTTATCAATTGACTGAGGCAGAGAGGGATCGCGTTCGATTGTCTCCCCCGGTGCGGTTTGTTCCTCTGAAATCGAAAGAGGAATAAGCCCCTCTACTCCCGTCACTCCTGATTCAAGTAGCATGCCAGGAACCGGCTCAGGCTCTGCCGCGCTGCCAGCGACCGTTCGCGCCACTGGCCGTATCGGCGCAGCCAACCGCCGGCGGCAAGAGTCTTTGCCGCGCGGCGAAACGACCCGTCCGCAGGCGCGTACGTAAGCGTGGCCAGGAAGTCATCGTCAGCTTCGTCGGTTACGGCCCGGACGCAACTCATGGGAACTGCCGCGGAATGCGAGACACGCGCCAAGGCAGCTGTCTCCATATCGACGATCGCTGCCTGGAATTTCTGAAAGAGCAGCTGTTTGTGGCTCGGTGCTCCAATGATGCAGAACGAGGTCAGGGCAATGCCACGCCGAATCGGCAATCCGGCGGCATGAGCCATGTCGCAAAGCTCTTTGCTGGAAGCAAGGGGCCAACTTTCCCCGGACTCGAGTTCGCCCAAAGGGGCGCCCCATTTGTTTTCGGAAAGCAGGGTGGCCCGGTCCACCGCCACCAGTTCACCCTGTTTTAGATCAGGGTCGAGCGCGCCTGCGTACCCGATGTTCAGTATGTGTGTGGCTCGTATGCAGGTGAGTGCGCGCTCCAGAGCGAAAGCCGCACACGCGGGCCCGGCGCCCAGCTTGAGAACACGCAGACTCTTCTCGCCGCGCACGCCTTCCCAAATGGAGATTCCCAATCCGCGGATCTTCCTTCTGCGGCTGCACAGGTTGAGTACGATTTCCAATTCCTCGGTCAAGGCTGTCGCGATCAGCAGCATCGACGGAAGCATAGGGCTTCATGCGGGTGGTGTAAAGCAGTTCGGCTCGATCCTCGGCGAGGGAGCTGACGCCGCCGGTTTCAGCGTCCTAAGAAATACTTCACCGTCTTTACGGAATCGTGCACTCAGGCCTCCTAATTCTCAGACGGGCTCCTGGGTTCCTCCTCGAGCTTTTTTCCCTCGGATGCCTCGTGCCAGACTTCCTGGAGCACATCATCGGCTCTCACGGAGCCGAGATCGCCCTCGAGACGACGCAGCGCCACCCTGACCACATCTCTGTGATGAAGCCTGTGACCGAGCCCCTTCTCAGACAATTTCAGCCAGAGCTTGTGGAGCAATTCGACGTCCTCCGGCCACAACCGGGGCGGATGGGGCCCGAGGTTGAAGAAGGTCTGTCTGCCGGTGGTCTCCTCCAGGATTTCGAGTGACAATTGAGGCCGTGGAGCGGGGAATCGTTCCCAGGCGTCCCCGAAGACTTTTGCCTGCTGCGCAGCGCTCATCTTTCCGGACAGCCCCATCACGACCAGGGTCGATTTCAGGCGCTGCGCGACTTCAACGATCGCTCGGCTGTAATCCCGGCCCGGGACAACCAACAGTTCAACATGTTTTCCGGCCTTTTCAGCGATGGACACGACTTTGGAGAACAGCTCGGCCACCTTGTCGGAGAAGATCTGATCCATTTCGAGTTCGAATCCGCCGGAACCGTGCCTTGAGACCCTTTTGACGGTGAGCGCCACAACATCCATTTTGCGAGTATCTACCCGTTCCAGAACTCTCTTGAGATGCGCCAATTGGTAGGGATTATGGAGCGCGACAATCACGTTGCCCGGCCGCACGTGGATCGACTCCTGGTCCAGGTTCTCTTGCGTCACCAGCCGGAATTTTTCCAGTTCGGAATGCTGGCCTGCCGCCTTCTTGCGATTGTAGTGCTCACTCAGCTCAAAGATGATAAAGATCACGACCGTGAACCCGAATCCCCAGATTGTGGCGGTCTTCTTCGTGAAGAGATTGACAATCGCCAGCATGAACAGCACCAGCGTGATCAATCCGAGGCCGACCGGGATCTCGATTTTGCCGAGGTGGAAGTTGCCCGGCACTTTCCACTCCCTGGCTTGCGGCTGCTTATAGCGCAGGACCAGGACGGAGAGCCCCTTCATGGCAAAGCTCCAGACGATGCCGAATGCATAGGCATCACCCAGAAGCTGTATATTGCCGCGGGTCAGCAAAATCGTAAGGATTTGCAGCGCGACGATGGTGGAGATGATATGCGCCGTCGTGCCGAATTTCTTGTG
>JBEKIX010000096.1:0-12110 GCA_050011535.1 Acidobacteriota bacterium
GCGGATCGTTTCAGAACATCAACCATGACCGTTTCAATGAAATCAATACCTTGGTGAAAAAAGGAGGGTATCAGGATGTCGGAATATCGAATCAAGGTTGCGCCCAATACAGTAGCGTATGCTGACGCGGAGAACCACAAGCTAGTAGTGGAGTTCGCCATTCCAGGAGCGCCAACGGATACCATCGATGTGAAGATCTTGGAAGACAGCATCCACCTGACAGCGCCCGCAAGGGACGTCGAGTATGTTTCAGCACTGGCTTTAGGTTGGCCGGTGAAACCTGACAAAGGCGAAGCGACTTACGAGAACGGCCTGCTCCGAGTCGAGGTGCCCTTCAAAGATCCGATGGAAGATGCTGTGAAGGTTGCCATTAAAGCAGGTGGCGCGGAAACCAAGACCAAAACAATCGAAGCCGGATGAGCCGTTAAGTTGTTAGTCCCTTATCAGCGAGATTGTGTGCAAAAGGATTTAGCACTCAAAGGCTCGCCGATCAACAATCCGCCGATAAATTTGCCATACTCGGGCTGCATTTGATCCTTCCCGCAATCTGGCTGAGATTGTATCCTGCCTCTTATGACCCGCCATTAAATATAGTGGGCCCCGCGGGACCGGGGAAAGGGCCGGCATGATGACGAGCCCAGCCAGGGGCCGCTCGCGACATTTCGCATCCGCCGGATTGACGCACTCGGGGGGGCCGATCGGCCAGGGCGGCCCTGGATGGCACCGAGGAAGGAGACTCTAGAATTGAAGGTGGGTACACAGACGATTTCCCGAACCTTGCTCCGTTTGAGGGCATCGCTCCGCAGAGGTAGCTCGGCCCAAAAACGCGGCGGCGATGAGCTACCGCTGCGCTCTGAGCTGTTCAGTGCCGACCAGATGGAGCAGCATGGTAAGACTCTGGCGAAATCCCACAAGTTGAGCCTGGGACGCGCACCTGATCAGCTTCTGGCGCGGCTGGCTGAGAATGAAGGTGTCCTGATCGGAGCCCGAAACCTGCTGACGGACGCGGTCAAGACGAGCCGCCGGATTACGCCGGCCGGTGAGTGGCTGCTCGACAACTTCTATTTGATCGAAGAGCAGATTCGCACAGCCAAGAGACACTTGCCCAAGGGTTACAGCCGCGAACTGCCTTTCCTTCTGGACGGACCCTCGGCTGGGTTCCCACGGGTGTATGACATCGCGCTGGAGGCGATCTCACACGGCGATGGCAGGGTGGATTCGGAAGGTCTCAGCAGTTTTGTCGAAGCCTACCAGACCGTGACGGTCTTGAAATTGGGCGAACTGTGGGCAATCCCCATCATGTTGCGCCTGGCACTCATCGAGAATCTGCGACGCGTTGGGGCACGGGTCGCCGCCGACAGGACCGACCGAAACCACGCCGACTATTGGGCGGACCAGATGACGGAGATCGCCGAGAAGGACCCGAAGAGCCTGATTCTGGTGATTGCGGACATGGCACGGTCCGGCCCGACGATGGTGAGCTCCTTTGTTGCGGAATTTGCGCGCCGGCTGCAGGGACAGGGCCCCGCCCTGGCAATGCCGCTCACCTGGATTGAACAGCGGCTCTCCGAGTCCGGTCTGACCATCGAGCAGTTGGTGCAGTCGGAGAACCAAAAACAGGCCGCCGACCAAGTCTCCATCAGCAACAGCATCGGAAGCCTTCGATTCTTGGGGGCGATGGACTGGCGCGAATTCGTCGAGACGATGAGCGTTGTCGACCGGACCCTGCGAGAGGATCCGGGCGCCGTTTACGCCAAGATGGATTTTGCCACCCGTGATCGCTACCGTCACGTAGTGGAGGCGATGGCGAAGAGCAGCCTGCTTTCCGAAGGCGAGGTGGCACGCACAGCGACCCAACTCGCGCACAAGGGCGCGGCCGGGAAAGGCAGAGACGCTCCAGAGGCTCATGTCGGCTTCTACCTGATCGACAAGGGATTGCCGCAGCTAGAACGAGCGGCGCAGGTGCGCTCTTCCACATCTGAGACTCTTCAGCGCATGAGCCGCCGGTTTCCTTTGCTCCTCTATCTTGGCACGATCACGCTGATCACGGCGATCTTCACCCTGACCTTATTGGCGCAGGTGCATGCCGGTGGATACCCTGATTGGCGGCTCGCGCTGATTGGTATCCTCTCGCTGCTGTGCGCAAGTCAGCTGGCAGTGGCGTTGGTGAACTGGCTGGCTACGTTGCTGCTGCCGCCGCATCCGCTGCCACGCATGGATTTCTCCCAAGGGATCCCGCCGGAATCAAGCACGCTGGTTGTAATCCCGACTATGCTTACGAGCGCTCAAAACATCGAGGATCTGGTTGAGGCGCTCGAGGTCCGGTTCCTGGCAAATCGCGACGAGCACCTGTACTTCGGCCTGCTGACTGATTTTCGAGACGCTCACAAGGAAACGCTTGCGGAAGACGAGCCGCTGTTACAGCTGGCCCGGAAGAAGATCGAAGAGCTGAATGAGCGGTACAAGCGCGGAAAAGGCGGCAAATTTTTCCTTTTCCATCGCCCGCGCCGCTGGAATCCCCGGGAGCGAATTTGGATGGGTTACGAGCGTAAGCGGGGGAAGCTCGCGGATTTGAATTCTCTTCTGCGCGGCGGATCGAGGGATCGGTTCGCACTCATCATAGGCGAGACTTCAGTTTTGTCGAACGTGAAGTATGTAATCACCCTTGACACGGATACGCAACTACCGCGCGATTCGGCGTGGCAGTTCGTCGGAACCATGGTGCACCCGCTGAATCGTGCGCGCTACGATGAAGACAAACAGCGTGTCTGTGACGGGTACGGCATCCTTCAGCCACGCATGGCTGTGAGCCTGCCGGGCACGAATCGGTCACGGTATGCGCGACTCTGCGGCAGTGAGCCGGGCATCGACCCGTATACGCGCGCCGTCTCCGATGTCTACCAGGACCTGTTCTATGAAGGCTCGTTCATCGGTAAGGGGATCTATGATGTCGATATGTTCGAGCGGTCAGTCCACGGGCGCTTTCCCGAGAACCGGATCCTCAGCCACGACCTTCTGGAAGGGTGTTACGCACGGGCGGCGCTGGTGAGCGATGTGCAGTTATACGAGGAATATCCATCGCGCTACAGTGCGGATGTGAGCCGGCGGCACCGCTGGATTCGCGGGGATTGGCAGCTCGTGCGCTGGCTGCTGCCACGCGTCCCGGGTTTTGGTGGGCGTCGTCAGAAGAATCCGCTCTCGGCACTGTCCCGATGGAAACTCCTCGACAACCTTCGGCGCAGCCTTGTGCCTTCGGCGTTGATACTCCTCTTACTGCTGGGCTGGACGGTGTTGGCACCGGTCTGGTTTTGCACCGTGTCGGTGATCGGGATCATCCTGCTTCCTCCTTTGTTTGCCTCTATGCTGGAAACATTCCAGAAAGAGGGAGATGTGCTTCTGGGTCAGCATCTCGCTGCCACGGTGCGCTCCGCGGGCAGGCGCTTCGCTCAGGCGGTATTTGCGCTCGCGTGCCTCCCCTACGAAGCGTTCTTCAGTCTGGATGCGATTGTGCGCACGGTCTGGCGCATGCTGGTCACACACAGGCGTCTTCTGGAATGGAGTCCGTCGGGCGATCCGGATCGCAACAGCCGCACGGGCCTCGTCGCCTTGTACCGCACGATGTGGATCGCTCCCATGATTGCAACTGCCGCGGTGATCTATCTGACGCTTTCGAGGCCAGCCGTGTTAGGAGTGGCTGGACCCATACTGGGCCTCTGGTTTGCTTCCCCCGCCATCGCGTGGTGGATCAGCCGGCCGCTTGTTCGCCACCGACCAAAACTGACGGCCGACCAGAATATCTTTCTCCGGAAGATTTCCCGAAAGACCTGGGCGTTCTTCGAGACCTTCGTCGGCCCGGAAGACCATTGGCTGCCGCCTGATAACTATCAGGAGCATCCTGTCGCGGTGGTCGCACACCGCACGTCACCAACTAACATGGGGCTTGCCCTCCTTGCGAATTTATCCGCGTACGACTTTGGTTACATTTCGACCGGACAACTCATCGAGCGCACGGAGAAGGCTTTTCACACAATGGAAGCCTTGGAACGACACCGGGGCCACTTCTATAACTGGTACGACACGCAATCTCTGAAACCACTGACGCCCATCTACGTTTCGACCGTGGACAGTGGAAACCTTGCCGGTCATCTGCTGACATTGCAGCCCGGCCTTCTCGCACTGCCGGATCAACAGATCCTTGGAGCAAGACTGTTTGACGGACTGAGCGACACACTAAAGATTCTCATGGACGAACTAGGAGAAGCTGCTCCGCCCCTCCCTGAACTCCAGAAGGATCCGGCGTTTTCATCGGATTACCGGCCGACTACGCTTGCGGCTGCGCGGCTGAGCCTTGCTCGGCTGACGGCGTCCGCCGCGGAAGTCGTCACCAGCGTCGACGCTCTCGTTGCCGACCCTGAGAGCCGGGCGAAATGGTGGGCGCGCGCCCTCGCGCGGCAATGCCAGACAGCCCTCGATGAGCTGACCTTTCTCGCGCCCTGGACGTTACTGCCGGATTCATCGGATAATCTCGGCGAGTTCTCAGGCCTCGGTGGGATTCCAACACTGCGCCAATTGGCCCACCTCGAGAAGGAGTGGCTGCCGGCAATTCAAGATCAGCTCGGGTCTGACGCAACGCACGAGCAGAGTGCCTGGCTTGATGAGCTTAAGCGGCTCAGCATGGAGGCAACCTTCCGCGCCCGGGCAAGGATCGCAAGGATCGAACGGCTGGCACTGCAATCGGGTGAACTCGCCCGCATGGAGTACGACTTCCTGTTCGACAAGGCGTCCCATCTACTGGCTATTGGGTACAACGTTGGTGAACAGAGGCGGGACTCGAGTTATTACGACCTGCTGGCTTCGGAAGCGAGATTGTGTGCTTTCGTCGCGATCGCGCAGGGACAACTGCCGCAGGAGAGCTGGTTTGCCCTGGGGCGATTGCTCACCACCGCCGGCGGAGAACCCATTCTCCTTTCCTGGAGCGGATCGATGTTCGAGTACCTGATGCCGCTCCTGCTGATGCCGACGTACGAACACACGCTGCTCGACGAGACCTGCAAGGCGGCGGTAAAGAGGCAGATCGAGTATGGGAGGAAGCGCGGAGTACCGTGGGGCATTTCGGAATCCTGCTACAACATGGTCGACGTTCATCTCAACTACCAGTACCGCGCATTTGGCGTTCCCGGCCTGGGACTCAAACGCGGGCTGGCCGAGGATTTGGTAGTTGCGCCCTATGCGTCGGCGCTTGCGCTCATGGTGGCGCCTGAGGAAGCCTGCCTGAATCTGCAGCAACTCGCCGCGGAAGGGCTGGAAGGAAAATACGGCTTCTATGAAGCGATCGACTACACTCCTTCACGTTTGCCGCGCGGGCAATCGAGCGCCGCGGTACGGTCCTTCATGGCACATCACGAAGGCATGAACTTTCTCTCTCTGGCCTATCTACTCCTGGACCGTCCGATGCAGAAGAGATTCGAGTCGGCGCCGTTGTTCCAGGCGACCATGCTGTTGCTCCAGGAACGCGTGCCCAGGGCGACGGCGGTCTATTCGCAGACTGCCGAGCTATCCGACTTACATGCGGCTACCAGCGGTACGGAGACAACGGGGGTGCGTGTTTTCAGAAGCCCGGACACGCCGGTTCCTGAAGTGCAGTTATTGTCTAACGGCAGATACCACGTGATGATCACGAACGCCGGCGGCGGTTACAGCCGATGGAAGGACATCGCAGTCACGCGCTGGCGCGAGGACATTACCCGCGACAACTGGGGCACGTTCTGTTACCTTCGCGACTTGACGAGCGGGGAGTTCTGGTCAACCGCGCATCAGCCGGTGCTCAAACGACCGGCCAATCAATCGGATCATTACGAAGCGATTTTCACGGAGGCGCGCGTTGAATTTCGCCGCAGAGACCATGATTTTGAAACGCATACGGAGATCGCTGTTTCACCTGAGGATGATATCGAACTACGCCGGATCACCGTTACCAACCGCTCCGGGACGCGCAGAGAGATCGAGGTAACGAGTTACGTGGAAGTGGTTCTAACATCGCCCGCCGCGGACGCACTGCATCCGGCGTTCAGCAATCTCTTTGTTCAGACTGAAATCATCCGCCGGCAGAAGGCGATCCTGTGCACCCGCCGGCCCCGCTCCCTTAATGAGCGGGTGCCGTGGATGTTTCATCTGATGGCTGTGCACGGAGCGGACATCGGAGAAATCTCCTATGAGACTGACCGCATGCGATTCGTCGGCCGCGGGAACACCGTCGCTGATCCACAAGCGATGAACAGTTCGTCTGCACTCTCGGGCAGCCAGGGCTCGGTGCTCGATCCGATTGCCGCCATCCGGCATCGAATAACCCTCGATCCGGAAAAATCGGCAACCATCAATATTGTCACCGGCATCGGCGAAACCCGTGACGCCTGTATGGGCTTGGTCGAGAAATACGAAGACCGGCGTCTCGCGGATCGCGTCTTTGATCTGGCATGGACACATAGCCAGGTGCTCCTGCGGCAGATCAATGCCACAGAAGCTGACACGCAACTCTATGGACGCCTTGCCGGCTCTGTGATCTATGCCAACTCCTCGTTACGCGCCGACCCGAGCGTTCTCATCAAGAACCACCGCGGGCAATCCGGTCTCTGGGGCTACTCGATTTCCGGCGATCTCCCGATCGTGCTGCTGCGGATTTCAGATCCGGTCAATATCGACCTGGTTCGCCAACTCATACAGGCCCATGCGTACTGGCGCTTAAAAGGACTGGCCGTGGACCTGGTGATCTGGAACGAAGATCACGCCGGGTACCGGCAACTTCTGCAAGAGCAGATCATGGGACTCATTGCTGCCGGCGTCGAAGCGAACGTGACCGATCGGCCGGGAGGTATTTTTGTAAGACCCGCGGACCAGATATCGAACGAGGACCGCATCCTTCTCCAAACGGTCGCTCGTGCCATCATCAGCGACAGTCGGGGACCGCTGGAGGACCAGATCGGCCGTCGCGGCCATGTGGAGGTAACCGTGCCGCGCCTTACGCCGACCCGAACTCCCCGCGCCGAACCCTCGCCAACGGCCGCGTTGCCTCGCCACGATCTGCTCTTCTACAATGGGATGGGAGGCTTCACCCCGGATGGGCGCGAGTACGTAACTACGACTGCGTACGGACAAGTGACGCCGGCACCGTGGGTGAATGTGCTGGCGAACCCGTATTTCGGAACTGCCATCTCCGAGAGCGGCCCGGCCTGGACCTGGAGCGAGAATGCCCACGAGTTCCGCCTCACTCCCTGGTATAACGACCCAGTAAGCGATGCGAGCGGAGAAGCCATTTATATTCGTGACGAGGAGAGGGGCCACTTCTGGTCCCCCACGCCGCTGCCCAGCCGCGGCTCGCAGCCGTACGTCAGCCGGCACGGATTCGGCTACAGCGCCTTCGAGCACAAGGAGCGAGGGATTCGGTCTGAATTGTGGGTTTATGTGGCCTTGGATGCGTCCGTTAAGTTCACTGTGTTGAAAATCCGCAACGAGTGCGGCCGACCCCGCCGGCTCTCGGTCACGGGATACGTGGAATGGGTGCTGGGAGACCTGCGGCCGAAATCGACCATGCACGTGGCCACCGAAGTGGACCCCGGTAGCGGCGCGCTCTTCGCGCGGAACCCCTACAGCACGGAATTCGCCGACCGGGTGGCCTTTTTCGACGTGGGCGATGTGGCTCGGACCGTAAGCGGCGACCGGACGGAGTTCCTGGGGCGCAACGGCACGCTTCGGAATCCGGCGGCCATGACTCGGTTGCGGCTTTCCGGCAAGGTGGGGACCGCTCTCGATCCCTGCGCCGCGACCCATGTTCCCTTCGAGCTGGCCGACGGGCAAGAGCGTGAGTTCATCTTCACGCTCGGCGTAGGGCGGGACGCCAATGACGCCCGCAACCTAGCCCACCGCTTCCGGGGATCTGCGGCGGCGCGCGGTGCGCTCGAAGCGGTGTGGGAGTACTGGAATCGCACGCTCGGCGCCGTGCAGGTGGAAACACCAGACCCGTCCCTCAATGTGCTGACCAACGGCTGGCTCTTGTATCAGACTCTGGCCGGCCGTCTTTGGGCCCGGACTGGTTATTACCAGCCCGGGGGCGCCTTCGGTTTCCGCGACCAGTTGCAGGACGGGATGGCGCTCATCCACGCCGAGCCTCACCTTTTGCGCGAGCACTTACTCCGTTGCGCCGCCCGTCAGTTCCGGGAGGGAGATGTACAGCATTGGTGGCATCCCCCCTCGGGCCGGGGCGTGCGTACGCACTGTTCGGATGATTACCTCTGGCTGCCGTTGGCGACGAGCCGCTACGTTCTGAGCACAGGAGACACCGGGGTGTTGGATGAACCCGTTCACTTTCTTGAAGGCCGTCAGGTAAAAGCAGAGGAGGACTCGTATTACGATTTGCCCGGCCTGTCTGAAGAAGCGGCCAGTTTGTATGAACACTGCGTCCGATCCATCCTGAGAGGCCTCCGCATGGGTGAGCACGGCCTGCCCCTTATGGGTTCCGGTGACTGGAATGACGGCATGAACCTGGTGGGTGAACACGGCAAAGGCGAAAGCGTCTGGCTGGGATTTTTCCTTTATGAAGTGCTCACACGATTCGCGGAAGTGGCCCGTGGGCATGGCGACAGTCCCTTCGCCGAGCATTGCCAGCGGGAGGCGGCGCAAGTGCGTCAGAATATCGAGCAGAACGGCTGGGATGGCGCGTGGTACCGCCGCGCCTATTTCGACGACGGCTCGCCCCTCGGGTCGGCCGATAACCCCGAATGCCAGATCGATTCCATTGCGCAAAGCTGGTCTGTTCTATCCGGAGCGGGCGATGCGGAGCGCTCGCGCATGGCCATGGAAGCAGTGGATCAGCGCTTGGTTCACCGCGATCATGCGCTAATCCAACTGCTGGACCCGCCGTTTGACAAATCGAACATGAATCCCGGGTACATAAAAGGGTACGTCCCAGGCGTTAGAGAGAATGGCGGGCAGTACACGCATGCAGCCATCTGGGCGGCCATGGCGTTTGCTGCCTTAGGGGACAGCCGGCGCGCGTGGGAATTGTTGGCAATGATCAACCCGGTGAACCATGCGGCCGCTCCAGCGGAGGTTGCGAACTACGGTGTGGAACCCTACGTCGTCGCGGCCGACGTCTACGCGCTGGCGCCGCACATCGGCCGCGGTGGCTGGACCTGGTACACAGGTTCGGCCGGATGGATGTATCGGCTTATTGTGGAATCACTCCTGGGACTGAGGCTGGAAGTGGACAAACTCCGTTTCGCGCCGTGTCTCCCCGCGGATTTGAAGGAGTTCAAGGTACACTACCGTTATCGGGAGACTGTCTATCACATCGCCGTCCTGCAAACAGATGCCGCGAATGCCGGGATGACTGTGACCGTGGATGGCATGGAACGAGACGACCAAGCCATTCCCCTGGTTGACGACCGGCAGGAACACAGGGCCGAAGTAAGAATCCACGTCGCACCCAGCCGAACAACCGCCACATTGGAGCACCAAACGGCAGTGGGTTAGACTCCGCCACCATCGCCGATTCGAATAACGGGCACAGGCTCAAAGGACTGCTCGAGTGAGCGAAACAACGCAAGTCCATGGAGACGCAACACGGCCGAATTGCCGTCTACGATAGGAGCCATCCTAAAACCAAGTCCGGCGAGCATGCATCCGGCCTGCCCGAGAATGTCCGCACCTACTATGATCGGATAGCTTCTGACGCCGAGATTCACTCGCAGAGTCTTCACCGGCTCAGTCCCTCGACAATTTCATCTTGGAGAATCTGCGCATCCAAAGCACCTAGCCCTATTTCTCTGCAGAGTTCGTCCAGAGTGTAGAACTGTCCCGTCGCCCACAAATCCTTGAGGAAGTTGCCCGCTGACCGGCAGCAGTACCACGCATTCCCATATTTGAGGCGCAGGTGCTCTCTCAGCATCACCTGGAATATCCAAGCCCTGAGGTAGTCGGCAGAATTAAATCCTTCCAGGAGATCCTCCAGATAAAATTCCGGTTCGTGCTTGAGGCCAGTGTACTGGTTCATGTATTCCGCATAGAGCTCAGGAGCATCGGCCGGCAGGCCATTTTTGTGTAGTGTGATCGCACACTTCAGCTTGCCGGCATAGCGCCGAACAATAAACGCACGATATAGAATCTGAAAACGGTACATGTCGTCCGGCGGGGTGATGACGAGCGTATCCCGCAGCCATTCCCTGTCTGCCAGAAGGTACTCGAACAGGAAAGCATACGTCTCTGTCAATCCACGATCCCCCCAAATGCGATGTTCGACCGGCAGGGAGGGACTGGTCCATGCAAAATGGTGCGCGTGGCCGCTTTCGTGCAGCAAAGCCGCGTAATCGTTATATCCGCCGCGAGGAAGCAGGACAATCTTGATCTCATTTGGAACCTGGATGGCAACGCAGAATGGCCGCGGATGCTTCAGTGGCCGCTTCTCCATGTCCATTGAGATGAGTCCCAATTTCTGGGGTTGAAGACCCATTCGAGAAAAGGTTTCACCCACGGCGGCAAGCAGGCGTTCCTTCGAGAAGAAATGCCATGACTGATTCTTCCTTCTCCAGTACCATGCATCGCAATGTCGAGCCTGAGCCGCGGGCAGGCCGACCGTACCTTCGAGAGAACCGTTCAAACGCTCGAAGTAAACCGTCGCAGTGGCGGCCATCAGCTTTTCAATCTGTGCGGCAAGACCCGCGTAGGAAATGCCCGTGCAACGCTGGCACACGTCCAGGTAGCTTTCAAATCCCAATTCCTTCGATGCCACGTGTAGCTCCGCAAGTCGATTTCGTTTCAACGACTCGACTTCCTTCATGGTCGAAGCCCGAATGGCATTCAGGTGGCCGCGCCTCACCGCACTTGCTTCCTGATGTAGAAGAACGGGAATTTGAACGAAGGCTATCTCTCTGCCGTCCCATTTGAAGGTGCGCTGCGCTTCGAATGCGGAAATCTCCTGCGAAATCAAGCTGACCCGCGAATTCAGGTGTTGCTCCAAAGCGAACCAACGCAAGCGTGCGAGACTCTTCTTGTGCGACTCGCAGTATTCGGGAGTCCGCTCGATTTCTGTTTCAATCTCACGGATCGATTCGATCGTGAACAGGTCGGAATATTCGGAATAGAGCCCGCTAGTGTGGAGCCGATCTTTTAAGCCAGAGTAGTAATAATACAGCTCACGGTTGAGGGCCTCGTCAAATTGCTCCAGGCGTTGTCGATATTTCTCGATTTCCATGGGCCCGGTCACCGGGAAATACTCTGCAACGTGCTGCTGGCAGATGCATAGCGCTGCGCATCGATGTAATTCAGAAGAGATTCGCCCGATCGATCGCTCAGGTTGATTCGGCGCACCGCAACTGTCACAATTTCAGCTCCCGATATTTCGAGGGCCTCTTTCATCAGGCCGAAACTGGTGTATTTCCCGGTCCCCGCAATCAAACGCGATCGAAAGCTACGTCCCCCAAAAACCAACGGATCAACTGACAACGAATAGGTCACTTTTGCCCCCACGTCTTTATCAAACGGTCCACATAAAATCAATCATATAAGACCTGCAATTCTTTATCATCAGCCCGATTCAGCCTCCTCCCACAAACTGGACAATTTCCACTCTATCCATGTTGCTTAGAGGAGTGGCCTCCCACTCCTTGCGGCGAACGATTCTGTGGTTTACCTCCACAGCGATTCGCTCTTCGCCGATTCCGAGAAGTCGGAGCAGTTCGCGGATGTTTGGAAGCGGGGAATCTCTAGGCGTTCCCCGTTAATCTCGAGCAGCAAACCGTCGTGCATGCCGACATCATAGCAAATCAAAATGCATCACACCACAAAGACGCATGGGGCACAAAGAGTCTTCGCTACCGCTGTATCTCTGTGGTTTAGCCTCCGCTCTCGTAATCAAAAGAGGCGTAGGCCACAACCTCTGAGAAAGTAGGCCACATCAATCCTGAGGATGCCATGGATCCCGGCAGGACAGCTATGCCCATGGTGGTGACTGTTTCAGGCTCGGCGCCGGCGCACTCGGTTCACCATGGCAGAGCGCAGGATTTCATTTATGCGGGTTTGATAGCCTTTTCCCTGAGATTTGAGCCACGCAAGGACGTCAG
>JBEKIX010000097.1:0-11761 GCA_050011535.1 Acidobacteriota bacterium
GCCTCGCCGTCCGTCACCCAGAGGTGAGCCTTGGAAGGAAGCAGGTAGCTCTTGACCACCTTGCCCTTCTCGTTCTTGATCAGGATCTGAGGCTGGTACTTCTCTTCCGCCGACTCGGTGATAACCTGCCGCACCAAGCCGGTGTTTTCGTCGCGCTCCTCCTTGACTGTCACGCCATCGATGATGTCCTTGAACGCTGCGGTGCCGCCAAATTCGGTCAAGATGGCGAATGAGTATGGATCCCATTCCACCAGAATCTGGCCGGGCTTGATCTTCTGGCCTTCCTTGATCTTCAAAATGGCGCCGTACGCGACGGAGTAGCGTTCCTTCTCGCGGCCAGCCTCGTCGGCGATGATGAGCGTCCCGTTCCTGTTCATGACCACCAGGTTCTGGTCGCGGTTGGTTACGTGCAGGATATTGAGAAACTTGACGATGCCTTCGTTCTTGGCCTCTTCCGTAGACGCCTCGTGAGTTCTACTGGCAGTGCCTCCGATATGGAACGTTCTCATGGTGAGCTGCGTGCCCGGCTCCCCGATCGACTGGGCAGCGATGACTCCCACCGCTTCGCCCATGTTTACAAGGTTTCCCGTGGCGAGATTGCGCCCGTAACATTTTACGCAGACGCCGCGCTTGGCCTTGCAGGTCAGCACGGAGCGGATCTTTATCTTTTCGATGCCGGCCGACTGAATGTCGCCGGCCAGAGTTTCCGTGATCTCCTGATTGACGTCGACGATCTGCTCGCCGGTTAGCGGATCCTTCACGTTCTCGAGAGCGACACGGCCAACGATGCGGTCGCGCAAGGGCTCGATGATCTCGCCGCCCTCGATGATCGAGGTGACGTAGATGCCATCGAGTGTCTCGCAGTCATCGAGGGAAATAATGACATCCTGGGCGACGTCCACGAGCCGGCGCGTGAGATAGCCTGAGTCCGCCGTCTTTAACGCGGTATCGGCCAGACCCTTGCGGGCGCCGTGCGTCGAGATGAAGTACTGCAGCACGGTGAGCCCTTCGCGGAAGTTCGCGGTGATCGGCGTCTCGATGATCTCTCCGGAGGGCTTGGCCATCAGACCGCGCATCCCCGCCAGCTGGCGGATCTGCTGTTTACTGCCGCGGGCGCCGGAGTCGGCCATGATAAAGATCGGGTTGAATTCCTCCCCTTTCTCGTCCTGTTGGGCCATTTCGCGAAACATCTCATCGGAGACTTTTTCCGTTACATCCGACCAGATGTCGATGATCTTGTTGTAGCGCTCGCCGTCGGTAATCGCGCCGTCCTGGTACTGTCTCTCGACCTCGATCACGTTGCCGTTGGCAGCATCCACCAGGTCCGTTTTGTTGTCGGGCACGATGAGGTCCTCGATGCCGATCGAAATGCCGGCCTTGGTGGCGTGCAGAAATCCGAGGTCCTTCAAGTCGTCGAGCATCTGGACGGTGGTCTCCAGCCCGAAATGCAGATAGCAATAATTGACCAGCTGCTGCAGCCCTTTTCTCTTCATCAGGCCGTTGATGAAGGGCATGGCTTTGGGCAGAATCGAATTAAAGATCAGGCGCCCTATCGTGGTGTTGATGAACTCGTTGTGCACCTCGCGAACGTCCGCGCGTGTGACTCCCTGATCGTCATATTGGGTGGTAAGGTCCATCAGCAGGCCGCTGAAGCGGTACCGGACAGGGGTGAGCCTTTCCACCATGCCGTTCTCAAGCGCGAACATGGCTTCATCGTAGGAACCGAAGATGCGGCCCTCTCCCTTGGTTCCCTTCTTTGCCTTGGTCAGGTAATAGCAACCCAGCACGATGTCCTGGCTGGGGATGGCGATGGGCTGGCCGTTGGCCGGTGAAAGGATGTTCTGCGTGCTTAACATCAGCACTGAGGCCTCGATCTGCGCTTCCGGCGACAGTGGAATGTGCACCGCCATCTGATCACCGTCGAAGTCCGCGTTGAAAGCGGTGCAAACGAGAGGCGGAATCTTGATCGCCTTGCCTTCAATCAGGACCGGTTCGAATGCCTGAATGCCCAGACGATGCAGGGTCGGCGCCCTGTTCAGGAGCACCGGATGATCCTGAATTACTTCCTCGAGAATGTCCCAGACCACTGGTTCCTGGCGTTCGACCATTTCCTTAGCACTTTTGATAGTCGCGGCATGGCCTTCTTTTTCAAGCCGGTTGTAAATGAATGGCTTGAAGAGTTCGAGGGCCATCTTCTTGGGGAGTCCGCACTGGTGCAGCTTCAGTTCAGGACCCACCACAATCACGGAGCGGCCCGAGTAGTCGACGCGCTTGCCCAGCAGGTTCTGGCGGAAACGGCCGGACTTGCCCTTGAGCGTGTCGCTGAGCGACTTCAGCGGCCGGTTGTTGGCGCCGCGCAGAACTCGCCCGCGGCGGCCGTTGTCGAACATGGCATCGACCGCCTCCTGCAACATGCGCTTCTCATTGCGGATGATCACCTCGGGAGCGCGCAACTCCATCAGTTTTTTCAGCCGGTTGTTGCGATTGATCACGCGCCGATAGAGATCGTTCAGATCCGAGGTGGCGAAGCGGCCGCCGTCAAGCGGCACCAACGGACGCAGCTCGGGTGGAATCACAGGGATTACATCCAGGATCATCCACTCCGGTTTGTTCCCCGATTTGCGGAAGGCGTCAACGACCTTCAGGCGCTTCGAAAATTTGATGCGCTTCAGTTGGGAGGTTTCCGTCTTCATGGCGGTGCGCAGCTCGTCTGACAGCTCCTCGACGTCCACCCGTTTCAGAAGTTCCTTGATTGCTTCGGCACCCATCATGGCGCGGAACTTGCCTGCGAAGTCCTGCATGGTCGCACGGTACTTTTCCTCCGTCAGCAGCTCCTTCTCTTTGAGTGGAGCCTCGCCCGGATCTATGACGACATAGGCCTCGAAATAGAGCACGCGCTCCAAGTCCCGGAGACTGATGTCCAACAGGTGGCCGATGCGACTCGGCAGACCCTTGAAAAACCAGACATGGGAACATGGGGAGGCGAGCTCGATGTGGCCGAGTCTCTCGCGCCGCACTTTGGACAAGGTGACTTCCACACCACACTTGTCGCAGGTCACGCCGCGATATTTCATCCGTTTGTATTTGCCGCACAGGCACTCCCAGTCCGTGACGGGGCCGAATATGCGGGCGCAGAAGAGGCCGTCTTTTTCAGGTTTGAAGGTGCGGTAATTGATGGTCTCCGGCTTGGTCACCTCGCCGTGAGACCACGCCCGGATTTTTTCGGGCGAGGCCAGACTGATGCGAATGCTGTCGAAGTCGTTGCTCAGATCTGACTTTTCCATTGCGTCTTTGAAACTTCTCAATGTTGCTCCCCCCCTAGTGGTAGAGGTTCAATTTCACCGATTCCATTCTCAAATCCCGTTTCCGACACCAGGTCCCAATCCGGCAACCCATGACGCGTCACGCGTCATCCCTCACTCCGAGGGAAGGGGTTCCACGCGCCGGGCCTTTTGCTTCTGGATCAACTCAACATCAAGACAAAGGCTCTGCAGCTCGCGGATCAGCACGTTGAATGACTCGGGAATACCCGGTGTAAAGTGGGATTCGCCTTTTACAATGGCTTCGTAAATCTTGGTTCTACCCTGAATGTCGTCAGACTTGGCAGTCAGGAGTTCCTGGAGAATATTGGCGGCGCCATAAGCTTCCAGAGCCCAAACTTCCATTTCGCCAAATCTCTGGCCTCCGAACTGGGCCTTGCCGCCCAGAGGCTGTTGAGTAATGAGCGAGTACGGTCCGATGCTGCGTGCGTGAATCTTGTCATCGACGAGATGCGAGAGCTTCAGCATGTAGATGTACCCGACGGTGACTTTCTGATCGAATCGCTCGCCGGTCATGCCGTCAAAAAGGTCGATCTTTCCGCTACCCGGCAGGCCGGCGCGCCGCAGCATTTCTTTGATTTCCATTTCCGAGGCTCCGTCAAAAACCGGAGTCGCAAAATACAGCCCGAGCGATCTTGCCGCCCAGCCGAGGTGGGTTTCGAGGAGCTGTCCCACATTCATGCGCGAGGGCACTCCCAGGGGGTTGAGCACGATCTCAACTGGAGATCCGTCTGGAAGGTAGGGCATGTCTTCTTCTGGCAGGATGCGCGCGATGACACCCTTGTTGCCGTGGCGCCCAGCCATCTTGTCACCCACGGAAAGTTTGCGTTTCATCGCGACATAAACCTTGACCATCTTGATTACGCCGGGCGGCAGCTCATCGCCGCGGCGCAGCTTGGCGAGCTGCTCTTCGTGCAGGGTCTTGAGAATCTGGATCTGCTTGTCGGTCTTCTCTTCCATCCGCTTGATGCCGTCGACGACCTTGCCTTCCTTCTCAGCCTTGAAATCATTCTTGATCTTGTTCAGCTCCGTCGAGCTGAGGCCGACAAGCATCGAGCGCGTGAGCTTCGTCTTCGCCCGCAGCATGACCTCCCCGGAACGGCTGGTGACGTCTTCGAGCAGGACCTCGCCGGCCAGGATGTCGATCAGCTGCTTGGTGCGTTCCTCTTTGATGATGCGGATCTCGTCGTTGAGATCCTTTTCCATCTTCTCCACCTGCTCCGCTTCGATCGCCTTGGCACGCTCGTCCTTGGGCACACCCTTGCGGGAGAAGATCTTTACGTCGACAATCGTCCCTTCGATGCCTGGAGGCGTGACCAGGGAAGCGTCGCGTACTTCGCCGGCCTTCTCACCGAAGATGGCCCGCAACAACTTCTCCTCGGGCGAAAGTTGCGTTTCCCCCTTGGGTGTGACCTTGCCGACGAGAACGTCTCCCGGACGCACTTTGGCGCCGATCCGGATGATGCCGCTCTCATCGAGGTCGCGCAGCGAAGCGTCGCTGACGTTCGGTATATCGCGCGTGATTTCCTCCGGTCCCAGCTTGGTGTCGCGCGCCTCGATTTCCAGCTCTTCGATATGAATCGAGGTGTAGCTGTCCTCCTTGACCAGTTTCTCGCTGACCAGGATGGCGTCCTCGAAGTTGTACCCACGCCAGGGCATGAAGGCTACAAGGACGTTGCGACCGAGCGCGAGCTCGCCCTTGTCCGTGCACGGACCGTCCCCCAGCACCTGTCCCTTGACCACCCGCTCGCTCCTGTTGACGAGGGGCACCTGGTTGATGCAGGTGTTCTGGTTGGAGCGCTTGAATTTTGTCAGCGAGTAAATGTCGACGCCGGCATCGCGGGCGCCCTTGCCGTTTTCGCTCTCGCCTTCGACTCGCACGATGATGCGTGTTGAGTCGACGCTGTCGACAACTCCGGTCCGCTTGCAGATCACCACCGCGCCGGAATCCTTGGCGGTGATGTACTCCATGCCTGTGCCGATATAGGGAGCTTCCGCGCGCAGCAGGGGCACGGCCTGGCGCTGCATGTTGGACCCCATGAGAGCCCGGTTGGCATCGTCGTGTTCCAGGAACGGGATGAGACTGGCGGCAACGCTCACGAGCTGCTTCGGAGACACGTCAATGTATTGCACCTGATCCCGCGGAACGAGCACGAAGTTGCCGGCAATGCGCGCGTTGACGCGATCCTGCATCATCTCGCCGTTCTTATCCAGCTCGACGTTCGCCTGCGCAATTGTGTACTTCTCCGCTTCCCAAGCTGTCTGGTAAAAGGAAAATGGTTCGAACTGCGCGGGGCGTTTCGAGGCCGATTCGCAGCGGCGATTCTCTTTCTCGATCAGATCGCGTTCCACCTGCTCGCCGACTTTGAAGTGACAGTCGCCCGGAAAGACGACCTGGACGAAATCCAGCACCCTGCCGTTCTTCACTTTTCGGTAGGGCGACTCGATGAACCCGTAATCGTTGATGCGGGCATAACAACTCAGGGAGGAAATCAAGCCGATGTTGGGCCCTTCCGGAGTCTCGATCGGACAGATGCGCCCGTAATGGGTCGGGTGCACGTCGCGCACCTCGAACCCAGCCCGCTCGCGGCTCAATCCGCCCGGCCCCAGAGCCGAGAGACGGCGCTTGTGGGTGATCTCCGAAAGCGGATTGGTCTGATCCATGAACTGGGAAAGCTGGCTGCTGCCGAAGAACTCGCGGATCGATGCCATGACGGGCTTGGCATTGATCAGGTCATGGGGCATGGCCGTGGTCATTTCCTGATGCACGGACATTTTTTCCTTGATTGCCCGTTCCATGCGCACCAAGCCGATGCGGAACTGGTTTTCGAGCAACTCGCCTACCGCTCTCACGCGGCGGTTGCCGAGGTGATCGATATCATCCACGCTGCCTATATTCTTGGGCAGCTTGAGGGCGTAGCGGATGACGGAGTGGAAGTCTTCCGCGATGAGCGTGCGTTGGTCCAGCGACGTGTTCAGATCGAGCTTGATGTTGAACTTCAGGCGGCCGACCTTCGAAAAATCGTACTTGCGGGGATCGTAGAACATCCCCTCAAAAAGCGCCGTGGCCGTTTCGATCGTGGGCGGGTCGCCGGGGCGCTGTTTGCGATAGATCTCGATGAGCGCCTCTTCCTGCGACTTGATGTGATCTTTTTTGAGCGTCTGCGACATGGTGACCCCGGTGTCTTCCTTCTCGGGGAAAAACACATCGACCGTCTGGATGTCGGCTTCACTCAGATTGTTGATGATCTGCGAAGTCACCTCGGCGTTGGGCTCAAGAAGGACTTCGCCGGTCTCGGTGTTGATCACCTCGGACAACGACAGAGCCCCCTCGAGCCCGTCTTGGTCCATCCTGATTTCGGCCACACCTGCCTTGATCATCTGATTGAACAGTCCTGCCGTGATCTTCTTGCCCTTTGCCACGAGGACCGTCTTGCCGGCAGCGTCCCGGATCTCCTCGGCTGCCTTGGAGCCGATCAAATCGCGCTCGAGGCTGCGATACAGGTTCTTCCCTTCCCAACGAATCTGGACGGGTTGGTAAAAGATGCGCAGGATCTCGGAGTCGCTCTGCTTGGGTTCTTTGATCCCTGACTTTTGGAGTTCCTCTTCCCTGGATCTCGTCAGACCAAGCGCACGTACGAAAGTCGATGCCAGGAATTTACGCTTGCGGTCGATGCGGACGTATAGGATGTTCTTGGCATCGTACTCGAACTCCACCCAGGAACCGCGGTACGGAATGATCTTGGCCAGAATGAAAGTCCGGCCGGGATTGGATTCGAAAAAAACGCCGGGAGAGCGGTGCAACTGGCTTACGATCACACGCTCGGTGCCGTTGATGATGAAGGTTCCGTTCTCGGTCATCAGAGGGATGTCGCCGAAATAGACCTCCTGTTCCTTGATGTCACGGATGCTGCGCCCCTCCCCTTCATTCTTGTCCCACACTACCAGGCGCACAGTCACTTTCAAGGGCACCGCGAAGGTCATGCCGCGTTCCTGGCATTCCTCCACCGTGTACTTCACGTTGAGTTCCACGGCGCCGCCGCAGAATTCGCAGCGCGTATTTTCAATTTCGTTCCTGGCGCCACAATGCCTGCAGTCGCTGCCCTCGGGATTGTAAGGACTGTTGATGATAGTCTTACCGCACTCCTCACAATTGGCGCGAAGGTAATCGAGCCCCTTCAAATTCCCACATTTGCACTGCCAGTTGCCGATGGAGTATTCGACGAATTCCAGAGATGAAGTCCCGCGGAAATCGTTAATCGGAAAAACCGAGTTGAACACGGCCTGTAGCCCTACGTCTTCCCGCTCAGAGGGGAGCACATCCATTTGCAGGAAACGATGGTAGGACTTCCTCTGGACTTCAATCAGATTCGGAATCGGGATGCTGGTGTGAATCTTGGCAAAATCCATGCGGTCCCGATAGACGTTGGCGGTGGTGATATTGGTCATCGATTGATTTACCTCGACGTGCTTGTTTGACTTTCCATCTTCCGTTTGTAAAACCGTGGCACGGAAATGCGGGGCAGCAGAGAAATTCCAGCGGCAAGCATCGCCGTCCGGTCTTCGGCTTCTGCTTTCACGGAAACGAAGGCGGCAGGTACGGGCCTTGATTTCTGCCTTCTGCTGTTACTTTTCCGCGGCACAGCGACCTCGCACTATAGTGCTGAGTTCTAAGTGCTGAGTGCTGAGTGGCAAGTCCTGAGAGTTGCGTTTTCCTTCGGCACTCAGGTCCCAGCACCCAGCACTTCATGGAGAAAGAGCAGAAACAAGTCGGGTGCTACTTGATCTCTACGGTGGCGCCTGCTTCTTCGAACTTCTTCTTGATTGCTTCGGCTTCTTCCTTGTTGACGCCCTCTTTTACGGGCTTGGGCGCGCCTTCCACAAGGTCTTTCGCTTCCTTCAACCCCAGGCTGGTCACTTCGCGCACCGCTTTGATCACATTGATCTTCTTGTCGCCTATGGCAGCAAGGACGACGGTGAACTCGGTTTTCTCCTCGGCTGCAGGTTTGGCTTCGCCAGCGGCCGGGCCCCCGGCCATGGCCATCGGCATCGCCGCTGCCGCTGTGATGCCGTACTTCTCCTCGAGACTCTTCACCAGATCCGAGATATCCAGCATCGTGGCTTGATCGATCCATGCCAAAATATCGTTCTTCGTAATTGCCATCTTTGTTAACTCCCTTGAGGATTGGTAGAAATGGATAGCTAAAAGTTTCCAGGGCTCCTACTTCTGAACTTGCTTCAACACCAGGGCCAAATCCCTGGCCGGAGCCTTCAGGGCGCCGGCGAGCCTCTGTAAAGGCGCCTTAAGTAGGAAAACCAGCTTGCTCAGCAACACCTCGCGCGAGGGGAGCGAGGCAATTGCCTGGATCTCTGATGCGGGAACGACCTTGCCCTCAATCAGAGCTCCTTTAAAACGGAAGTTTGGGTTGGACTTCGAGATCTCGGTCAGGAGTTTTGCCATTCCGACCACGTCACGCTTATGGAACGCCACGGCGGTCGGCCCCTCCAGATAGGGACCTACATGCTCCAGCCCGTGTTCCTTGGCAGCCCGGAGCGCGAGCGTGTTTTTCACCACGACGTAAGTTCCGTCGAACTCACGGATTTTCCGGCGCAACTCTGTCGCGTCGACGACCTTCAGTCCACGGTAATCGATCAGAAACATATTGCTGACCGTGCGGAACTGTTCGCCGAGAGATTCCACCACCTGCTGCTTCTCTGATCTGTTCATAAACTTTACGAGACCTTCAATGGCTATGGGAGCTTCCGAAAGGATCGCTCCGATTTTGCTTATCCCACTTCCCGATTCGCATTACCGCGCACCGCGGTCAGGCGAACAAATCCGTCGGGTCCTCACTAGGCTCGAGACTCCAGCGTTGTCTCATCAATCCAGATGCCCGGGCTCATCGTTGAGGATATCGAAACGCTCCTCACGTATTTCCCCTTGCTGCTCGCCGGTTTTGCCCGGACAACGGCGTCGATAAGTGCCTTGGCATTCTCAAAAAGGCTTTTTTCGTCAAACTGGATCTTGCCGCAGGGCGCATGCACGATTCCCGTCTTGTCGACGCGAAATTCGACCTTGCCGGCCTTGATCTCCTTGATAGCCTTGGATACCTCGAATGTTACTGTGCCCGTTTTGGGGTTCGGCATCAAACCACGCGGGCCCAGCACCTTGCCGAGTTTGCCGACGCTGCGCATCATATCGGGCGTGGCAACCACGGCGTCAAAGTCCATCCAGCCTCCTGCGATACGTTCCACGATATCGTCGCCGCCAACTTCATCCGCGCCGGCATCACGTGCTTCTTTGACCTTATCCCCCGAGGCGATCGCGATCACTCGCTTGCTCTTCCCGAGGCCATTCGGGAGCACGACGGTGCCGCGCACCATCTGGTCGGCATACTTTGGGTTGACACCCAACCTCATCGCCACTTCGACGGTCTCATTAAACTTGGCGAACGCGGCCTTCTTAAGAAGCCCCACTGCTTCTTCCAGTGAGTAGTGGCGCGGTTCCACCACGGCGGCGGCTTTCGTATATTTCTTTCCAACTTTGGCCATTGCAATACCTCACAAATCCTAATGACGATCGACGAGTCTTAGCATTCGCCGATTCTCCCTATCCCTCGACTTCCAACCCCATGCTGCGGGCCGTGCCCAGAATGATGTTCACGGCGGCATCGAGAGTAGATGCGTTCAGATCCGGCATTTTGCTCTGGGCAATCTCGCGGACCTGTTTCAGGGTCACCTTGCCGATTTTATTCTTGTTGGGTTCGCCGGAACCTTTGGCAATATTGGCCGCCTTTTTCAAAAGGACGGCCGCAGGCGGAGTCTTGGTTATGAACGAATAGGTGCGATCGCTATAAACGGTCACCACCACCGGAATGATCAGCCCCTCTTGCTTGGCGGTCTTGGCGTTGAACGCCTTGCAGAAATCCATGATGTTTAAGCCGTGGGGGCCCAAAGCCGATCCTACCGGCGGCGCCGGAGTCGCCTTCCCTGCCAATACCTGCAGTTTCACGTTTGCAATCACCTTCTTCGCCATGCGAACTCCCTGTCAACGCGCGGCCGCTGCGTTCCGGCGCCGCGCCTTGTACCCTAAGCCTTTTCCACTTGCTCCGATTCCAATTCCACCGGCGTTGCCCGGCCCAGAATGGTCAGCATCACTTTGAGGGTGTTCCGGTCCGGGTTCACGTCCTCGATCACTCCTGCAAAGTCTTTGAACGGCCCGTCTATGATCTTCACTGCCTCGCCCCTGTCAAATGTAAATCTGGGCTTTGGCTGTTCAGCCGTTACCGACACGCGGTTGACGACTTCGTTGATCTCCTCATCCGTCAATGGCGTGGGCTTTTTGCCGGTGCTGATGAACCCCGTAACCTTAGGAGTCCCCCTCACGACATGCCATGCTGTATCGGTCATGTCCATCTCTACCAGGATGTAGCCCGGAAAAGTGAGCTTCGTCGTAACCACTTTTTTCCCACTTTTCATCTCCACGACATCCTCGGTCGGGATCAGGATCTGGCCGACACATTCGCCCAGATCGTAGGCCTGGATGCGATTCATCAGACTTTCCGCAACCTTCCTTTCGTATCCGGAGTAGGTGTGGATGATGTACCACTTCTTTTCCCCCATACTTTCATCCGTCCGTCTGTTTGGGCTAGGAAGCGAGCTTGTTGATCACGAATTCCATCAACTGACTGACGACGAGATCAACAACCGCAAGAAACGCGCCAAAAAAGAACACGGCGACAATGACCACCACCGTCGTGGATACCAGTTCGTGCCGGGAAGGCCAGGAGACGTTCTTGAGCTCCTTGCGGGTATCTGAGACGAACTCTATAAAGCCTTTAAAAGCGTCCTTCGTTTTTTGCAGTAGTCCATTCATTGAGTTCACTCCGCGAAGCCGCAGGTGTCAGCTGCAGACACCCGCGGATCGAGGATCAGGAATATTGGCAGGCCAGGAGGGACTCGAACCCCCAACATGCGGTTTTGGAGACCGCCGCTCTACCAATTCGAGCTACTGGCCTATACATGTTTATCCCGAAGAGCCTCACCGCGTCTCCCGATGCACCGTATGGGCGCGGCAATGGTTGCAGAACTTCTTTAATTCCAGGCGCTCGGTGGTGGTCTTCTTGTTTTTCGTCGACGTGTAGTTCCTGTTTTTGCACTGCGTGCATTCCAAAGTAATAATTTCTCGCATGGCGTTTTAATCCGGGGCGGCGCCTGCGCCAATGGGCGCAGGTCCGTATGATTCCCGCTCTCCTATTCCAGAATTTCCGAAATGGCGCCCGCTCCCACCGTGTGGCCGCCCTCGCGAATCGCAAACCGCAGCCCCTTCTCCATCGCTATCGGAGTGATCAGCTTGATCGTCAGGTTCACGTTGTCTCCCGGCATCACCATCTCCGTCCCTTCCGGTAACTCCGCTACCCCCGTCACGTCCGTCGTCCGAA
>JBEKIX010000098.1:0-11365 GCA_050011535.1 Acidobacteriota bacterium
GGTTTATTCGATGGACCATCATCAATTCATCTGATCTGCGTCCCGTAGGGGCGCGGCTGTGACGATTTGATGATGGTCCATCGATCAAATCGAATGCGCCCGCAGGTCCTACGCAACACATTCTGTTTCGGTCTCGATCGCAATTTTGACCACTTCGATAAATACCCTGAAACAGAAATGAAGCGCCAGAAACTCCCCTTTCCGGGTCGCAACACTTCGCCAGAATCCTGCAAATCGCTGTGCGTAATTTCTCCCTTGATGTTCTTTTCAGGCGGGCGCTCCAGGCCTCAGACAATAAGATGGAGCAATCAGGGATCTGGCTCGAAGATGGACGCCGCGGCCCCTTGATGTCGCGCCAGAGCATCGGCGAACCGCTTTGGGCACTTTTGGCAGTGGTGGGGCTGGTGCTTCTGATCGCGTGCGCCAACCTGGCCGGCCTGCTTCCGGCGCTGCGGGCATCCCGCGTTGACCCTGCCGCAGGACTCAAGGATCGCTCCGCCTTGGGCTCACCGCGACTCCGTCTGGGAAAGGTTCTGGTCTCTGTGCAGGTGGGGCTCTCAGTGCTTCTGGTCGTCGTGGCCGGTTTGATGATTCAAACGTTCGCGAACTTGAGCCGCGTCGATCCCGGCTTCGACCCCGAAAACCTGTTGGTGTTCCGTTTGAATGCCGGGCAGGCCGGGTACAAGGACACGCAACTCGAGAGTTTCTTCGGGAGCGTGCGCCAATCGGTGGTTGCCATTCCAGGCGTCCGCAGGGTGGCTCTTTCGGACCTGGCGCGGGTGGGAGGATCATTTTCGTCGAGCGGCATTTCCATTCCGGGGCGATCTGCCGGACCCAATGAGGATTTGCAGGCTTCCCAGTTGATCGTGAGCGATTCCTTTTTCTCGACGATGGGGATCCGCCTGCTTCTCGGACGCGATTTCGACCCCACCGATAAGGCCACGAGCCCAAAGGTTGCGATCGTAAACGAGGCCTTTGTTCATTCGTTCCTCCCGAAGAAGAACCCGGTGGGCCAGGAGTTCAATAGCGGCAACACGTATCAGATCGTCTGAGTGTGCCGGGACGCAAAGTACAACAATCTCCGAAACGAGATACCACCGACAATGTATTTCCCCTATAGCCAGTATCCGGTAGGCAGCATGTTTCTTGAGGTGCGGTCGGTCCTGCCCGCGCTTGCCCTGGCACCGGCGATACGAAAGGTCGTCGCGGCAGTCGATCCTAAGATTCCGGTGGCGGACCTAAATACTCAGCAGCTGCTGCTTGACAATTCGGTCCTCCCGGAACGCCTGTTCGCCTGGCTGGTCAGCTTCCTTGCCCTATTGGCGGTACTGCTATCCTACATCGGTCTCTTTGGTCTGATGGCCTACAACGTGGCGCGCCGCGCAAGGGCGAGATCGGCATACGCATGGCGCTCGGCGCAGGTCCCGGGGATGTAGCGCGGCCGATTGTGCGCGAGGCCCTTCTTCTGGCGGCGGCCGGCTTGGCGGCCGGAGTGCCGGTTGCTCTCGCTCGCGCGCAGATCATCCGTGGCGCCCTCTACGGCGTTCAGCCCTACGATCCCGCAACCATGCTCGGAAGCTCGGTGATTCTGCTGGTCATCGCCGGGCTCGCCGCCTGGATCCCGGCAAGCAAGGAACCGCTGAAGCTGGGGATGGTGATGATAACCGCGCGTCTCACCGTGAAGCGCGGCCCGGGCGAGCAGACCCTCGCGCCAGAGAGCGACGAGCCCTCGCGCGTCCAGGTGACGCGGATGAAGAGACCAGAGTCTCATTGAGCTCACCACAAACCGATAGGCTACTGCCTCGCCTAAACCTCGACGGTCAGCTCGAGGATGATCTCGAGCTTGAGAACCTTTGAAATCGGACAGCCAGCCTTGGCAGCGGCCGCCGCCTCTTCGACCTTGGCCTTGTCCGCGCCGCGGGCCTTGACTGTCGTCTTGAGTGCGCTCTTCGTCAGCGTCAGATTCTCAAAGGTAACTGTGCACGTCGTCTCGATGGCCTGGGGCGTGATGCCTCGCTCACCGAGTTGCGCGCTCAACGCCATGCTGAAACAGCTCGCATGAGCCGCTGCGATCAGCTCCTCCGGGTTTGTGCCCGGCTCGTCCTCAAAGCGTGTACGGAAGCCGAACTTCAGGTCCTTGACTGCGCCGCTGCCGACGCTGAATCTGCCCTGGCCATCTTTCAGGCCTCCGTTCCAGGTTACGCTCGCGTTGCGTTTCATCCGATCTCCTCTCTGTTTGCGCCGAGGCCCGCCTCGACAGCCACGGAGTTGCGGCATCGTGCGGCGAGCGACGTCGGTTTCGTGTGGCGGCAGTCTTAACGCCATTATTTCTTCGGAACCTTGCTCATCAGGATGCCCAGCGCCTTGGCCACGCCTTCGCCGTAAGCCGGATCGGCCTCCATGCAGTTGCTGATGTGGCGGGCCTTGACCTCCTTGGGCGCATCGCCCATGGCGCGGGCGGTGTTCTCGAAGAGCACTTTCTTCTGCCCGGCCGTCATCAGGCGGAAGAGAAGTCCGGGCTGCGAGTAGTAGTCGGCGTCCTGGCGATGGTTCCAGTGATCGGCGGCGCCCTCGATGGCGAGCGGCGGTTCTGCGAAGTCCGGCTGCTGCTGCCACTCGCCGTAGCTGTTAGGCTCGTAGCCAAGCGTGCTGCCATAGTTGCCGTCGACACGCATGGCGCCGTCGCGATGATAGCTGTGGAACGGGCAGCGCGCCGCATTCACCGGGATCAGGTGGTGGTTGACGCCGAGACGATAACGCTGCGCATCGCCGTACGCGAACAGCCGCCCCTGCAGCATTTTATCCGGCGAGAAGCCTATACCCGGCACGATGTTGGCGGGGTTGAAGGCCGATTGCTCAACTTCAGCGAAGTAGTTCTCCGGGTTACGGTTCAGCTCCATGACACCCACGTCAATGAGCGGGTAGTCCTTGTGGAACCAGACCTTGGTCAGGTCGAAC
Organism: Acidobacteriota bacterium; assembly: GCA_050011535.1. Classification (GTDB taxonomy): domain Bacteria; phylum Acidobacteriota; class UBA6911; order UBA6911; family UBA6911; genus JAFNAG01. The sequence continues at coordinate 2,959 of JBEKIX010000098.1, forward strand.
GGATTGTAAGGGCACTTGGCCGCGTCCTTCTCGGGCATCACCTGGATGCGCATCTTCCAGCGCGGGAAGTCGCCTTTCTGGATGCTGTCGTACAGATCGCGCTGATGGCTTTCGCGGTCCTTGGCGACGACCGCCTCGGCCTCGCCGTCGGTCAGGTTCTTGATGCCCTGCTGGCAGACCAGGTGGAATTTCACCCAGAAACGCTCGTTTTTGGCGTTGATGAGGCTGAACGTGTGGCTGCCGAAGCCGTGCATGTATCGATAGGAGGCCGGAATCCCGCGGTCGCTCATGGTGATCGTCACCTGGTGCAGCGCCTCGGGCAGCGAGGTCCAGAAGTCCCAGTTGTTCTTCGCGCTGCGCAGGTTGGTGCGCGGATCGCGTTTCACCGCGTGGTTGAGATCAGGGAACTTGAGCGGATCTCGCATGAAGAAAACCGGCGTGTTGTTGCCGACGAGATCCCAGTTCCCTTCCTCGGTGTAAAACTTCATCGCAAAGCCCCGGATGTCGCGCTCGGCGTCCGCCGCTCCGCGCTCGCCGGCCACGGTGGAGAAGCGCACGAAAAGGTCGGTCTTCTTGCCGACAGCGGAAAAGATCTTGGCCTTGGTGTATTTGGTGATGTCGTGGGTGACCGTGAAGGTGCCATAGGCGCCCGAGCCCTTGGCGTGCATGCGCCGCTCGGGAATCACCTCACGATCGAAGTGGGCGAGCTTCTCCAGGAACCAGACATCCTGCAGTAGCGCCGGTCCGCGGGGACCCGCAGTCATGATGTTCTGGTTGTCGACCACGGGCGCACCCGCGTTGGTGGTTAGTTTCTTCTTCTCTGTCATATCTTTCTCCTCTGTCTGGGGTTCTTGCGTACCGATTCCTCGGCCATCTTCTTCGCACAGCTCTCGCAGATGCCTCGGACCTCGACTTGCGTGCTCACGACGCTGCCGAATTCCTTCACGGCGTCGGGAATGCGAAGCGCGTTGAGCGCGGCGCTCTCGAAATCCCTTGCCAACCCGCAGCGAACGCAAATGTAGTGGTGGTGGCGTTCGAGGTTGGCGTCGAAGCGCACGCTCTCGCGACGCCGGCCGAGCGTGGTGATAAGCCCGAGGTCGTTGAGCATCCACAGCGTCCGGTATACGGTGTCGAGCGACACCGTCGGCATCCTTGCCTGAACAGCGCGTAGGACGGTCTCGGCGTCCGGGTGCTCCTGGCTCGACGCAACCTCGCGGAAGATTTCGAGGCGCTGGTGCGTGAGCTTGACGCCCGCCTCCTTGGCGGACGCCTTGAACTGCTCGAGCCGACGCGCAACCTTGATGTTCTCGACTGTCACGGCGCGTTCCTATCTGAGAATATTTCTCAGATAGGAATATACTGACATTTAAGAGAGATGTCAAACCAGAACATCTGCAACGACTCTTCTCCACCCGGCTGCGCGACATCGGCATGTTGACGAATCGAGGCTCAGGGCGAAGAGGCTCAGATGCGAAACGGCGCTCCATGTCCGGGTACGATCACATCCGCCCGGTCCCGAACGTATTCCATATGCTTGTAGATGCGATCCTGGTTCCAGGATGAGCCGGGGGGCCTCCACTCATCGTAATAAGTTCGATTCAGGAAAACATCTCCGGTCCATGCATGGACGAGTCCCTCGATCAGAGCAAAAATCATGGTGGAGCCTGGCGTGTGCCCCGGGGCGTGCCGGACATAAATTTGGTCGCCGAGCGCGCGCAGATCAGGCTCGTAGTTGATATGCTCGGCCCGGACGAGAGTATCCGGACTCAGCGTGAGCAAGGCATCTCCTGCGAGCACCAGCTTTCGGTCATTTTTGAAGTAAAAGCCGAGGCGCTCGTCCTTATGAAAGATGAAGGTGGCGTTCGGGAACAGGTGTTTGTGTCCGAAATGATCCGGATGGAGATGGGTAAAGATCACGCAACCGACATTGGAGGGGGACACACCCAGACGCCCGAATGCGGCGAGATATTCCTTTCCGTCTTCCTTCGGGTGCTCGGTATCGATGACGCATCGGAATCCTCCGCATTCCAGCAAGGATGAAGTCGGCCGGCTGTCCTTCACTCCTTCTTCCTGCGTGATCTCGATAAGCCCCGTCTGAATCAGATCAAATCTCAACAATCGGGAATTGCCTCCAGCGACGTGATTTGTAGCGCTTCTCCCCCCGTCGAAGCAAGCCGTAAATGGGACGCTTGCGATCCCTTTATGGGTCCACTCTGTTCATAGCGACAGGTCTCTTTACTCCGCGGATCAATTCCTGTCGAGCTTCACGCCGCGAAAAGCGAGATTACGCTCCGCATTGCCGAAATTAATGAAATAGACGGCCTCTCCGAAAAACTTATGTGCTGGACGGAATTTTCCCGTTGACGAATGGTTCTCACTTTGAGAACTTATGGAGTGAAGGCCTGCACGTGGTTAGCAGAAAGAGCCTGATGGACTTTTCCATGAGGCACCCAGATGCCGAGGCCGCGCTCGACGTCTGGAACCGTGTGGCGAAATCGTCGCTGTGGGCCAACCTTCAGGATGTAAGGCGGGTTTATCCTCATGCGGATGCTGTCGGAAAGTGGACCGTGTTCAATATCCGAGAAAATCGATATCGGCTGATTGTGGAAATCGGCTACCGAAGCCGGATCGTCTTTATCCGGCATATCCTGACGCATTCGGAATACGACAGGGGCGAATGGAAACGATGAACAACCCTACGGATACGAATCTATACGGGGAACTTCTCCTGAAAAGCCTGCCCGCGGTCATCGAAAGTGACTCTGAAAATGACCGCCTGATCGCCGAGGTCGAAGCTCTTCAGAGCCGCGAGGCTCACCTCCTTCCCGAAGAGAGGCGGCTGCTCGGTTTGCTGCTGCTTTTGATTGAAGATTACGAAGAAGGGAAATACCGCATCAAGGCCGCGACTCCGGATGAAGTCTTGCGCGAACTGATGCGGGCCCGCGGCACCCGCCAGAAGGACCTGTTGGAAGTCTTCGGCTCCAAGGGGATCGCCTCGGAAGTCGTGCGCGGCCGCCGCGCCATCAGCCGGACTCAGGTGAAACGTCTCGCGCAATTCTTCCACGTCTCCCCAGCCCTCTTCCTGTAATTCACCTGGAAAACGTGGGACCGCCGCGCCCCAGCGCGGCAGCGTCGATCCTCCTGCGTCGCCGCCACCTCGCTTTGCGATATCCACCCGGATTAAAACATTTGCATCACCAGACAGGAGCAAATACCTGGTGGCTCTGACACCTACGTGATGCATTGCTGCGCTGGGGCGCGGCGGTCCCAGTGCGCGCGCTGCGCTGAGCGGTCCGAAGGTGGCGTCCTCGGAATCCACGAAGTAGGTCCCGTCCGCCGGATGGGAGGCGCCACGAAAAGGTCTGGATGTCCCTCTCTTGCCACCTATTTTGAAATATCCGGGCCTTGAACGAAACAGTAACGATGCGCAGCGACATCGCCTCGTCCTCGCGGCTCGCGCCCGCCGGGCAAGCCCCATGCACGCGGCCCCTCCTAATTCTCGGACGGGCTCCTAGGACTCGCAGTGGGGGACGCGGTCGGTACTGCACTCGAATTTGAGCTGCCGCGTAGCTTTGTCCCAATCACAGATATGATCGGCGGTGGGCCGTTTGGGCTTGCTCCGGGGCAGTGGACCGATGATACCTCCATGGCTCTGTGCCTCGCTGAGAGCCTTCTGGAAAAGCAAGGTTTTGACGCCGTGGATCAACTGGAGCGCTATGGGCGGTGGTGGAAGGAAGGCCATCTGAGCAGCACGGGGAAATCCTTTGACATCGGCATCGCAACCCGCGAAGCCCTCAGTCTCTTCGTGAAGACCCCGAAACCGTTTTGCGGCTCAACCGATCCCAAGACCGCCGGTAATGGATCGATCATGAGGCTGGCGCCTATCCCGACGTTCTTCGCGGGCGATCCGGAACGCGCGATCGAATTGGCGGCGAATAGTTCGCGCACCACCCATAGCGCACCGGCAGCCGTGGACGCGTGCCGCTACTTCGCAGCGCGGCGCAAAGAAACGCGCCATAATCCCAAGACCCGCACAAGGCGGAGGGCTGGCGCACGAAAGGAGAATTTCATTGCAGCTTACAAAACGATTCGAAGATGCCCTAAAGCAAGATATCCGTGTAGCATCGGAAAACTTTAAAAAGCGTAGCCTGTCCCCGATATTCCGTATAAAGTAATGGCATGACTGCCAAGGAGCAGATTTTGCATGCTCTGCATGAACAGCGCCTGCTTTTGACCCGGCGCTTTCCTATCCGGCGCCTGGCTCTATTCGGATCGTGGGCCCGCGGAGAGGCGAGGGAGGATAGCGATGTCGATGTAATGGTGGATGTCGACCCCTCGATAGGCCTAGGTTTTATCGAACTGGCCGAAGAACTCGAGCGGGCGCTGGGAAGACGCGTGGACCTGGTCTCCCGGCGCGCCATTAGGCCCGCCTACTGGAAGCGGATCGAACCGGAGCTTATTGATGCCTAAGCGCGATCCTGACTTGCTGGTCGAGGATATGCTGGAAGCCCTTCGGAAGATCGAACTCTACACTGCCGGCATGGACCATTCATCGTTTCTTCAGGATGAGAAAACCATCGACGCAGTGGTTAGGAACCTCGAGGTGCTGGGTGAGGCGGCGCGACAGGTGCCAGATGATTTTGTCGCCGGGCATCGTTCTGTGCCATGGGGAAAGATCACTGGGCTGCGAAATCGAATTGTGCATGACTATTTTGGCCTGGACCTTGAGATCATCTGGCAGATCATCCGGAACGACCTGGCTCCACTCAAAGTTCAGTTGGAAAAACTGGCATGAACATTCTGGATGAGACCCTGGCGGCGCAGCATGGGTCCGACCCCGTGTTAGAGCTGGTACATTGAGTAGCTTCGCGGTCTCAGCTTCCAATAGATGCTCCAGCTCGGCGCATGTTTTTCTGCCGCCCTCAATGACGAGGTTGCCGCTCTGGAGCAAGCATTGCGCGTTTGTGCATAGCTGGCGACCTCTCGGCTTAAAGGTTGAGAAAGAAAACGGGAGCAAGTGCTGCGAGCGCGGCGCCGGCTTGCAGCGCCAGTACCTGCAGCGCCTGCCTTGGAGTCCGCGGTAGCCACTTGACTGCGAAGAATGCCACGACCGGTACCTGGGCAGCCATGAGTAGCTGAAAGATATGGGCGGCGGTCCCCTCATCGGCCTCACGGACAACGCCGAACATGACAACGTGAGCGAGCACTGTGGCGAGGGCGGCGAACGACATTGCAACCGGAAGAAAGGCGCTTGGCTGCTTGAGCATTGTTGAAAAACTCATTCGACAGCCTCCAGAATGGGTTTCCAGTCAACGCCTCACGAACAGGCACAGACAATCCATCATAAAGTACTTTGCATTGTAGAGCAAGGCGGCGTTGCGGGTCGCAAGAGCGTTGCCATCTGTCTACCCGGGCTTTTTCGCTTTTGAATCTGTGAAGTCTGTGGCAAATTTTTTCGCCCATGTGCACGACGTCGGCCTTAAGTTGATAGCATTGGATCGGTCCCCGATTGGGAAATGTTTTCGCCAGTTATTTTTTCTGACCGAGGAGAAGTGCCAGGCATTCAGGATCGGAAGCTCCAGATCGAAGAGATACTCCCGCTGTCGAAGGACACCTTCCGACAGGACCGGTAGAGGGCAAAAAGCCTACTCGGAACTGACCGTCGAGCAGGAAGACAGACCGGTTTGAATATCACGAAAGCTGAGGGCGGCGGCCTGACCTACTCCTTATACGCATTTCCGCAAGCTTAGACATAGACTTAAAAAATGTGCCGGCCCTTTGGGTCTCATGGCTAACATCTCCCTAACCCCGCGCTGACGCGCGGGGCTATTAACTGCCGGCGCTTCGCGCCTGAGTTTGTGGCCGTCACGGTATGCCGCGACGCATTCCGCTTCAGCCTGAGCTTCTGGGGACGACACCGCGATAGCCCCAGCCTGATTCAATGCCTCGTAAGGCCCGAAGGGCTGGAAGTGAATAGCGTCCCACCACCCCCAAAAACGGGGCGGTTACTTGTTTCGGGGACAGCTTGCAGAACCAGGGGTTCCGCGAGCTGTCACTGGGGAGGCCCGGCCGTCAGGCCGGGTGTAGGATGCGCCTCATCATTGAGCGCCGAAGGTGCGGCACAGCAAATGTGAGATGTGTATGAGGTGCAGGTCATGCCGCCGCACTCCAAAGCCTGGCGGCACTGAGATCCAGCACGGCACAAACTGATTTTTGACCTCAGCTATTATCTTCCCTTATAGGTTTCCACAAACAATTCGACGGAGTGGAAACTCTTCCAGGTACAACTCGGTGGCCTCCTGGAGATTCGCTACGGCTTCTTCGATTGTCTGCCCCTGACTGGCAGTCCCGACTTCGGGGCATTCCGCTACGTGCCAGATGCTCTCCTTGTGGATAACGGCTGTCAACGTTATGCGCATGGCAAGCAATATACTCCAAGGTATCTGAATGCATCAGCACCGGATGCCCGCAAATAGAAGTATGAGCATGCGCGTTGGGATCAATGAGAGTCTCGACAATTCCCGAATCTCCCAAACCTCTGGAAGAGTGATTATTCAGTCCTCTGGAAGATCAGCCGCCCATATCAATTCATTTCACTTCAAGAACCAGCCGAGATACGCCATATTTCCGAACGACCGCGCTCAACGAAGACCATTCCCAACGGCGGCGGCCCGGCATAGCGTATTGACCAGCCGCATCTGTTCGACGGTCCAGCACGGGATTTCGAGGAGGCGGGGGCTGGCGACAATCAGCGCGAGGCTGCGTGCCCGTGAGATTGCCACGTTCAGGCGGTTCTTGCTGTAAAGGAATTCGACATTACGTGGAAGGTCCTCGGCGCTCGAGGTTACCATCGAGATCAGCACAACTTCTGCCTCCTGTCCCTGGAACTTGTCCACGGTGCCTATGCGAGCGCCCGCGGGCAAAACCGACTTCAAGTAATTCACTTGCACGTTGTAGGGCGTGACCACGAGGATATTGTCCATGCTGAAGGGATGCTCCTTCCCTTCGCGATCGCGGTAACGTTGGTTCAAAAGACTCTCGAAAATGTCCTGGATGACGCGTCCTTCCTCCTCGCTCTTCTGCGAACAGCCCGTGTGATCGACGGGGACAAAACGGATCCCGCTGGACGCAAGCGCACGATGCGCGCCGGCGGCCAGTACCAAATGGCGGTTCTGATTCTCCGGTTCTGGGTCCAGGCGCCCGTCGTAGACCACCTCCGAAATAAACCGGCACACATCCTCGTGCATCCGCCAGGTCTTTGGCAGGAAGATACCGCGCTCAGGAGATATCGTTGCCGCTCCCTGCAACAGGTAGTCGAGAGCTGACAGGCCGGAGTCTCCCGGGTGCACGCCCTGGATGGGCTGCGCTAATTGCATCTGATCACCGACCAGCACCACATTTTGAGCGCTCAGCGCCATCGCAACCAGGTTCGCCAGCGACACCTGGCCGGCTTCGTCAACGAATAAGTAATCAAGTGCCTGCTCCAGTTCTGGGCGTGCAAAGAGCCAAGCCGTACCGGCAATCAGGTCAGAGCCAGGATTGACGTCCTTGTTGTTGGTTACGTCACGGACAAACCGGCCATTGAAGGAAGATTCGGGATTGTCATTGCTTTTCTTTATGCCGTGAAAGCTCAGCCCGCACTCCAGTGCGCGTCTCTCCACCGCCGCCAAAAGGTTGTTGATCGCCTTGTGCGAGTTTGAGGCCACCCCGACCTTCCGCCTCGCGCGCATTAACTCGACAATGACATGCGCCGAGGTGTATGTCTTGCCGGAGCCTGGCGGGCCTTGGATGAAAAGGCAGCTGTCACGCATGTGTTTAACGGCTTGGATTGTCTCATCAAGGAGGTTGTTCGGATCCCGGATGATGGGCGATCCCTCGATATGCCCACTGATTATTGGCATATCGCGCTTCAATAAAGACTGCACTGCCTGGTAGCGCCCGGTACCGGCGATCAAATGACCGGCAAACCGATAAATTGCGGTTCGCAAGACATCACTGTTGATTGGGCCATCTGGAATGATTGATAAGGCTGCAGGCAGCTCGCCTCTGTTAGCGCCGCGCTTGATCTGGACAACTCCCTCTTCTGGATTGAGAAAGAAAATGCTCCCGGCTGGTTCCAGGGTAGCCGAGATCCGGCAATTATCGCCTACATCGAATTTGTAATCCTGGGGTGGGAAACGATATGTGAAAACCACGGACCTTGCCTGAGGAAATGGACTGATGGTTCGGTCCATTCTCAAGCCACCAAGACACTCTGCATCGTCAATCAGTTCCTCTTCGGAACGACCCTGACGATCGAACATTGCCCACCACTGCGGCTTTGCCTCACGCCGATGAAATTCCAGCAGCTGCGCTGTCAATTCGCGCATGCCCAGTTCCTCTCTGGGGGCGTTCTGCAGCAATCTGC
>JBEKIX010000099.1:0-11312 GCA_050011535.1 Acidobacteriota bacterium
ACCACCGTCACCGCGCCCGGGATGTTCGTCGGGACGCTGCACTATGCCGCGCCGGAGGTGCTCACCGGGCGGGCGGCCGACGCGCGCTCCGACCTCTACAGCCTGGGTGTGGTGCTGTACGAGATGGCCTGCGGCGTACTGCCCTTTGCCGGCATTGAGGGCCCGGCCTTCCTCGCGGCGGTGCTGCGGGGCGACGCGCCTCCGCTGCGGCAGCGGAACCCCGCGGTTTCGCCGGCGCTGGCCGCCGTGGTCAGTCGGGCGATGGCGGTGAGGCCGGAGGACCGCTTCCGCACCGCCGCCGAGCTTCGCGCCGCGCTGTCGGCCATGGGTTCCGCCGGGGCGCAGCAGCCGGCCCAGGCCGCGTCGGCCGCGCTGGCGGTGCTCGAGTTCGAGAACCTCTCGCACGATCCCTCGATGGACTGGCTGGGCACCGGCATCGCCGAGACGCTGACTGCCGACCTCACGAAACTGAAGCTTCTCCAGATCATCAGCTCGGAGCGCGTCCACCGCGCCGCGGCGCAGCAGACCAAGGGCCGTGACGCCGCCGCCCTGGGCGAAGCGCTCCGGGCACGCTGGGTGGTCACCGGCAGTTTCCAGCGCGCCGGCAACCGCGTTCGGATCACGCCGCGTCTGCTCGATGTCTCGAGCGGCCAGGCTTTGGCTACCGGCAAGGTGGACGGAAGCTGGGAGGATATCTTCGAGCTGCAGGACCGCGTGGTTGCCGAGCTGTGCGCGGCCCTGAGAATGGAGGTCGATTCCAGCGCTAAGGAACGGATCGCCGCGCCCGAGACGCTCAAATTGGAAGCCTACGAGCACTATGCGCAGGGCCGGCGCCAGTTCTTTGCGGGAGCTAAAGAGGGGCTGGAGGAGGCGCGGCGGCATTTCGAGAGGGCCATCGAGCTTGACCCCACCTACGTCGCGGCCTACTCCGCGTTGGGCGCGGTCTATGCGATACGCTTCATCCACCGCACCGACCGGGACGACCTGGTGCGCGCCGCCGGATACCTGGAGCGGGCACTGGAACTCGACCCGGAGCTGCCCGAGCCCTATTCGTTCTTGACCTACATCTATGTCCGCCAGAACCGGATCGATCGGGCCATCGAAGCCGGTGAGCGAACCGTGGCTTGGCAGCCGGATTTTGCGCAGGCGCACTATTTTCTCGCCGTGGCGTATTGGTTTGGAACGGAGAGCGATCCCGGCCGCTACGCGCGCGCCGCGGAGGAGTTGGCCGCGACTGTGCGCCTGGATCCCACCTGGGGCGCGGGCTGGGTAGGGCTGGCGTTTGTGCTGCTCCACGCAGGCGATTATGACGGCGCGGAGAGGTGCGCTCAGCACCTCCTGGACATTTTAGGCTCGGTCGCCGTGGTGGGTCCGCTGCCGCTCGCGGAATTCGTGATCGGCACCAGCCGGCTGCGGCGGGGGGACTGGAGCCGCGCGCTGGAGTGGCATCGACGCGGCATTGAATATTGGACACCGCGTGATCACGGTTTCCGCGAGCTCTCCCTGGCACTCAACGCCTGCGGGATGGGCGACGCCCACCTGCGGGCCGGGAATTTCGATCAGGCGCTCGCCGACTTTCGCCGCGCGTCCAACATGCTGAAGGAATATCCGCGCACGATGAGCGGCGCACGCCTCCAGGTGCGCGCCACCGCGGGCATGGCGGCCGCCTATGCCGTGCTCGGTGACGCGGCGCGAGCCGCCCCGCTGCTGGCCCAGGCCGAGGCACTCCTCGAAGAGGTCAGACCCGAGACCAGCACCGCGGCCGGCGGCCTACTCGTCAGTGATCTTTGCTACGCGGTGGCCATCGCTCAAGCCCGCAACGGCCAGGCAGGCGCGGCGCTGCGCTCGCTCGAGCAGGCGATCGCCTCCGGCTGGCTCGACTGGCGCTGGCTCGACACTGACCCCGAACTCGAACCCCTGCGTGCTGACCCTCGCTTCGAGGCGTTCCTCGACCCCCTCCGCCACCTGCCGCCCGTAGGCCAAGTTTCAGCCTGCGCCGGGCTTCAACTCGGCAACTCAACCGACGTTCACCCCACACCAGTCCAGTAAAAACTCGAAACCTGGGGACATATTTATCTCCATACCGTTCCACCCATAGGCCCATGGCACACGCCGGGACTGCACCCTTGTGCCAAACGTCGCATCGTTGAAATGAGTATGTCCCCGGGTCCTCCCCGAAATCGGATCCATATTGGGTTGGGATTTCGGTTATCCGCCGAGGAATCGCTCAATCTCATTGTTATCAAAAAACTTGTGGGGCACGCGCAGGGCCAGAGCGAGCTAGGGCATTACTGAAAATATTTTTCTATGCAAAGCGTATTTCTTGAAATCAAAACGCCACTCGCGAAACTGTATAACAGCTAGAGAGACGATTGCTGTAAGCGGTCCCCAGGCTTTACTTTGTCGGCGTAGCAGTAGAGAATGAGCAATCATGGCAATCAACGCAGACAGACCGCATCTCTGGAAACTGGACATAGCTGCTTCAGTAGATCTCTTCAATGCGTGGTTCATGAACTTTGCGCCTGCAACGTATCGCAAAACACGGTTGAAAACCACCGAGGTTGTTCGGGAGGCGCTCTCGCTAACCAATGACCTGCGGTCCATCACGCCGGACGTTTTAGCTAAATATCCCAATGTGCTGCCGACATTGCGAATGTCAACCGCGCCTCCTCTTGCAAGAGACCGGCTGATCGGCCTGGCACACGCAAACAAAAACCTCGTGTTGACCATGGAAGAAGGTTCTATTCCTCCGCGTCTCCAAAAATCTGTTTTGGCGGACAATCTAAAGAGCATCTGCGGAATCCTGGCTCGGCTTTTGGACAAAGACATTTTCCCTTGGCTCGAAACAGGAAAGGACCCGTCCGAGGAAGAACGCTATAGAGCTTCAACGATCATTGCTGATCGGCTGTGTGGATCCGTAGCTGACCCAATAATCAGAAATGCACAGGAGCACCGGCAGCTAGCCTTAATCGAGGATTATTTGCGCCACAGGGGATACGTGAAAAAGCCGCCAGCAGGCGGTGCCGGAATAAGAGGCATGGAGCCTGGCACATTCGCTTTCCGCGTAAACGTGCCGGTGGGAGATGAGCTAAAGGTCAATGTGCCCATTGACGTGGTGATTCAGCCGAAGGTCGTTCGGAAGAGCGGGATACCCATTTTGATCGAGGCAAAGTCCGCAGGGGACTTTACGAACACCAACAAGCGCCGCAAGGAAGAGGCTACAAAGGTTCACCAGCTGCGAGCGGCGTATGGTGACGATGCAAAGCTCATCCTGTTTCTCTGTGGCTACTTCGATGGTGGCTATCTTGGCTACGAGGCGACAGAAGGGCTCGATTGGATTTGGGAACATCGAATCGATGACCTACTCAAACTAGGAATATGAGACCCGTGGCCACGCAGAGCGATATAAATGTGAAAGAGGCGTTTCGCCTTCAAGAGCAGGTACGGCTCGATTTGCTGAAGTCGCCCGCAGAACGTAATGAATTGGGGCAGTTTGCTACTCCGCCAGACCTCGCGACCGAACTCGCCGAGTACGTTGCAAGGCTATGGAACAACCGCACGGAGAAGGTTCGATTCCTTGACCCAGCAATCGGCACAGGCTCGTTTTTTTCTGCGCTGCAACGAGTGGGCAAGTCCGGATGGGTCGAGGCGGCGATGGGTATTGAGCTCGATAGCAGTTTTGCGGAAACCGCCACGCGCCTCTGGCAGTCAACTGGACTAAAGATCGTTGCGGGGGACTTCACGCGGCTCACGCCACCGGCACGCGAAGATCGTCCGAATCTGATCTTGACGAATCCGCCATACGTACGGCACCACCACCTGAGCCAAGCGGAAAAGCTACGGCTGAAGACTCTGGCGATATCTATCGTGGAAAGGGAGGTGAGTGGACTCACGGGACTGTACTGCTACTTCATTTTTTTGGCTCACAACTGGTTGCGGGAGAATGGACTCGGAGTGTGGCTCATACCTTCAGAGTTTATGGACGTAAACTATGGCAGGGAACTCCAATACTACTTATCTAACAAGGTGACCCTTCTGCACATCCACCAGTTTGATCCTACCGACGTGCAATTCGATGACGCACTGGTGTCGTCGGCTGTAGTCGTGTACCAGAAAGCAAAGCCGACGGACGGGCACACGGTGAAATTTTCCTTTGGGGGTTCGTTGCTGCGACCAGAGTTTGAACATCTGGTACCTCTGGCGAGGGTGATTAAAACGAGGAAGTGGAGCGCGCTGGTGCAACCCGAGCGCCAAGTGGCAGAACCGCAGTCAGACATTACCCTTAGCTCGCTCTTCGTGGTAAAGCGAGGCATCGCGACTGGCGCAAACAATTTCTTCATCCTGCCCCGGGACAAGGCTGCGAATCTTGGTATTAAGCAGGACTTTCTTAAACCCATTTTGCCCAGCTCCCGGCAGCTCCACCATTCCATAATCCTTTCGGACTATGACGGGTACCCGACGGTCGAAAAGCAACTCGTCCTGATAGATAGCTACCTCTCCGAAAGGGACTTAAAATCAGCGTGCCCCGCACTCTGGTCATACCTCAAGCAAGGGGAGGCAAATGGCATCCGCGACCTGTACCTCGTTGCCAGGAGGACTCCATGGTATCGGCAAGAACATCGAGAGCCTGCCCCATTCCTATGTACGTATATGGGGCGACTCGGAAGGAGTCAAAATCCCTTTCGGTTCTTTTGGAACCAATCCCGCGCGATCGCCACGAACGTTTACTTACTGCTGTACCCCGTGGGACCACTCAAAGCCGAGCTGGCACGGAAACCAACACTTCTAAAGAAAACACTCGAGCTATTGCAGGCAATCGAGCCAAGAGCACTGGTGCATGAGGGACGCGTATACGGAGGAGGTCTTCATAAGCTTGAGCCTTCCGAGTTCGGTCGGTTAGACGCAAAGCCCTTCCTGGATCACCTCGGCGTTCAGATACAGCCGAAGCTATTCGCTTAATAAGAGGCAAATGCTTTTTCATGTTGGGGGGATCATACGGCGGATCGCTGATGAAAGCGGGGAAGGCTACACTTTCACATTATTCAGAATTGGTGAACGCGTAGCGTGTTCCCGGATCTGTCTCACCCAAGAAGTCTCAGCACCGAGAACGTGAGTCGGAAGTTCTCCATGTCCGCGTGGTCGAGGCGCACCAGGACCTTTGAGCCAAGCTTGAAGTGGCGTTTGTTGCGCTCGCCGACAAAGGAATGCGTTTTTTCCTTGTAGAAATAGACGTCATCGATGAGTGTGCCCACGGGCACGAAGCCTTCCACGTAATGTTCGAGAAGCTCCACGAAAAAGCCCTGGCGCACAACGGAAAACAGGATGGCCTCGAATTCATCGCCGATCTTGTCGGACATGAACTGAACTTTCTTGATTTTTTCGATCTCCCTCTCGGCTTCGTCCGCAATACGCTCGCGAGCCGACGTATGGGCCGCAATTCCGGGAAGCTGGGCCGCCATTTTCTCCTGCCAGGCTAAGGAAGGATAAACCAGCAAGCACTGCTTGAGCAGCCGGTGCACTACCAGGTCCGGATAGCGCCGGATCGGCGAAGTAAAGTGGGTGTATTCCAAGGTGGCCAGGCCGAAATGTCCCAGGTTTTCGGCCGAGTAGCGCGCCTGCATGAACGAGCGCAGCATCAGATATGCAAGGAACCGGCCTTCGATCTTGCCTTCGAGCCTGGCAACAAACTTCTGGAAATCCTTCGGACGGTATTCGCCATCGCGGCTTTCCAGCGTGTATCCCAGAGCGAGTGCGAACTCGGCAAAGTCCTGGACCTTCTGCGGGTCCGGTTGTTCGTGCACCCGGTAGAGTGCCGGACCGCCCGAGGCAGTCAAACGCTCCGCCACGGTTTCGTTAGCCAGGAGCATGAACTCCTCGATGATGCGATGCGCGACATTCCGTTCCGCGGGGACCACTCGGATCACGCGGCCGCTGCCATCAAACTCGATCTCCGCTTCCGGGAGATCGAAGTCGACGGCGCCGCGCAGATACCTTTTTGCCGACAGGATCAGGCACAGCTCTTCCATGGACTCGAAGAGCGGGACGAGCTCAGCATATCGGTCGCGCTCCTGCGGATCTTTGTTCACGAGGATTTTCGCCACGGAAGTGTACGTCATCCGGGCGCGGCTGCGCAGGACGGCTTCCGTAAAGCGTCGTTTGACCACTTCACCTTTTGCGTCGACTTCCATGATCACGGAGAAGACCAGGCGATCCTCGCCGGGTTTCAGGCTGCAGATGCCGCTCGACAATTTCGAAGGAAGCATGGGAATCGAGCGGTCGGGGAAGTACACGGAAGTACCCCGTGCGTACGCGTCTGCATCCAGCGCCGTGTCTTCATGCACGTAATGGGAAACGTCCGCGATGTGGACCCCGAGTAGGTAATGACCGGACGGCAACTTTTCCAGGGTGACGGCATCATCAAAATCGCGCGCAGTCTCCCCGTCGATGGTCACGGCCTGTGCGCCGCGAAGGTCTTCGCGTCCCACGCAATCCTGGACTCCGAGGTGGTCCGGGATATCCTCCAGCTCTTCCATTGTTCGGAAGCTGAAAACCGTAGGCAGCCCGTACTTATATTCCGTAATCCTGTACTCGATGTCTTTATCCCCGGGGTACCCCAGCACCTCCACCACTTGTCCCGGGGGATTCTGGTGCCTGCCCGGCGGCACGGTGAGTAAGACCACCACAATCTGCCCGTTCTTCGCGCCCTTGGCCTGCTGGGAGGGGATCATGATTTCCTGGGACATGCGCGTGTCCAGCGGAACCACCATTGGGAAGCGCGGGTGTTCATAGTAACGGCCGACGATTTGGGGATGACCCCGCTCCAGGACGCGCAGCACCATGCCTTCGAGGCGCTCTTCCGGTTCGTCTGCTCGCTGCCTCCCGGGGCGGCCGCGGCGCACGATTCGCTTCTTCCGTGCCACCTTGATCAGCACCCTGTCTCCATGGAGTGCTTCTTCCATGTTGCGCGGAGGGATAAAAATGTCCTGCCGGCAGATTGTACTGTCGTCCGGCTTGACAAACCCGTATCCATCGCGATGACAGATCAGCACTCCGGAGACCAACGACTCTTTTGAAGGGAGCGCATATTGCCCCCTCTTGATTCGGTGGATGATTGCCTGTGAATCGAGCTCATCGAGGTATCGCTGGAGATCGCGCCTATCATCGCTGTCCAGGTCGAGGAGGCGCACCACTTCCCGAAACGTAAACGTGCGCTTTTCGTGTGCGCGGACAAATCTCAATACTTCCTGCTTTTGCGCCGCTGTGAGCACACGATCCTCCCGATCACAATCATATCATCCGATCGCTACGACACGCGGACCTCGACCTGGACTTGGACGTGGACTTGGACCGTCTTGCCCGGCGTGAACTTTCGCAAGCTTGATGTTTACAAGGTGTCGAATATGAGTATGTCCACGTCCAGGTCCAAGTCCAGGTCCACGTAGGACGCGGCATTCAAGCCTGAGAGCCATGCTGGAGAAGTTTCACCAGCGTGCGAATTACCGCTTGGCGATGAGTGCCGGCCCAATAGATCTTGTTACACGATGGGCAACACTTGAACTGCGACTGGGTCTCGAACACAAAGGGGGGGACCCGGTCACGCACCTGGTCGCGTGGTACTTGTTCCAGGATCTTATTGCAGGCGAGGCAGCGGGTAAGGACACCAGGAAGAGTCGTTGTACCCGTGACCTTGAAGACTTGCTCGAGCTGAGACTGAATATTCTCCTTTTCGAGAAATATAAAGTGCTTCACGACCCTTCGCACCAGCAGGCGTGTGTCGCGAGATAAGAGGATGCGTCTTTGCTGCTGCGACAGGGCCACCAACTCCTCATCGGTGAACCGATTGGAGTAAAGAACGTCAAAGCCGGCAATGCGGAGCCATTTGGCCAAACGCCCGACCATGACGTCTGCTACGAATCGAGGCGCCGAACCTTCCGGCTGCGGAGAAAATGCTTTCGAACGAATCTGGTGCTGCCGCTCAGCGGTAGCCCTCTTGCGGGACGCGTTGTTGCTCAAGCTGGGACCTCAGGCTGGTGTTTCTATCCCTCAAGTTTTTTCCTCAACAGCTCGTTAAGGAGTTTCGGGTTGGCCTGGCCCTTGGTCTCCTTCATGATCTGGCCGACAAAATAGCCGAAGAGCTTTTCTTTGCCCGAGCGAAACTCGGCAAGCTGCCGCGGGTTCGCCGCGATCACTGACGATATGACGGCCTCGAGCGCCGCCTCATCACTTATTTGAATCAGCCCCAGGCGCCTGACGGCGTTAGCGGGGTCCTCACCCGACGCATAGATCTCCTCGAACACGGTCTTGGCCATCTTTCCTGAGATCTCTCCCGAATCGACCATGCGAACCAGCGCCGCGAGGCGCTCCGGAGGCAGTGGACATTCCTCGATCTCCGTGCCGGACTTCTTCAGGGAATAAGCCAGATCGCCGGTTATCCAGTTGAGCGCGCCGCGCGGATTGGTCGAGGCCGCGGCGCAAAGTTCAAAATACGCAGCCTGAGCCACGGTCGCCGTGACCTGAAGGGCTTCATCATAAGAGAGCCCATACCCGGCGGCGAATCGAAGAATCTTGTCGTGAGGAAGTTCCGGCAGCGAGCCCTTCAATTCCGCGATCCATGCGGGATCCAGCTGAAGGGGCTGCAGATCGGGTTCAGGAAAGTAGCGATAATCGTGCGCCTCCTCCTTGCTGCGCATACTGGATGTGCAGTCTTTGGATTCGTCCCACAAGCGTGTCTCCTGAACGATTCTCCCTCCGTCCTCAATGATCTGGCCCTGCCGCTCGATTTCGTAATCTAGGGCGCGCTGGAGATAGCGAAAGGAGTTGAGGTTCTTGATCTCGACTTTGGTGCCGAACACGGAAGATTCCGGCGGCCGCACCGAGACGTTTGCGTCACAGCGCAAACTGCCTTCCTCCATATTGCCGTCGCAGACGCCAAGGTAGAGCAGGGTCCTGCGCAAGTGCGTCAGGTAATCGTATGCCTCCTGGCTGCTGCGAAGATCAGGCTCGCTCACGATTTCGATCAAGGGCACACCGCTGCGGTTCAGGTTGACGTAGGATTTTGCTTCCGCCGCCTGCAATCCCTCGTGGACAGATTTGCCCGCGTCCTCTTCAAGGTGCACCCGCGTGATACCGAAAACCTTTTCACGCCGGTTAACGATGTGGCCGTCGGCCGTCCTTTCACCCGAGAGAACTCTTGCTATGCCGTTTTCCGCCAGAGGAAGGTCGTACTGAGAGATCTGGTACCCCTTCGGCAAATCGGGATAAAAATAATTCTTGCGCGCAAAAACAGACAGAGGATTGACAGTGCATCCCAAAGCCAGAGCAGCCCGGACCGCCATGGCCACGGCCTTCCGGTTGAGCACTGGCAGCGCGCCAGGAAGTCCCAGGCAGACGGGGCACGTATGGATATTGGGCGGCGCGCCAAACTGGGTGCTGCATGAGCAGAAGAGTTTGCTGCGCGTGAGGAGCTGCGCATGCACTTCGAGTCCGATCACGGGCTGCAATTCCATCCAGGCCTCCCGGCGCTTCCTGAGAAGGCAGATTATACCAGACGGTGAGCACCGCACGCCCTTTGGTGCTTTGAAGAAACGCCACAGAAGTGAGCCGGCCGGCTCACTTCTGGCCGGCGGTCTTCTGGCGATGGATGCACACTTTCGTCCGAAGTCGTTGAAAGACAATTAGATGAGGCTTGTATTGGGAGCACAGTTGATCGGGAACGAAACGTGCCTTAAGACGAATTGCGAGGAAGCACCGCTGATTCCGCACCGCTGAGGGTGAATGAGTTCGAGGGGTTACAGCGACAGATGCGGCCCTCAGCTGTGCTTCCCGCTCTCACGCAATGAATCGGGCGGCCGCATCATAGGCCTGCCCGACCAGATTCTCCAAATCGAGCGACGCCTCCAACCACACGATTTCGGGGTCCGCTCGAAACCACGTCATCTGCCTTTTAGCATAGCGGCGGCTTTCGCGCTGAATATCCTCGATCGTCTGCTCCAAACTTCCTTGCCCGTCAAGATGAGCGGCGATTTGCCGGTACCCGATGGCCTTGAAGGCATGGCATGCGCGCGGATACCTGGCCATGAGCGACTGAACTTCGGCAACAAAGCCGCGCCGAAACATCTCTTCGACGCGCTCGTTGATGCGCGCATAAAGTTGCGGGCGAGGCCAGCTGATTCCGAGTTTCAACCACCGATAACCCGCAAGGCTCTCCTTGGGCCGTCCTTGCCACCAACTCATCGTCCGGCGGGTAAGCAAGTAGATCTCGTAAGCGCGAATACTGCGTTCAGCATCCGCCGGCGCCAGGCGTGCTGCCGTCTCAGGATCAACGCGGGCCAGAGCGTGGTGGATGCATTCCGGACCGCGCTTCGCAACGATCCGGTGCATCCGCCCTCTCAGCTCATCCGACCTCCCTGGTCCGTTAAAGAGGCCTTCCGTAAGCGCCCGCATATAAAGCCCAGTTCCACCCACCACGATAGGGATTCGTCCTCGGGACCGAATGCCGTGCAATGCCTCGCGCCCCAGCCGAAGGTAATCGCCGGCGGAGAAGTCATCGCAAGGATTGCGAATATCGAGCAAGTGGTGCGGAACTCTGTTGCGCTCATCTTGGGAAGGTTTGGCGGTGCCGATGTCCATGTGGACGTACACTTGAAGCGCGTCACAGACGACGATTTCGCCGTGCAGGCGCTCTGCCAGCGCCAGTCCGACGGCGGATTTGCCGGAGGCGGTGGGGCCGAGAATGGCGATGGCAGGACAATCTGATGCGAGCATTCGACTCCTGTGATCGATTCGAGATTCGAGATTCGAGATTCGAGATTGGGAGTATTGAATCTCGAATTTCGAATTTCCCAATTTGGCTTCGACTTGGCCGCTAGCCCAGTCTGAAGTAATACCGAACACACGCGAGAATCAGCAACGCGAGTGCCAGCACGATGATTCCGAGGAGTTGTGAGCGCCGACGATCCATCATCCGGTGGTCAATAGACTTTGCGCAGTTCGATGCCCGTGTAGTAGGTTTTCAGGATTTCTTCGAAACTGCGCCCGGCGCGTGCCATGCCGACCGCGCCCGTCTGACAAAGCCCCACGCCATGGCCCCAGCCAAGGCCCTCGCATACGTATTTATCGCCTTTTACTTCCACGGTAAAATTCGTGCTTTTAATATTGTCAACCCCGGCATATGCCCTGAAATCCTTTCCCTGCACTTCCGCCGTGCCGTCGCTGCCGTATATTTTCATGGTTTTTACCCTGCCGGAGCCCGTCCTGTCGGTAATAAGGATCTGGTAAATCTCGCCGACTTTTAATTTATTCTTTGAAAATAT
>JBEKIX010000100.1:0-11124 GCA_050011535.1 Acidobacteriota bacterium
TCCGTAGGCAGGCTTAACAATTTCGGAATTAATGTATGCCGCGGAACTTGGATTGAAGAATGGCGATTTTTTCCTGCAGGGTGGGCTCCGGCGCTATTGGCTCCTGAGGTGCGGGCTCGACGACTGGCGGAGCCGGCAAGTTCTCCTGAAGAGCCTCACGCTGATGGGGAGACTCTCTTCGGGGTTGAGCCTCTCTCCTGCGTTCCATTCGAGGGTACGAACGTCTGGGACGCCGCGTGTTGGGGGCAGGGGATGCCTCCGCCATGGGTGTGCCCTGCGGTATCCCGCCATCCACAGGATCGCCCGATCCGCCCGAAGCAGCTGCCGGCATCGACGCGGATTCGCCGGGCTTGTCGGGCCTCCGCCGGGGTTTCCTGCGCCGTTTAGGTACGGCCGGGAGCAGGGCTTTCATCGACAGGCCGATCCGCTTTGTTTCCACTTCGACCGAAATGACCTTCACCTGGACCAAGTCGCCGACCTTGACCGCCTCACGAGGGTCCCGGATGAACCGATTGGACATCTGACTGAGGTGCACCAGACCGTCCTGATGGATGCCGATATCGACAAAGGCACCGAAGTTAGTCACGTTTGTGACCGCCCCTTCAAGTGTCATGCCTTCTTTTAGATCCGCAATCTCCCTGATCTCGGGATGGAACCTGGGAGGAGCAAAAGTCCCTCGCGGATCACGCGCCGGCGCTAACAGTTCCTCGCGTACAAGTTCAAGCGTAGGCATGCCGATCGTGTCGGTGGCAAACTCCTCGATCTTTAAAGATGATATCAGCTCGCGATTTCCGATCAGATCGCCGACGGATACGTGGAGGCTGACTGCCATTTTTTCCACGATCGGGTAACACTCGGGATGGATCCAGGAGCGGTCGAGCACAGTTTCGCTGGTTGGAACACGCAGGAAGCCGGCCGACTGCTGGTAGGCAGTCTCATCCATGCCCGGCACCGTTAGCAGAGCCGCTCGAGTCGGAAACGGCCCGCTAGCGCTGCGGTGCGCGAGGATCCTGCGCGCCAGCCGGTCGCTGATTCCGGAGATGTAACGGAGCAAGGAGAAGCTCGCGGAATTCAGATCGGCGCCGACCCGGTTCACGCAGAATTGAACGGTCTGAACCAGGTGCCTGTGGAGTTCCTTCTGGTCGACATCGTGTTGGTACTGCCCCACTCCAATCAGCTTGGGATCGATTTTTACCAATTCGGCCAGCGGATCCTGCAAGCGGCGCGCCGCGCTCACGGCCGCGCGTGCGGCGGGAAGCAATTCCGGCAACTCTTCCCGGCCGATGCGAGATGAGGAATAAACCACCATCCCGGCGTCGTTCACGCCGGCAACGATGACGTTTTCAATGGCGGCTTCCGACAGAATCTGGCGAAAGATCATCTCAATTCCGCGCGCGCTCGGACCGCCTCCAATTGCCATGGCACGCACGCCGTATTTCTGAATCAAATTGAGCAGCGCGACTCTGGTTCCTTCCAGATCACTCTTCGGAGGTTTCGGGAATACGGCAGTCTCCTCCAGGAACTTGCCGCTTTCGTCCACGACCGCAAGCCGGCATTCTTCACCCTTGCCCGCGTCGACGCCAATAACCGGCATGGCGCCGCATTGCGCCGAGAGGAGCAGGTTCTCAATGTTCTCCTGGAAAACACGAATCGCCTCCCGGTCCGCTCTTTCTTTCAGCTGGCCGCGAACTTCAGTCTCGATCAATGGGCGCAAGATCCGGTTGTAGCTGTCTCGGGCAGCCGCTTCCAGAACGGGCGCGAACTCGGACTCCCCGTCCTTGGTCACGTAACTGATGATCAGCTCGAGCGCCCTCGAGTTATCGCACTGGATCGATGAGGTGAGCACTCCTTCCTTGGTACCGCGACGGATGGCCAAAACGCGATGGGAGGGAATTGAGGAAACCGGCTCACGGCGATTATAATACATATTGTACTTGGTCTTCTGCTCGGCTTTGGCAGGGACCACCGTGGAAACGACGTGGCCCTCCTTCCACAACATTTCACGCAGCGCCTTGCGCAGATCGAAACTCTCCGCGATCCAATTGGCTATGATGTCTGCAGCCCCTTGCAGCACCTGCTGCCGATCAGCCACCCCTTTTCCCTGGTCGATGAAAACGTCGGCGTGTTCCTCGAGACTCCAGGCGTCTCTATCCTGGCCCCAAACGTACTCTGCCAGGGGCTCCAGGCCTTGAGCGATTGCGTCCGATGCGCGTGTCCTGTGCTTCGGCCGGAAACGGTGGTGCAGATCCTCAATGTCGAATCGGTCCCAGCAATCCTCGATCTGGCGCCGCAGGTCCTCGGTCATCTTGCCTTGATCCGTCAGAGATTTGATCAGCAGCGCTCGCCGTTCCTCCAGTTCCTTGTAATGGATCATCCGTTCCTGGACGGCGCGCACCCCGGTTTCATCCAAGCCTCCGCTGGCCTCCTTGCGGTAGCGAACGATGAATGGGGCCGTGGCGCCGGCTTCGAACAGAGAAACGGCTGCCGCGACGGAAGATTCGGGCAATGCGACTTCCTGTACGATACGCTTGATGATTGCAGGATCCATGCGCGTTATTCTTACCGAGCCTCGTAGGAAGATCAAGGTTTTATCACAGGTTAGCCCAAAAGGCGAGACTCCGCCCGCTTCTAGAAGGTTTCGGTTTTCTCTCGGCTGGCAATGTCGAGCGCGGCCAGTTCATCCAGAACGGGATTGTATATCTCCGGCGTCGTCGGCCGCAACACTCCGGGGGTACGGATGCGGTCCTTCAGAATCAAATCCACTCCGATTGCGGCAGGCAGGGCGACTGTGCGTGACATGGACGAATCACCGAAGGGAACTCCGTAGCCGATCATTTGCGCGACCGTGTGTTCGCGCCTGCCGTCAGGGAGCTCGACGCGGAAGTCGTGATGAAGCACGAGCAAATCGCGTTCGCCGGGCCGGAAGGCGAGTTTCTCGAACATCAGCTCGCCGAGCGCGTCGAGAGGCGCTATGCGATTCACGTGGAACTCTCTCTGCGAAAACATCCCAAGCCACTCCAGGCTGAGAATGGGTAAGGAGTACCTTGGGATGCACTGTCTGGTTGCGATGGCGCCTTGAGCATCCTCGGAGATGCCGCAACCGGCCAGGCTGCGCATGAAATCGACATATTTCTTTCCCGCTACAGCCGTTTCTTCCAGCGAAAGCAGTCCCAGTTTTCCGAAGTTGAACATGCAGTCGCACCATCCCATGTTGCGGAGTGTGCCACGATACATCGTTTGGATCCCGGCCAAGCCGTAGATGTCGATGTAACTGATCGAATCGCGGTTAGGATAGGCCTCAAAATCACCCAGCCCTTCGATCGGGAGAATGTGCATGTCGCGGAATAGCCGATCCGCGGGCACCTCCGTTCTGCGGCCATCGAGGAGGTAGAGCGCGCTATTGCGTCCGGCAAGGAGAACGCCACGAGGCGCCCAAGAGAATTTATAGCCAAAAGGATTGTCGTTGGCTTCGGGAGCGGGCAGCCCGCCGCAGTAGGAACGAAACGAGACGATTCGTCCCCCCCGCCTGCGGACGCCGTCAATGACACGCATTGCGGACATATGATCAAACCCCGGATCGACGCCCATCTCATTAAGAATGGTTACGCCGGCAGCGCGTGCGCTCTCATCAAGCTGCTTCATTGCGGGCGAAACGTAAGAGGTGGTCACCATGGGCTTGCGGTGGGCAATGCACAGCCTGGCAACCATCGGGTGATAGGTGAAAGGCAGGAGGCTCACTGCAAGATCGCTCTCGGCCACCAAGGATGCAAGCCGGGCTTCGTCCTGCACATCGAACAGAAGTGCTTTGCCATTCGGATGCCCGGCGATCATCTCCTCCGCCCTGTCGACCAGGAGCGTTGCAATGACGAGCTGATGTCCTTTATCAAGCAGATGGCGTACGAGAGGCCTGGCGACCAACCCGGATCCCAAGACCAGCACTTTTTTCATGACTTTCTCCAGGTTTCAACGAGAAGGATGATCGGCATATCCTTTCTCGCGGTTCAGATGCCGTCCGTGGATCGCGCGTATGGCCCGAGATGCTGTTGGAGGTAGCGATACGAGGGTGTCAACTCACCCTTGTGCACGATGACGGCTCTCTTAAGAAAGGAGGGCAGCTCCAACCGGTCAAAATCGGCGCTCCAATCGGCGGCGGCAAGGTCCGGCGCCATTTCGCGCAGCACGGAGCTGAAGTACTGCGAGGATTCCCTCGGCAATTCGCATGGCAGGTTGTCGATCGCCATGATGACCGGTCCGTTCCCTTCGACGCCCTCCTGCACGGTGTCCGAAGCAGGATGATACACGTAACAGGGATTGTCTGGATGGGTGGCTTGCACGGTAAGCTCGATGCTGCCTTCGATGTCGCAGCTGATGTCTCCAATCACCTTCAGGCGCGCCTGTGTTTCGGAGTTGTAATGTGCGCGCGCCCATTCACGGGTCACGAGGCGTGGATAACGCTCTTCCCAGTAAATTGCGTTTACGAGCACGTCCAGATAGGGTAGGTGTGCTGCAAAAATGCCGCGATAGCGCTCCGGCGATTTGTAATATTCCTGCAGATCGAACGATGCAGCCGGATCCACCGGCTGAACCAAGTGCTCCTCCATAAAGACGACTTTGAAAATCTCGCTCCAGGCCGATTTCAAACCGGCCTCAGCCGGAAGGTCGGCCACGGCGATTTCGCGGACACTCAGGCAATCGAGTACTTCCTGGGCGCCGCGGGACACGTTGCCATACCCCGAGATTCCAATCACCAGCGGCCGCAAGCTCGCCGGCAGGCCGACGCGCAGGATCTGCTTGCCCAGGTCTCGCAAGTGTCCCTTTGCGGTGTCAAGATCGGGATACTCATAGGCGTGTTTCACCGCCTCGAAGGGAGTTCGCACTCCCACTGAGGCGAGTCGCTGGCCGAGGGCGCGAAGCGTTTCGATCATCCCGGCATATCCCGCATGTCTGCCGAAAAAAATGAGCCGGCGGCCATAATCGTCCGCGATTTTCTCATAGTCGACGAGCGAACAGCCCAATTGCAGCAAGCGATGCAACATGGGCATGTTGTAGGCTTGCCCCTTGGCGACGTGGGCGAAATATACATAGATCTTGCCAGGCATCAGCAGCGCCGTGGGCACTTCCTTGACCGCCAACACCATCTGCGCGCCCCCAAGGTCTTCGCTGAGCGTAAGGCCGGCCGTCTGATACTCATCGTCCCGATACACACGGATCGGTGAGGGCTGTATCAGGAAGCGAAGACCGTACATGGATTGCAGAAGGACCATATCCTCGGGAATCAACGGGACGCGCCTTTCCCATTCATTCTTGTCCTCTCGCCGGATGCCAATGGTGACAGCCATATCGATCGGCCTTTCTAAATGCACGCGTGCCACGAGCGTGTGGCCGGAGCGTCAGAAACCAACAATCCCCGGGCAATGTTCGGGAGTGGCGGCGGTCAGTGCTGAAGCCCCAAGGGAATACGTAAACGCTGTGCGCCGCAAATCTGACGGCGGGAAGGCTGATTATACACCAAGAGGCCGCGAATCCGCATCAATAGGCAGTCCCCAGTCTAAGTCCAGGTGAGGGAAGTGGCTTAGGTCAGCATTTGTGGGGCTCGCGTCCTTTTATTCCATGCCTGAGCTGTAGGAGCCATCATGGAGAACCGGGTCTCGCTCCGAGACGATCACAACCTGCATGTCTCTCGCGAGGGCGACGATTTTCTGAACCAGATCGCGATACAGCCACGGCAGGCGGACCCGCTCGTGAGGCCGGGAGAGGTAGATCTGCGTGATCTGATTGCGACGCGCAAAATCGATCAGAGTCTGTGCGACATCTTCGCCTTCGAGGATACGAGTCTCGATGCGCATGTTGCGCGCAAAGTTCAGATGACGCTCGATCGCCTCGCGATCGTCATCCGGCAGTCTGGTCAAATCGCCTGACGGCTGAACCGCCACCGCGAAACACTCTGCTTCCAGAAAATCGCTCATGCGCCTGGCGCGGCGGATCAACATGGCGGTTTGCGGGTCTGCCGTCGTCAGGACGAGGATCTTGTGGCGCCTGGGCATTCCCTCGGGTCCATCGTCGGCTGTCAGGCCATTCGCCGCCACGACCCGATGCTCCAATTCGTGTGCTGTTTCACGAAGCGCAAGCTCGCGCAGGGCCACGAGATTCGCTTCCCGGAAAAAGTTCTGACGTGCGCGCCCGGCCTTCTCGAGATCATAGATAACACCGCGCTCGAGACGGTGCAGCAGCGCTCTGGGGCTGAGATCGACGATCACCACCTCGTCGGCTTGCTGTACCACCCAGTCCGGGATCGTTTCGCGCACGCGGACACCCGTAATCTGCCGGATCTGATCATTCAGGCTTTCCAGGTGCTGGATGTTCAAGGTCGTCAAAACGCGTATTCCCGCGCCAAGCAACACTTCAATGTCCTCCCAGCGCTTTTCCCGCTCCGAGCCCGGAACATTGGTGTGCGCGAATTCATCGACCGCGCAGATTTGCGGGCGCCTGGCCAGGATCGCATCGGTGTCCATTTCTTCGAAAACCGTGCCGCGATACTCGATTGCCTTTCGAGGAACGGTCTCCAGCCCTTCCATTTTGGCAATCGTGTCTTTGCGGCGATGCGGCTCGAAATAGCCGATCACGATATCCAAGCCTTGGGATTTCAGCGCCTGGGCCTCCTCGAGCATCATGTATGTCTTGCCGACACCGGCGGCGTAGCCCATAAACACCTTTAGTTTCCCGCGTTCTGTCTCGGCCATCGGTTATTGTGGAAAGATCCGCACGTCCATTCCCTGGGAACGGCGGATGAGTTTGTTGACAGGATCTCCCAAGATTCGCGAACGGATGCCCAACTGCTGGGTGTGTCCGATGAAGAGTTGCGTTATGCCGCGCGACCTGGCGAATTCGAGAAGCGTCTCAACCGGATCCTCTCCTTCCAGAATCTGAATTGCGGTTCCAGTCGCCTGCGCGATGGCCAGCTTCGCTTCTAACGCATCCCTATCCGCCGGTGAGAGATCTGGCTGCCTCACATACGCAACCACGGTTTCTGCATGAAATCTCTCCGCGATAATCCGGGCGATCTCGATCATCTCACTCACGTTCGCGCGTGGCGTCACGCACACGAGAATTCGCTCCTGGGTGGCGTAAGGCTGCTTGATGCCGTGACAATTCAGGTAATTGGCCAACTGGTACTCGACCACGTCCGCCGCGACTACAAGCGCCAGTTCGCGCAATTTCGAAAGCCTTTGCGAACTTATCTCCCCGTTCACCTGCCCCTCGGGTGTGCGCACGAGAGGATGTTCGAGCGGAGCATCCACGATCTCGATTTCGTCGGCGCTCTTGATGAACGAAATCGGCACCGTTTGAGTCGTGTGTTTTCCGGTGATCGCCTCAACCTGCGCGCGCAGTTCATCGATATATTGGATGTTGATGGATCCGATTACCTTAATCCCGCCCTTCATGATGTCCTGAACATCCTGCCAGCGAGTCGCATTCTTGAGGCCCGGCGGGTTATCGTACGCCAGCCCGTCGACGAAGCAGACGGCAGGATGGCGGCGGATGATCGCCGCGACATCAATCGCTGTCCCTTCCCCGTGTACTTTCAGAGGTACAACCTCCAGTTTTTTCAGTAGTACCTCGACTTCCGGAGGGACCTTCGGCTGAACCGCCCCTACGACGATGTCCTGTCCCCGTTCGCGGCGGCGGCGAGCCTCATCGAGCATGCGAAATGATTTGCCGACACCAGACGCGTACCCGAGAAAGATCTTGAGATGCCCTTTCGTGGCAGCAGCTTCTTCGGCCTGCACTTCTCGCAGGAGTTCGTCGGGTGTCTTACGACCCTTTTCACGCATCATGCTTTCTCCGGCATTCAACCGCAGCCCGCTGAAGCCAGTATAACGCTTTCATTCATGGAACCAATTGCGAAACAGGGAGCCCCGGAAGTGCTCGTGATAACGCTCAACCGCTAAAATTTTATTTTTTGCTCAATAAATCTCTCTACTGCAGTATGAAATCATCTTCCGGAGATATTCTCAGCGCTATTTTTTACTTCATCAATGGGTTGACACCTGTTCTGTCTGCCAAAGTAATACGCGGGTCAGCACCTCGGGGGACAACTATCAAGCGAAAAGCCACGCTACTCCTAGAAGGCGAAAAGGGCGCCCACGCCGAATGTCGACTGGTTGTGGTCGCCCTTGCCGAAGACCGGGCGGTCAGAGTGGTCGTAGCGGACCTCCGGTCGGAACAGCAAGTGCGAGAGGATATTGCCTTTGAGGAACGGCTTGATGGCCACGCCCATGGTGGCCTCGTAGTAGCCGGCGCTGATGGCCGCACCGGTGGAGAAGCCATTGGCGGCGTCTTCATACCACTCCAGCCGCGTGTTCAGTGTCAAGCGCGGATGGAACGCGTAGCTGACGTAGCCGGTCGCACCGCCCCACTGCTTGGCACCACCCGTTAAGCCGGGAATGTGCGGAGTCTCGACGTAGTCAAAGCCCAAGCCGAGGCTCAATTTGTCAGTGACCTTCTTAGTGATAACCAAGTCTAAGGCGGTCCACGAGTCGCTGTTGTCGCCCGGAGGTAGATTCTTTCCGACGCCCGCTGGGAACTCCGGGCCTTCCGTCATCACGAAAGTGATGGAAGTCTTGTCGCTGGGCGTAAAGGTCACGCGGCCCAAGAAGTCCGGAACACCGTTGGCGTCGCGCAGCGACTGGTTCCAGCCACGCGTGAGGCCGGCGTCGAACGTCCAATGGGGATTCAGCACGTAGGTAACCAAAGCGCCCGTCTGCGTGCCCGGCTCGGCGTAGAGAAACTGATAACTAAAAGAATAGAGCGCCTTGGCCGGATCACCGAAAGCCCCGTAGATATTGGCGCTGAATTGCTCGAAGCCTGCCAGCTCGATCCATTTGCCCACGCGGAGTCGCAACGGCATGTCGGGAAGGGTCACGTCCACATAGGCTTGGAGAAGGTCCCATTGATTGCGACCCGTCTGCGTATCCCACATCCCATTCGAGTGGATGAACGCAGCATCCGCACCATAGATGCCTTCCAGGTGGAAGCCCATGTCAAACTGCTTCTTCGTCGGATCGACCGTGCGCTCGACGTTCAAACTGACCTTGTCAAGGATGGCCTTGTTTTTGAAGCTGTTAAATCCGATGAAGGTTGGGCCATCGTTAAAGCCCGGCGAGGTGAAGTCATGCATGTAACCGCCTTCGACATAGCCGTAGATGTTAGTCCTGGCCTTTTTCAGAGGTTTGGCCAGTCCTGCCTTGTCTAAAACGCTCATCAACGGCCCAAACGACGGTTCAGTCGCTGACGGAGGCGTGGCCGCTGGCGGCTTTGCCTCCTGGGTTTCCTTGTTTTCCGGCGGTGCGGAACTCGTGGGGGCCTGTGCTGGTGGAGTCGCCGCCGACGGCTGCTGAGGCTGATCTGCAGGCACTTGGCCAGACCGCCCTAACGCGGGCAGTGCCAGGAAAAAACCAAATAGCAGTGTGAGGAAATATCTCGATTTCATAAACTTTCCTTTTGATCTCTCTCAAAGTGATTTCATGCTGTCTTAGGTGGATTGTCTTGGGCCGCCTGGGATTCTCCTCTAGGCGAGATGCAGGATTCCCAGGATTCGATCGATCAACCAGATGCCGGGGAAGGGAACAATGATTCCACCTAGGCCGTATACCAGAAGATTGCGTCCCAAAAGGGCGGCAGCACCCAGGGGTTTATAGGACACGCCACGCAGAGCTAGTGGAGTCAGGGCGATGATGATCAGGGCGTTGAAGATCACCGCCGCCAGAATTGCACTTTCCGGGCTGTGTAGGTTCATGATGTTAAGCTTGCTCAGCTCCGGATAAGTCATTATGAACATAGCGGGCAGGATCGCGAAGTACATCGCGAAATCGCTGGCAATCGAGAAACTCGTCAAAGCGCCTCGTGTCATCAGCAACTGTTTCCCGATCGCGACCACTTCGATGAGCTTGGTGGGATTGCTGTCGAGATCGACCATGTTACCTGCCTCTTTAGCGGCCATCGTTCCGGTGTTCATTGCCAAGCCCACATCGGATTGAGCCAAGGCCGGAGCATCATCTGTTCCATCGCCTGTCATGGCAACCAGACGGCCTTCAGCTTGCTCTCGGCGGATCAGATCCATTTTTCGCTTAGGCGTTGCCTGGGCGATGAAATTGTCAACCCCGGCTTCCGCGGCGATGGCTGCCGCCGTAAGCGGATTGTCTCCGGTAATCATCACGGTGCGAATACCCATGGCGCGGAGCTGGCCGAAGCGTTCCCGCATGCCCCCTTTTACGATGTCCTTCAGGCGAATAACGCCCAGCACTTTGCAGCCATCGGCAACTGCCAGTGGGGTGCTGCCCGCCCTTGCAATGCGATCCGTGATATGGGCCAGGTTTGGTGCAATCGTTCCGCCCTGCGATTTCACGAACTCGATCACGGCATCTACAGCGCCCTTGCGTATGGAGCGATGCTCCAAATCGACGCCGCTCATGCGCGTGTGAGGGGAGAAAGCAATAAACCTGGCATCATGCGAGGCAACATCTCTTCCACGAATATTGTATTTATTCTTGGCGAGCACAACGATGGACCGACCTTCCGGTGTCTCATCAGCCAAGCTGGAAAGCTGGGCCGCGTCGGCCAACTCCGCCTCCGTTACTCCATCTACAGGAATGAACTCCACGGCTTGGCGGTTGCCAAGCGTAATGGTTCCCGTCTTGTCGATCAAAAGCGTATTGACGTCGCCCGCGGCCTCCACCGCCTTGCCGCTGATTGCCAGCACATTATGCTGCATGACCCGGTCCAGTCCCGCGATTCCGATTGCGGATAGCAGCCCTCCAATCGTCGTGGGAATCAGGCAGACCAGCAGCGAAATCAGTACGGCGACGCTGGGGACGTGCCCCGCGCCCGCGGCGGCCGCGCTGTATGCGGCAAATGGATGCAGCGTAACCACCGCCAGCAGGAAAACCAGAGTCAGGCCAACGATGACAATATTCAGCGCGAATTCATTGGGAGTCTTCTGCCGCTCCGCCCCCTCGACCAGGGCGATCATCCGGTCCAGAAAGGTCTCACCCGGGTTTGAGGTGATCCGGACCTTGATCCAGTCCGAGAGAACTTTGGTGCCGCCCGTCACAGCGCAGCGATCTC
>JBEKIX010000101.1:0-11114 GCA_050011535.1 Acidobacteriota bacterium
GTGACAGCCCGGTTCAACATCAACATCCTCCGCCGCATCGAATGACTCATCGAAATAACCCACGCTCTCAAAAACCGAGCGATCGTAGGCAAAGCCGCTGCTCATGGGATCAACAAACCCTTCGTAACTGCTGTAAATATAGGAACTCCTGCTGTGGCCAAGCCAGGTTTTTCTAGCCACGGCAATCCAGAATGCGGTTCCAGGCGGCAGACCTGGAACGTCCAACGGCGCAGGGCGCGCGAGACATAAGGCCTGCTTCTGCTCACGAGCATTCTCCATGGCCACAAAGAGCTTGTCATTGGGGATGTTGACATGGCCGTCTATTACTGCAATCAGCTTACCTTGAGCAGCGCGGACGCCGATGTTGCGCGCCCGGCTTGAGAGCAACCCGGGGTTCTCCAGGAGGCGGATATGAAAACCCACGTGCGTGCGCATGAATCGCTCCACGGCATTCCTCGTCCCGTCGGCAGACATGCCGTCCACCACAATCAGCTCAAACCGATCGGCAGGATAGTCCTGGCGTACTATCATCTCCAAAGTCTGTTCGATGAAACGCGCCTCATTGCGCACCGGGAGAACGACAGTCAGGTATGTCAAAGTAGAACCCGTGAGATCAGAGAGCCATCCGCCTTCCTACGTAGAGGTCAGCAGCCTTGCCCGCAGCCGATCGTAGGCGTTCATTCCCAGTGCCCGCCGCGCCAGATCCAGGACTAAATAGCGAAGCCGATTGCTGGCCAGGGTTCTGAACTCGCCCCGCAGCACGCGAGCAATGTATTCGGGGCCGTGGTCGGCCTGGATATGATTGCGGCGAAGACGGAGGATCCTCTCAGCACGAATCAAAGTGCGCCCCGGGATCATCGTGGCGAAGGCTCGATAGCCAGCATCCGCTGCGGCTGCGATCATCCAGTCCCGATAATGGCCTCCGACGGCAGCGAATGACGCCACATGCGTTCCCAGCGCGTATTCCAATTCCGCTTTGGACTGCGCCAGCTCCACGATGGCTTCGCGGCGGGCCATTGTGACCAGGTACCGGTGAGTGCACCCATGACTGGCAATCTCCATGCCGGATCGTGCCATCTCAACTAATTGCGAGCCGGAGCAATACCCTTCCCTTCCAACATTGAGCGCGCTCACAAAGAAAGTAGCTTTCAGGTCGCGCGCTATAAGTTCCGGGAAAACGATCTCATAATCCGAGAGCAGCCCGTCGTCGAAGGTAAGAACGTGCCGGGCTTCCTTTGCAGCCGCCAAATCACGAACGACGCAAACGCTGAATTGACCTATTATGTCGAGGGTTTCCTTGAGGCGAGCCGTGGTCACGGCATAGCGGCTGGATCCGGGATCCGCTATGCCCGCAAGATCAGCTTCTTTCGTTACGACACCGTGAAATGTAAGTACGATCGCGGATATCATCGGATATCATTGTACGGGTGGGTTGTGCAAGAGCACCTGTGCATAAATGGATTGAAGGATGCGGTTCTGTTCCTCAAATGTGAATCGCGAGCGTACCGTGCAGCGGCCGGCGTCCCCCAGCGTCTGGCGCAAACCTCCATCAGCCATGCATCGGGCCATGGCTTCCGCCAGCAGTGCAGGTTGTCGCGGTTGAACCACGATTCCACTCAGGCCATCCTCAACCAGTTCGGGCACACCGCCCACGGAGGTGGCGACGACCGGTTTCCCGTACGAAAATGCCTCGAGCACGACATTGGGCAGCCCCTCCGAGTGGGAAGGCAGCACAAAAAGATCCATTGCCTGAAAGATCTCAGGAAGATCTTTCCTGAACCCGGCAAAATGCACCCTGTTCTGGATTTGCAGAGTTTGAGCTAGTTTTTCCAGCTGCGCCTGGCACGGCCCGTCTCCGCAGAACACAAAATGCCATCCATCGGATCGTTCTCGTAGCGCAGCGATGGCCCTGATAAGATCCTCGTGACCCTTCTCAGGACTCAAACGGCCGGCGCTCAGACAGATCATGCTGCCTTCGGGCAAAGCCAATCGCTTGAGTATGGTGGCCCGGATCGGTCGCGAATCAGGTACGACCTCCGGAGTCACCACCGCGTTGTGAACTACCCACATATTCTTGGTACGGACGCCCAATGTCTCGAGTTTTTCGCGTTGTCCCGCCGAAACGCAGACAATTCCACTTACATGCCTCAATGCAAGGCGGTCGATATACTCGTAGAATGCCACCTTAAGGTTCTCAGCCGTGTAACCGCGCGAGAACGCGAGAGTCGGGATTCTGAGGGTCTTGTGGATCCAGGATCCCATGACCGTGGCTTTGTATCCATGAACACACAGCAGATTGACCGCATTCGTGCGCACCTCTTTCCTGAGTTGCATCCAGGCGCCGATGTCAAATGGGCTGTTCATCGATATGCCCTGGTGCTCGATTCCCTCCCGTTGCGCCTGCATCAGAATCTCGTTGTCGCGGTTATCCTCGAGAAAGGAAATCAGAAAGCCGGAGTACACCGACGCGTCAAGACGCTTCAAGTGTTCGATGATCTGCTTTTCCGGTCCGCCATAGAAATTCGTGGCGATCACATGGGCGACTTTCCATTTCACTGGATCTGTTCCAGGCTCATTGCGAACGTGGTGTGCGGTTCCATTGGAGTGCTTCAGCCCCTGTGAGCCCACGCATGGAGATCCATGCCAGCCGCGCAACGACCAGAGGAATGCTCATCAGGAGTAAGAGTCGAGGCCAAGTTACGCCAAGAAGGAAGACTCCCAATCCAAAATAGAGAACGTTTATCGCCAGCAGAATCAGGGCAGCAGCAAACAGCAGTCCAGCGTGAGGACCCGGGGCGAATCGGCGGATGAGGAAACAGCCAATAACGCTCCCCAAAAGGTACGCCAATACAAGAGGCCTGCTCAGTACCAAAAGCGTCCAACCAGCATCCAACAAGCCCGGGGACCGTTGCTTCACTCCGTCCATCATCAATCGAAAGGCATGTCTTCGCCCAAAACCCAAGTTTCCCTTAGCCCAGCGTTCACGCTGGACATGCAACTGCCGGCCGGTCACGGGAAATGCAGAGCGCACTTCAATGTGCCTGAGAAAGCGGACGTGCTGCCCCGCAGCCACGAGACGGAGTGAATATTCCAGATCTTCCACAACCGAGTGAGCATTCCATGGAATGCGCTCGAGCAGCGACGTGCGCAGCACCATGCCCGTGCCGCGCAGGAACACCGGCAGCCCCAGCCGCGATTTTGCCTCGTAAAAAAGGCGATTCTCCACCAGATTACCGACCGCGAGCGCATAGCTGACGGCGTTTTCGTCCGCATTGGAAACACCATCGCTCGCTTGCAGGGCCTCCGCACCGAGGCTCAACTCGAGGTCAAACGCACGCAAAGCCGCGGAATCCAGAGTACAGTCCGCGTCGACAACTACAAAAGCATCATAGCCCGCGGATCGCAAGTTCTGGAATCCCCATTCCAGAGCATACCCTTTTCCCTTTTTTGAAGCATCAGTCCTGACCAGGCATCGCGCGCCGCAAGCCTGGGCCACGACTGCGGTGCGGTCGGAACAGTTGTCAGCAATGACGTATACGTCAAACTTGTCGAGAGGATAGTCCATCCGCAGACAGGAATGTACGGACTTCGAGATCGTGTTCTCCTCGTCGTGTGCCGGAATCAAAACTGCAAAGCGGTGCGCGATCGGCGCCGGTCCGGTTTTCTGCATCCTGGGTGGGAGCAGCGACACCAAAGCGAGGATAGCATAATAAGCGGTAGCCAGGGCCGCCGGGAACAGCATGATGGCGGCAATAATTACGATCATCGGCTGCCCGAAATGCAGGAAGTGGATATCGGAAATAGATACAGCTTCGCCCTCTCAGTTACAGGGCTCTGAAAAGAGTCAGTGCCTTCAATCCGGGGCGGATTCCCGGTTGCCACCGGCCCGTAACCCGCTCGGCATTGTGTGCCTTATCGACGAACCCCTGCAAAAGCCTACGTTTTTCTATTGCCGCCCTGAAACGAGGCCGATACTGTTTCCTCGTGACAGGCACTGCAGATATAATATACTCGATTCAGATCGTTAACACAGTGAACAAAGGGGGTATGTGAACACGCTTGCGACAGTCCAAGTCATCTCCTTAGCCGTGGGCCTGTTCACTACGGGGCTGTTGTTTGCGTTTCGGCGTTTTGGGCCCGGAACCTGGATGCTGGCGCTCTTCCTCGTGCCTGCCAGCATCGCTTCCTCTGCACTTACCATGGGGCCCTACCTGCTGGGAGTGCTTCCTGAAACCTCCGTGCGTCTCTACTTAGCCCTGCTCGTTCTCGCAGCCCCTGGCGGGGTGCTAGTCAGTTACACGATCGACCGGGAGGATTACCGCCAGTACCTGCGGCGCTATTGGCGAATTATCGCCTGTGTCGGCATTGCCGCCCCTTTGGTGTCGGCGGCGGTCCTTCTGGCTCCGAATCCTGTGGTCGAAACCGTACAACTTGGCGGCGGAGACACACTGCTCGGCCCCTCCGGCTTCGTCGCCGCACTCTATCTCTTGATTGTCTCCGTAGTCGTGCTCGCTAACCTCGAACAGACGCTGCGCAGCGCCCAGGAACACGTGCGCTGGGAGATCAAGTTCCTGCTGCTCGGCATCGCGGTCTCCTGGGGTGGGATCGTTTACATTTCCTCTAAGGTGCTCCTTTACCCTCCCAGCTATGGCCTGCTGGCAGCAGCCCCGCTACGGCTATTTCCGCTGATTTTCATTCCCTCCTGCGTATTGATCCTGGTCTCATGGTACCGCAGCTCGGGACACGCCCGCGTCGCCGTGTCTCACGGCGTCGTGTACAGTTCCATAACGCTTCTCGGCGTAGGCCTTTACCTCATCATATCGAGTCTTGCGGCACGCTGGGCCAGCCAATGGGCAGGAGCGGAGTTTCCGGTGGAGGCTCTTGTCTTTCTGCTCGCAATGCTGGGCCTGGCTGTTGCTCTTCTCTGGACTGACTTCCGGCACCGCGTCAAACTTTGGATTCGCAGAAATCTGCTGGCAGGCAGCTACGACTACCGGCTCTGTTGGCTGGAAGCCAATGATCGAGTCCTGTTTGTCGAGCGGCCGGGGGAAGCTGCTGCTGCACTCCTCGATATCGTTCAGCGATCCCTGGGTGCAATCGACGCGACTGTCTGGAGCCGGCTCAGGGATCCCAATCGCTTCAAGCTCCTGGCTGCCCGCGGCGAGGTCGCAAGAACCCTGGAGCCGGAAGTGGGAGGCATCGTCGAGAAATTCGTCGGCATTCAGGAACCCGTGGCGGGCAGCGAGATCGATCCGGAGGCGCAAGATGCGGCGATTCTAAGTTTCTGCAACCAGACCAGCGCCTCATTGCTCGTTCCTTTGCAGTCGAGCGACCGACTGGTCGGGCTCTTGACCGTTGGGCCGGATCGCAGCGGCAAGCCTTACGGCTGGGAGGCGCGCGAGTTCATCGGCGTTCTGGGTAAACATGCCGCTTCCGGAATGCATCTGGCGGAGCTGCTCGCAACCTTGGTCCAAGCCAAGGAAACCGAGGCCTTCCGCACGTTTTCGACCTTCGTCATGCACGATCTCAAGAATTTCGCCTCCACGCTCTCCCTGATTGCACGAAATGCGGAAAAGCACGCGGAAAACCCCGATTTCCATCGCGATGCTTTCCGGTCGGTCTTTGAGACGGCAGAGAAGATGAAGCGGCTGTGCAACTCCCTGCGCACGTTTTCATCCACTCTGACCCCAAACACAAAACTCGATGATTTAAGTCATATCGCACGCGCGGTTGCCGATAGTTTCTCTGTGGACCTGGGTTCACGGCTGATTCAGGACTTGGCGGACGTCCCGGCCGTATTGGTCGACGGGGAGGAAATAGCGCGGGTGATCCAAAATCTAATCATCAATGCACGTGAGGCGATATCCCAGGATGGCACGATTATCCTGCGAACCCGCTGCCACGACAGCACGGTGGAGTTGGCTGTCGAAGACAATGGGCGCGGGATGTCTCCTGAGTTCGTGGAAGCGGAGTTGTTTCTTCCTTTCCACACGACCAAGAGCGACGGCCTCGGAATAGGGCTCTTTCAGACCAAGAAGATCGTGGAAGCCCACAAGGGCAGGATTCAGGTGGAGAGTCAACATGGAAAAGGCACGATTGTGCGCGTCTTTTTCCCTGTGGCCCCAATCGCCAAGGCGCAGGAAGATAAGGCCATTTGATCGAGTGCTGTTAACTTAAGGGGAGATACATCCTCGAGCAGAAATCAGACGGCCACGAATTTCACGAATTCCACAAAAATGGCCCTGAAGAGCCGGTGGACAGATGGAAGATTTCGTGGAATTTGTGAAATTCGAGGCGTCTTCTTGTATTTTTGCTTAAGTTAGCAGCATTGCGTTTGATCGCTGGCTTTGAAAAAGCCCGCTTGCATATGCGCGCGGCTACTGACAGGCATGAGACATGACTGAGACCAAAACCGTGCTTCCGACGTTGCTGGCAGTCGACGACGACGATCAGATCCTGAAGCAGATTCAGTGGGCTCTCTCGGACAATTACCAGGTTTTCTCCGCGAGCGATCGGGAGACGGCGCTGCGCATTTTCAAGACCGAACGCATGCGCGTCGTGCTCCTCGATCTGGGCCTTCCTCCGCACCCGCGCGAGGCGATTGAAGGATTCATGGCGCTCGAGGAGTTCATAGCCCTGGATCCGCTGGTTAAGGTGCTGATTGTTTCGGGCAATTCCGAACGAACGAACGCCCGGGTGGCCATTGAAAAGGGGGCTCACGACATTTTCCCCAAGCCGGTGGATCTGGACGAACTCAAGGTCGTGCTTGGCCGTGTTTTTAAGCGCGTGCAGCTGGAACAGGAGGGCCTGGAAGAACGCCAGCTGGCGCAGCGGGTTTCCCTGGAGCAGATCGTAGGGTCGAGTCTCGCAATGCAGGCGGTCTTTGCGACCGTCAGGAAAGTTGCCTCCACCGATGTACCGGTGCTGATCCTGGGTGAGAGCGGCACGGGCAAGGAACTGATTGCCAACGCGATCCATAATCTCGGGCGCAGGAAAAAGGGTCCGTTTGTCGCGATCAACTGCGGTGCAATACCCGAGACGCTTCTGGAGAGCGAGCTATTCGGCCATGAGAAGGGATCTTTTACCGGCGCTACCGCACAGCGGCGCGGCAAGTTCGAATATGCAAACGGTGGCACATTGTTCCTCGACGAGATCGGCGATCTTGCCGGGGAATTGCAGGTCAAGATCCTGCGGTTTCTGCAACAGAAGGTCATCGAGCGGGTCGGCGGCCGCGAGTCGATCCCTGTCGACACCCGAGTAATCGCCGCGACCAACCAGGACCTCGAAGCCGCGGTCAAGGTCAATCGCTTTCGAGAGGATTTGTTTTTCCGTCTCGCCGTGGTACGCGTGACCCTGCCCCCCCTGCGCGACCGGGGCGAAGACGTCATCGAGCTGGCGGAACATCTGGTAGAATCCTATTGTCGCGAGTTGCACAAGCCGCCTGCCCGGTTTTCGAAGGCCGCCCTCGATGCGATGCGGCAGCACCCGTGGCCGGGGAATGTGCGCGAGCTGCAAAACCGCGTTCAGCGGGCACTGGTGCTCTCTGACGGGCGCATCATTGGGGCCACGGAACTCGAGTTGGAAGTCACGATGGATGCGAATGGCGCTTCGGCAACCCTGAAGGAAGCGAAGCAGGTCCTGGAATGCGAGATCATCGCCAAGGCTCTTCAGGAAAACGGCGGGAACATTTCGAAGACGGCCCGAGCGCTCGGAATCAGCCGGCCTACCTTGTATCAGCTGATGGAGCGGCATGATTTGCGCTAATGGCGGCAAAGCCAATGCAAACCTCGAAGACTCAAAGTACTCGAAGAGCCTCGAAGAGACGCCGGCTTCCGGCCAGAAATGCTTTCTTGGAGGTTCTTTGAGTACTTTGAGCCTTTGAGGTTTGCTTTAGGCATCCGAGGATCCAGAATACTTGCGGAAGTCATCTATGAATAAAAAAACACTGGTCTTGTTAGTGCTTCTGTGTGCGTGCTTTGGTTTCTTGTACCGCCATGTTTTTGTCGACCTTGTGTCCGACTGGTATCATGACGACAATTACTCCCATGGTTTCCTGATTATTCCGCTCGCACTCTATCTGGCATGGGAGCGGCGGGCACTCTTCGCTTCAGCGAAGCCAAGGCCGAGCAACCTCGGACTCGTCGTGGTGCTCGGGAGCCTGGCCATGCTGTTCGTCGGGGTGCTTGGGGTGGAGTTCTTTACCACTCGGCTCTCGATGCTCGGAATCATCGCCGGGGCGCTGCTCTTTCTGTACGGCTGGGAGCACCTGCGCGTCTTGTTTTTCCCCATCGCGTTCCTGTTGCTGATGATTCCTATCCCCGCTATCATTTTTAACCAGGTTGCGTTTCCGTTGCAGCTGCTCGCTTCGAGGTTCGGTGAGTGGACCTTGATGCTTTTCCAGATACCGGTGCTGCGCGAAGGGAACGTGATAAACCTCGCCAACACCAGCCTCGAAGTCGCCGAGGCGTGTAGTGGTATTCGCTCGCTCATTTCCCTGCTCACGCTGGGAATTGTTTATGGTTACTTTGCGGAATCGCGTCTCTGGATGCGCTTCATACTCGCCTTGGCGACCGTTCCGGTCGCCATCGCCGCCAACGCCTTCCGCGTTGCGGGGACCGGCATGGCAGCGCATTATTTTGGTGCGGAGGCTGCCGAGGGTTTCTTTCACTCATTTTCCGGATGGCTGGTGTTTCTTGTGGCTTTCTCGATGCTTTTCGTCTGTCACCGGTTGTTGCGGCTAATCGCGCCGGTCAAAGCCCCCGCGGCAGAGCGATCTTCCGCGGCCTGAGGCTTCGAGGATCGAAAATTCGAGATTCGAGATTCGAGATTCGAGATTCACAATCCTCAATCTCGAATTTCGAATCTCGAATCTCAAATGAGGAACGAATATGATGACGCGAGTCTTCATCCTGTGTGGTTGTCTTCTCGGCGGTTCGGCATATATCGCCTGGGCAAGCCGTTCCGCGGCCGTCCCAGCAAGGACATCTCTGGACGAGTTTCCTTTCGACTTGGGCGGCTGGCAAGGCCAGGATGCGGGGCGATTCAGCGATCAAACCATGGCCGTTTTAGGAGTAGACGATTATGTCAACCGTTATTATGCAAGCCCGGGCGCTCCTGCGTTGAGCCTCTATATCGGCTACTACCTGAGCCAGCGGCAGGGTGATTCGATTCATTCGCCTCTCAATTGTCTGCCGGGCGCCGGGTGGAATCCGGTCAAACGGGAGTTTCTCGAAATACCGGTCAGAGACACGAAGATCGAAGTAAACCGAATCGTAATTGTGAAGGGCCTCGAGAAGCAAGTGGTGTTGTACTGGTATCAAAGTCATGGACGCGTAGTGGCGAGCGAATACCGAGCCAAATTCTACACGATCCTGGACGCCATGCGGACAGGAAGAACAGATGCGGCGCTGGTGCGCATCGTCAGTCAGGCGCAGTCGCTCGAGCCGGCGGCTGAGGATGAAGCTTGTCGTCACGCGACCGATTTCGCACGTTTAATCTATCCATTGCTGAGCCGGTATATCCCGGACTGATCAGCGGTCACGTCGCCGGGAGGTTTGCTTTTGGCAACAACTGGGAGCCGTCAGCGCGCACGCATTCAAGCCGCTGCAAAAGGGAGGTCTTCATGAATCGTACATTGCGTCGTGGCATCGCATACCTCGGGCTTGGCCTGATTCTGGCGCTGGCCGCCGGGTGCGGCAAGAACCCGCAGAAATTCATCTCGAACGGCAAGGCGTACATGGCGCAGGGAAAACTCAGCGAAGCCATCATCGAGTTTCGCAACGCCGTCAATGCCGCGCCAAATCTCGTGGACGCACATATTCAACTGGCACAATGTTGTCTCGCCGCGGGCCAGTTTGGAGACGCTTACGAGAGCCTTTCGAAGGTTGTTCAGCTCGACTCCGGCAACCTGCAGGCCCAGTTGAGCCTCGGCAATTTACTGCTGATCGAGGGTAAGTTCGACGAGGCGCGCGCCAAGGCCGATTTCGTCCTCAAACGCCAAGGAACGAACGTCGCGGCGTACGTACTCCGGGGCAACGCGCTCGCCCACATGATCCAGGTCGACGAGGCACTCGGCGACCTGAGGCAGGGTTTCGAGCGAGAGCCGCGCTGGCTTCCTTCCTTCTTTGACCTGTCTGTGAGCGCGAACGATACCGCGCGCACCTCACAGCCTGCCGAGGAAGAGTACAAGAATGCCATCCAAATGGATTCGAAGGCAGTCGAGCCGCAGCTCGCCCTGGCGAATTTCTATGTCCGGGCAGGGCGCAACGACGAAGCGGAAAAACTGCTCCAGGGCCTGCTGACCGCCAACCCCTATTCACGCGACGCCAACAACGCCCTTGCTTTTCTCTACGCGCAGACCAAGCGGCTCGACGACGCCGAGCGTATCTATATCAGGCTGCGCGACAACTACCCTAAGGAAATGCGCCCCAAAATCATATTGGCAGATTTCTATGCAGGCACAGGCCAACTGGATAAGGCGATGGAGACCTACACAAAGCTCGCAGCCGATGATGCCAAGAATCTGCTGCCACGCAAGCGCCTGGCAGACATCTACCTGTCGCGCAAGCAAATCGACAAGGCCACGCAGCTGGACGATGAAATCCTGAAACTCGACCCAAAGGATTCAGAGGGACAGGTAATCAAAGGGCGAATTCTGCTGGCCCAAGGCAAGGTCCAGGAAGCCACCACGGCCTTGCAAGCCGCGGTGAAGGCACGGCCCGCAAACGCCATGGGCCATTATTTCCTCGGCATCGCCTACCTGCAGGCAGGAAATGTGCGGCAGGGAGAAACTGAAATCGTCACTTCGGTGCGCATCTACCCCGGCCTGTACTCGGCCTATCTTGCGCTTGCACAGGTGCGCCTGGGCGCCGGCGATGTTCAGGCAGCGATCGGTTATGCCACACAGGTCCTGAAGCTCAACCCGACCATGACCGAAGCGCATTTGATTAAGGGGACGGCCTTGTTCAACACAAAGGATTACACGGATGCCGCCGGCGAGCTCGAGGAATATGTTTCCAAGGTCCCGGACGATCCCAACGGATTGTATCGGCTGGGCAGGGTCTATGCCGCCCAAAAAAAGGTGGATGAAGCCAAAAAGAAGATGATCCAGGCGC
>JBEKIX010000102.1:0-11040 GCA_050011535.1 Acidobacteriota bacterium
GAAATGTACCGGCAGGTACAGGGTGAGGCGCGGGCCCTCGTAGCCCAAGGCCTGAAGCGGCAAGAGCGAGCTGCGATCCTGTCAGAGAACAGGCCGGAATGGGTCATTTCCTATCTGTCGATCTATCTGGCAGGCGGAATCGTCGTGCCCCTCGACCCCCAGATCTCGCAGCAGGAATGGCGCCGGTTGCTGGACGATTCCGATGCGCGCGTCATTTTCGTAAGCGGGCTCCTCTTCCCAGCGCTGAAACAGGCGGTGGCAGATTCACCTCTGCGCGAGCGCATCATCTGTTTCGATCCAGAACCCGCCGGCGACGGTGCATCCTGGACTTTGTCTCGCCTCGTAGAATGGGGTCAGAACTTGAACCCCACCCCCTCCCTGCCAGAAAGCAGGCTCTCCGACACCACGGTAATCATCTACACCTCCGGGACGACCGGCAAGCCGAAAGGCGTCATGCTCACGCAGGAGAACATCGTCAGCGAGATCACGGCTGCGCTGAAGGCTTTCCCCATCGTCGGCGAAAACGACGCCCTGCTCTGTATGCTGCCGCTGCAACACGTGTTCGCTTCCGTCATCAGCTTTCTTCTGCCTTTGTATCTGGGAGCCCGGGTTGTTTTCGCCGACACGTTGAAGCGCTCCGAAATCCTGACGGCGCTCCAGGAGGCCGGCATCACGGTTTTGGCGACGGTGCCGCAGTTTTTCTATCTTTTTGATGGGCGCATCGAGGAGGAACTCTCCCGAAAAGGAGCCGCGGCACAAAAGCTGTTCCGTAGCCTGTTGCGCCTGAACCGATTCACAATCAGGCATCTCCGCCTGAATGTGGGCAAGCTGTTTTTCCGGAGCATCCATCACACGTTCGGCAGTCGCATGCGTTTGTTCGTCAGTGGAGGCTCGGCCTTTGATCCCAAGGTAGCCCAGGTTTTTTACGACCTCGGATTTACGATTCTGCAGGGATACGGCCTCACCGAAACCACGGGAGCCTGCTCGGTGACGCGCGTGGAAAACAATGTAATCGGCTCGGTTGGACCCCCTCTTCCCGGCGTGAACATAAAGATAATCAATCCTGGAGACGGCGGGATCGGCGAGGTGGCGATTCGCGGCCCGATCGTGATGAAAGGCTACTACAAAAACCCAGAGGCGACTGCGGAAGTGCTGCGCGACGGCTGGTTATGTTCCGGTGACCTGGGGCGGTTGGACGAGCGCGGAAATCTCTACATCACGGGCAGAAAGAAAGAAGTCATTGTTCTTCCCAATGGGAAGAATATTTATCCGGATGAGATCGAAGCGCACTACGAGCAATGTCCCTTTATCAAGGAAATTGCTGTCCTCGGAATCGCCGATCGCGAACATCAGGGCGGCGAGCGGCTTCACGCCGTGGTTGTGCCGGATTTTGAAGTGCTCCGAGCCAGGAAAATTGCCAACGCGCGCGAGATACTGCGCGACGAAATCGCGCGGCTTTCCCATCAGCTTCCCAAATACAAGCGGCTCATGAGCTATCAGATCCAAAAAGAGGAATTGCCCCGCACCACGACACGAAAGATTAAGCGGGTCGAACTCAAGAGTTTGATCGAAAGCGGAACACTGCAGGAGACAGAGGCCGCGGACGCGACGCAAGAAGTCGCGGCCGGGGATCGCGAACTGCTTGAATCGGCCGTGGGACAACAAGTCATCTCCTGTCTGCGCGGCGTCTATCGTAGGGATGCGCCCATCAAACTCGAGATGAATCTGGAACTGGATTTGGGATTCGATTCCATGGAACGGGTCGAGCTTCTGGCCAGTCTGGGGCAGGCTCTGGGCGTGGAGCTGCCGGAGAGCTTCGGCGCCGAAGTTTATACCGTGCGCGATTTAATCATCAGTCTGCAGCAGCAGGCGAGTGGGAGCACCGGCGCCGGCGCCTTGCGGCAGAGCTGGGGAAGCATCCTTTCGACAGAATCTCTGGCAAAAGAAAAAGACCTGGAAACCTACTTTGCCGGAATGGCGTTGACGTTCTTCAAATACACGGCCCTGAAGATGATTCACGTCCTTTTCCGGGCTCTCTTTCGCTATGAGACTACCGGAGTAGAAAATCTGCCTCGAGAAGGGCCTTTCCTGATCTGTCCCAACCATCTGAGTTACCTTGACGGGCTGGCAGTGCTCGCGGGCTTGCCCTATTCTCTGGTGAGGCGAGTATTCTTCGTCGGAGCAAGCGAGTTCTTTACGAGCCTGCCCATGAGGGTCGTGGCATGGGTGGCGAACATCATACCGGTCGACCCGGATGCCAACCTGCTGCGAGCCATGAAGGTCGGCGCCTATGGCTTGCGAACCGGCCGCATCCTGTGCATCTTCCCCGAAGGAGCGCGTTCCTTTGACGGCCATCTGGGAGAGTTCAAAAAAGGGGCCACCATCCTTGCGTCGGAAATCGGCGCTCCCATGATTCCAACGGCCATCCGCGGCACATATGAGGTATGGCAGCGCGACAGCAGGCGCATTCATCTGCACAAGGTCAAGGTCGTTTTTGGAACTCCTCTGCAGACAGGCGCCGTCGGAGAACGAGGAGATTATCAGGCGGAAACGGATCGTCTTCACAAAGCAGTGGAGAGCCTGATAACCACCTGTTGTACGCAGCGTCATGAGTAATGCGGCAAGCGGAAGTTCATTGTGGGCGTGCGACAAGTTTTGCAGGTGTCTTGAAAAAGTGGTCTTAGAGGCCCGAGGGACCGCCAGTTCCTAGGCCCGACCGTAAGACCGGGATATGGAGCTAGGCCATCATGCGTCCCGTAGGGACGTACCTCTGACGATTTGATGATGGTCCATCGAACAAGCCTGGGGCGCGTCCCAACCTCTCACCAGAACGTCAGCACAAACCCCGTGACAAAAATGTTCAGGATGGAGAGCGGGAGCAGGATTTTCCATCCCAAATGCATCAGCTGGTCATAGCGGAAACGGGGCAAGGTCCATCGGATAAGGAGGAGAAACCAGCAGAAGAAGACAACCTTGAACCCAAACGAGACAATCTGCAGAACCGTCACGCTCAATGAGGAGAGAATCGCAGCAGAGCCC
This sequence comes from Acidobacteriota bacterium, assembly GCA_050011535.1. GTDB lineage: Bacteria > Acidobacteriota > UBA6911 > UBA6911 > UBA6911 > JAFNAG01. The sequence continues at coordinate 3,040 of JBEKIX010000102.1, forward strand.
CATGGAAAGTGGAACCCGTCCGCCTGCAGGTAAGGAACCTGCCAGCCGCCGAAGAACAGCGTCGTCAGGAGCGCCGCAACAAGAATCGTTTCCACGAAATCAGTCATGAAGAAGGCGCCAAACTTCATGCTGCTGTATTCCAGAAAATAGCCGATGATTTCCGATTCCCCTTCCGGCAAATCGAAGGGCACGCGCTTGGTTTCAGCAAAGCCAGCAACGAGAAAGAGCAAAAAACCGAGAGGCTGCAGGAAGATTCCCCATTTCGGCAGCCAGCCCCACAGCAGCGTGCCTTGTGCCCGGCTCAACTCCCCAAGGTCCAACGTGCCAAAAATCATGAGCAGACCCACGAGCGTCGCACCCATGGTGATCTCATAGCTGATCATCTGGCTCGAGGCTCGCAGGCCACCCAGGAAAGCATATTTGTTGTTGGAGGAAAATCCCGCTAAAAAGGTGCCGTAGATGCCCATGGACATCATGGCAAAGACAAATAGCAATCCTGCACTAAACGGAAAGACCTGCAGCGGTATGCTACGCCCGGCGATGTGAACGGAGCCGCCGAAGGGAATGGCGGCAAAGCTCATCAGCGCGAAAAACAGCGCCACCAATGGCGCGGCGGTGTGAAGAACGCGATCGCCCCCCTGGGGAACATAGTCCTCTTTGAAAAACATCTTCACCGCATCGGCGAGGATGTGAGGCAGGCCAAACGCGCGAATTCCGAGGATTGGCGCACGGTTTGCGCCCAGTCGGTCCTGCATCACTGCCGATTGCTTCCTCTCCATCCATGTAAGGAAGGAGGTAAGCGTCAGCACGCCGGTGAGGAGGAAGATGGCTTTGATCAGGGTGATGAGCACATCAAGCCACATAGGATGACTAACCCGCCTTCAGAAGTTGACCGAGCGCACCCAGTGTTTGATACGTCATGCCGGCGAACGCCGGCACCTGGAGTCCGATTTCCTTGAATATCTGCTCCGCCGACCCTCGTGGCAGAGGGGCGCTGAGCGCATCAGCCAGGCTCGCGATAATCTCGAGGTCCGGCAGTGCCTGGTCCAGCGGCGATATCGCGGCATCAAACCGCTGGACTCTGCCCTGCATGTTGGTAAAAGTGCCCACCTTCTCCGCATAAACCGCACTCGGCAGGCAGACTCGCGCCGACTCCGCCGTGGTGTGATCGAAGGCGCCCTGATAGACGACGCAATCCAACGACTCCAGCGACATGCTCACCAGGTCTTTCGGGTAGGCAAGGGTCAGATCGTGATGACAGATATACATAAAACGGACGCGACCGTCTCTACAGGCATCCAAAAGCTCGCCGCATTCCGATGCAGAGAAACCTAGAACTTCGGCGCCGCGAGTGTTGGGGTTCTTTTCGGCGGTGATCAGGAAGTCGTCGAAGTAGACGTTTTCGAGCGGGGGCACACGGTACCTGAGGTTTTCGACCTTCAATAGCCCGTAAAAAAGGCGGCGCAACTGGAAAAGTTCTTCGTTGCTCATCTGGGGCGAAGCAAGCACCGCCACAGCCTGGGGGCCATATTTCGCCAGGGTCAGCTGAAGCGCGTCTGCAACCTGCGCGATCGCTTCATCCCATGTAACCGTCTTGCGTCCGTCTGCCTGCTTCAGCATCGGCACTCGCAGGCGCTCCAGCGCATCGATCGCGTGATAGGCGTAGCGACCCTCGTCGCACATCCAGTAGCCGTTGACATCCGGATTGTAGCGAGGTTTTAAGCGATGCACACGACGGTCGTGGTAACGCGGATTGAAGCGTTCGTTGTAATGAATCTCGATGTTGCAGCCGCGGCTGCATCCAGGGCAGATCGAGGGCGTGCTGCCCAAAAACCAGACACGGCATTGGAAGCGAAAGTCTCGATCCGTAAGCGCCCCGACAGGACATATGTCCACGACGTTGCCTGAGTATTTGTTGTCGAGCTCCACCCCGGGGAAAATGGCTATTTCACTGAGGTGCCCGCGATCGTGCACCGCCAACTCACCAGTCTTTGAAATCTCCTGGGTAAATCGCACGCAGCGCGTGCAGAGGATGCAGCGCTCCTGATCGAGAATCACGTGGGGACCGATCGGCCAGGCCTTGCGCCGCTTCTTCTTGTTTTCGTTAAAACGAGGATCGTAGCAGCCATAGTCCATGTAATAGTTCTGGAGTTCACACTCACCTGACTGGTCGCATACGGGGCAATCCAGCGGGTGGTTGAGGAGCAGAAACTCGAGAACCGACTGCCGATTGCGCAAGACCTCTGGAGTGCGGGTGCGCACGACCATCCCTTCGGTCGCGGGGGTAGCGCAGGAGGGTTGAAGTTTGGGGATTTTCTCGACCTCCACCAGGCACATCCGGCAGTTGCCCACAATGGAAAGCCCGGGATGGTAGCAATAGTACGGAATCTCTATTCCTATGGACTTCGCCGCCTCGAGTATAGTGGTCCCTTTGACAGCCTTCACCGGCTGACCGTCGATCGTGAATGCGACCCATTCCTTTTCCGGCACCGCTTCCTCAGTTCTTCGGACCTACCAGTGGCTGGCGTTTGCGAATCGGATAGTCTTTGCGTAGCGGATGACCCTGGAATTCGGGATAGAGGAGAATGCGCTCAAGGTTGGGATGTCCGAGGAATTCGATGCCGAACATGTCCCACACCTCCCGTTCCAGCCAGTTCGCACTCTCCCACAGTCCTGTCATGGAATCCACGGCAGGCTTCTCCCCCGGCAAGCTCACCTTGATGCGCAGACGCAAGTTATGCGACGACGAAAGAAGTTGATAAACGACTTCGAACCGCGGCTCGCGACCAAGGTAATCAACTGCCGTGAGGTCCAAAAGCACGTTGAATCGCAGCCGCTTATCGGCATTCAGGAATTGCATGACTTCGCGCAACGCACCTGGAGCTACCACGGCCACGGCATCACCCAGCAACAGAAAGGCTTCGCAAGTATCCTTGGGAAATCTCTCCTTGAGCAAGGTGAGCTGCGCCGGGAGGTCGTGCGCGCTCTCCGGAGGTATCTCTATTCCCATTCGAGGGCACCCGTCTTCCAGGCGTAGACGAAGCCAACACCCACGACAAGGAAAAAGATGAACATTTCCATGAAGCCGAAAACTCCGAGACCGCGGAAGACGACAGCCCAGGGGAAGAGGAACGCGAGCTCGATGTCGAAGAGGATGAAAAGCAGTGCCATAAGATAGAAACGGACCGGCATGGCGTGCCGGTCCATCCCTTCCGACAGCATTCCGCATTCGAAAGGTTCGTCCTTAACGCGAGTGCGCTTTTTGGGCCCCAGCAGGATCGAGCCGGCGATAAAGAGGGCAGCAATACCGCCGACCAATAACGCCATTACAAGTATGGGAACAACGTCAGTCATGGGGAGCAAAGCCTCTTCCTACGGGGAACGCAAAGGTGAAAATTTACACCCTGAAAAGCCCAAAATCAATTCAAACCGCAGGGAAGGATAGTTGGCGGCCGGCATTGACTGCCTACCGTCCAGCGCATATCATCCATGCGTTCGCATGGGAGTCGGGCAACGATCAGAGAGTCGAGAATTCGCGGATCCGGGCGGATTTTGCCGACACACCGTCGCGTTCCCCGCAGGCAGACAGTGATGCCGGTTAACTTCTTTTGGAGATGGTAGTGTCAATGCGCAACATTCGATGGCGAACCACGTGGTTTTTGATCCTGGCACCGGTTTTGTGCGTTGCGGGAAGCGCTCTTGCACACCGGCAGGAAGCAACCCAGCCCGATAGGCTCCTGTCGGCAGTCGATGACCTGATTCCCGTAGTGGCGCGTCTCCGCGGTCTGGCACCGAAAGCGCCCATCCAAAAAGGGGTGAAGAGCCGCGAGGAGATCTCGCTGTTCTTGAGGCAGGAGGTCGACGACCACTATCAGAAAAGTGATCTGAAAAACCAAGGGATCCTTCTCCAAAAACTCGGTCTGATTCCCTCCGATCTCGACTACGCGGCGTTCACACTGAAACTTCTCGGAGAACAAGTGGGAGGGTTTTACGATCCCGAAAAGAAGGCATTCTTCATTGCCGGGTGGCTTCCCTTGGAGGAACAAAAGCCGGCGATGGTTCATGAGCTGACTCATGCGGTGCAGGACCAGTATTTTGATCTGGACGCCATGTTCAAGAAGGATCGCAACGCGCACAATGACGATGCAGAAATGGCCCACCAGGCGCTCGTCGAAGGCGATGCCACGGCAGTCATGCTCGATTATCTTCTGGAGCCGTCGGGAAGGACGTTTCTGCAACTTCCGGATCTGGTCTTCGTCGGGCACGCCCAGCTCGAGGTGGAGAGCAGTCAGTACGAGGTGCTTAGGACCGCTCCGGAATATGTGAAGGAGACCCTGGTTTTTCCCTACAGCTATGGGGCCTCTTTTCTTCAAAAGGTCCGTGCAGACAACCAGCCGTGGTCCGTGGTCGACAAGATCTATGCAGATCCCCCGGCGTCAACCGAACAGATCATCCACCCTCAGAAATATATGGGCCCTCGTGACGCGCCGAAGGCAGTGGAAATTGAGGACCCCACGCCGGAGCTCGGCAAGGACTGGAAGATCGCTTACAAGAATGTGATGGGCGAGTTTTCTCTCTATCTGCTTCTGAAGCTCAGCCTCTCCGAAGAAGCGGCCAAGGCGGCCGCGTCCGGATGGGGTGGAGACCAAGTCATGCTCGTAGAGGAGGGAATCGGCAACCGCAGCGCCGTGTTCCTCGAAACGGCATGGGATGATCAAGAAAGCGCTGACCGCTTCTATGAAGCGCTCTCAGGTTGGCTCAAGCACCGCTATCCCCAAGCGAACGATGTCGGGCACTCCCCGAATGAGCTCGGTCTGGTTTCCGGAGGAGAGTACCGGTCAGTCCGGCGGCATGGGACAACCGTGCGCCTGATTGTCGGCTTGCCTCAATCCTATTCCGAAAAGTTCGAAGGCAAGTAGTCCGCTACCTTCGGTCAAGACAGGACGGATCAGAGGTATGGGGCCGTCGATCGCAGTGGCGCGACACCACGTGCGCGGCCGCTCAGTAGAATGGAATCCGTGTGACCTGGGTCCGGGACAGGCGGTCATGCAAGCACATCGCCTGCCGATCGAAACAGCCCCACAACAATCCCAATCCCAATCCGGCGGTTCCGAGAAGATAGACGACGCAGCGGACGAAAATCTGGCTCGTGCGCGGCCGCCTAAATGAACTCTCGGTGATCTTCAGGTCCGTAAGCATCATGCCCACGGTCTGGCCTGCCGTTCCGAGGAAAAAGAAGGAATACAGAAAGTAGGTCATCAGCAAGAGCATGATGTAATGCACCATGCTCACCGCATCAAATATTTCAATTCCTTCGAAAACATCCACCGCAAAAATCAGGGAGCTCGCGGACACCACTACGATGATAAGGTCCACCATACCCGCCAGGGTGCGCGACATGAGGATCAACTTGTCGTTCCGGGGCTCGCCGGCAATGGCAGCCTGAGTTTCAATTTCCGGCGCGGGCGCAGAGCCGGGCGTCTCGACGGGCTGCTTTGCGATGACGGCATCGATCAAAGCCTGGGACTGTCGTCGGCGTGAGGGATCGGCGCCCGAGGCAAAGGGGCGGACCACGACGTCGACCGCAGACAAGCTCTCTGCCCTGTTCTCAGGCACCGAAATCTTCCAGCCCGTGTTTTCCGTCGGCAACTCCGATGTTTGAATAGCCGGAGCGACGGCATCAGGTGCGGGTGCAAGCCGTACGTCCTCAGCCGGAATTGCACGGCGCGGCTTCCTGAGCCTCGGAGACCGAATTGGCGGTACCTCGGGTTCCGGCATTTCTTGCGGCGGCGTCGTGGCAGTCGCAATCTGAGCATCGCGGCTCGGTTCCTGCATGCTGCCCGTGTGCCCTTCCCGCCTCGATTTGATCTCCTGCAGACGCCGAGTGAGCTCCTGCCGCCACTCCGGGAGCTCTTCTCTATCCTCAGACTCGTTCATGGGAAGGGTGCTGCCGTGGTCTGGCTGGACCTCCTGTGCCGGAATCCCGTCGGGCAGCTGTCCCGTCGGCACCTGGAAGCCGCACACAAGGCAAACCCCCGCATCGTCAATCTCCGTACTTCGGCATTTGGGACAGTACATAGGCGTGATAACAAGTTTTTAAAAACGGACGAATTATAGCACAAGGTTGGTTGTTTCATCATTCCGAGGATGCCAAATCCTCGTTGCTGCGGCTAAACCGTTGCTCAATCTGATATACTTGAGCTACAAATGAACAGAAATCTCAAATGGCGAATTACGCTGTTAAGCTTCATGGCGGCTCTGTTTCTCCTGATCTATGGAATTGGCAGGTACTACTCGCCAGGGATCGTGGGGTACGTTGTCGAGGAGGCTTTGGTGCAAAAAGCCCCGGAGGGTATGAGCCCGACGGCGGTGAGGAAACGGTTCGAGGCAGTCATGGCTGTAACGCGCACGGAAGATAAGATGTTGAAACTGTTGACGTTATCCAACTACCTCGAAAAGGTTCAAAAACTGACTCCTGCCGAGTTGCACGAATTGCTGCCGGGCGATTGAACTGGGGGGCACGCTCTTTGAAGATTTCGGAAACTTTTCGGCGTCAGGTGATGTCTAATGTATCAGGCACAGTTTTTCGGAACACATCTGGGGCTGTGGTTGAAACCATATTGAAACGGATGGTCGCATGAACACGGGCTTTCCGGATGAGTTGACTCTTGCCGGCTATGAAAAGGACGTCACGCTCGAGCGAGAGACGTGTGCCGCCGCGGCGGAATCGTTCGATGTGATTTTTGCACGTTACCAGTCCATGGTGTTCAACCTGACGATGCGCATATTGGGGGACCGTGAAGAAGCGCTTGATGTATCCCAGGAGGTGTTTCTGGCGGTGTTCCGCAAGCTGCACAGGTTTCGCGGCGAGGCTTCGCTTAAGACCTGGATCTACCGGATCGCGATTAACCGTGCCTCGAACCGTTGCCGGTGGTGGAGCCGCCTCAGGCGGCGCGGGACGGTCTCCTTGGACGCACACCTGAGCCAGGATGACAGCCGCACTCTATCGGAGTCGCTGGAGTCCAGCGAGCGTACCCCGGAAGAGGCGCTGCGGATGCGGGAGGCACGCCAGGAGATAGAGCGCGTGCTCTTGTGTCTGCCGATACAACAGCGGATTGCGGTGATCATGAGGGATGTCGAAGGGTTGTCTTACGAGGAAATTGCCAACTCGCTGAGCTTGTCGCTTGGCACGGTGAAATCGCGCATCGCGCGGGGACGCGAAGAGCTTAAGCGTCGTTTCAACGGAACTCTGGGATGAGTAATTACCGGGGGCAAAGTCATGAGATGTGAGAAGGTGCTTGGCAACTTGTCGTTGTTCCTTGATGGGATGCTCGAGGACGAACCGTCCGCCCGTGTGGTTCAGCATCTGCGTGACTGCTCGGAGTGTAATCGGGAGTTCGCGCGTCTCCGAAGGCTTCAGGACAGTCTGAGGAAGCTGCAGCCGGTCCAAACACCCGCGTTTCTCCGTGACCTTGTCGAGATCAAGATCCGTGCCGCCTGTCGGGATTCCTGGAGAAGCGTGTTGCGCTCCGCTTTTGAATACCGCTGGTCCAAGATTCGGACTACCGAGGGGATGTGGTATCTGACCCGGCTGACGGGTACAATGGCAACCGTCGTGCTGTTCATTGCCATCTATGCTGCCATGAGTCCCATGAATCTGGGATTTGTGGACCAGTTTTCGGTGGGCAGCGGCATGTCCCAAACACAGCGCTCTCAGCAGGTGGGAATCGGAGTCCTCAGAAATCTCGGGATCACGCCGGTCCAATCCCAGAAAATACCGATCAGTCCCAGCAACCCGAAAATCAACGACCTGAACATGGTGAATTTCGGCCAGAGCGCGCCCGGCACTGCCCAGGACGATACGGTATCGGTCGTCGCCATGGTGGACCGCAGCGGCGCCGCGAAGATTCAGGATATTTTGGAGTACCCGGTCGACGAGTCCCTGCTTAGCGCTTTCGCTGAGATGATCATGTCGGCGAACTGGAGGCCTGCCAGCCGCAA
>JBEKIX010000103.1:0-15683 GCA_050011535.1 Acidobacteriota bacterium
ATGACGCTCCTGAACAAGCTGGCCACGCAATCGAAGTCTGCATTCAACGTACCCGGAGTGAAGGCCGTCAGGGAAACCAGTATCGGGTTCAAAAAGGCTCAGTAATCCCGCTCACAACCATTGATCAGCGAGGAGAACGATGGCAACCAATCTCTCAGCAAGACCCGCCAGAAACCGGATGTATGGGCTGACCCACGAGCTTGACGGTACGCCCATCATCCGTGAGCCACGAGTCATCAAAGTCGGCATTGGAGTCCCGAAAGGTAGAAGCGTTCTTGTCTGGATCGACGCCAAGGGCAACTGGTGCGTCCAGCACGAGAAGGACAAGATCGCACGCTTTGCCACCAAGGAAGAAGCCAGGGCGTTCTACAAGACTGCCAAGGACAAGGCGCCCGAGCGCCGGTATCCGCAAAAGCTTCCATACTTCATTTTTACCAAGGTCAGCCCGCAAGGGATGTTCGAGCCCGACTTCGACGCGATCGAAGCGCACGGGCCAACGCCGACGGAAATCGACATCGTCTTCTTCCGGGAAGAGCCGTTTGAATACGCCTATGAAATGTGGACGGCAGGCGAACGCAAGTGCTATGGCGACGGCATGAACGGCATGCGGGTTCTCTCGATGGCCCGGACGGACGAAGAGAAGCGGCTGGCGGAAGATGCGAAGAAGGCTGGCGAGCGGCACTTCCCGATCATCAATCGGTGCCGTGTGATGGGTTGTCCATATGCACAGACTAACGGTGACGAGGCGCCGCCGTGCAAGCCGCATGGCCGCCTGTTGTTCCAACTGCTTTCCAGGGTGAGCTTCGGCGGCAGCGCGTATTTCGATACGACGGGCTTCAGGTCGGTTTCCCAGCTTCACTCGAACCTCGAAATGTTCCGGGGGCTGACTGACGGCCACATCGCCGGAATCCCGCTCAAGATGATCGTCAGGCCGTACCGGACGTCGCACAACGGCAAGCCGGCCACCCAGTACGGCGTTCACCTTGAATTCCCGGATAAGGATGCTGCCTCACTCCGCAAGAACCTGTTGGAGCATGTTCGGAACTTCCGCGGCGAGCTGCCGGTCAGACCCGCGCCAAGGGAACTGCCGCCACCAATTGAAGTGATCGATCCACATGCGGACGACATCGAGCTGCCACCCGTGATCGCGGCTGCAATGGACGCTGAGTTTAGTGGTAGGTCAGATTTAGTGGTGATCGACGACGAAGACTTTGAATCACACGATGTGCCGCAGGATGCTCCACTGATGATGCCACGGCGCAACGGCGAAGCTCCGAAAGCGGACTCAGTGGTGCATGCAGGCCCGGCACCCCGTCCAGGGTTTGACCAATAAGGACGCACATGGACGAAGAGTTGAAGCGGTATATAGCGGAAAACCCGGAGCGTTGGGACAAGTACTTTGCGGAAGCCCGAAACGCGGTCGTGCTTGCAATGAACGGCGGAGGCAGTGCGAACTTGCTCGGCGCATCCTCGCTCGCCGAGTACATTTTCGAACTCACGTGCGAAATGATGGATCAGCACCGACGCAAGATTTCGACCCCCGCAGAAGTAATTCGGTTCCCAAGGAAGAGTGGCAGATGAAGCCCTTTACGCTGTTTTGCAGGTCAACAGCAGATTTCAGCAAGGACAGGATCTACCGATATACGCTCACGCGGCAGTGGGGCGAGACGGGTCGGACCGTGAATTTCGTGATGCTGAATCCAAGCACCGCGGATGAATTTGCAAACGATCCGACCGTTGAGCGCTGCCAGAGGCGTACGGCCGTGTGGGGCTTTGATCGCCTGATCGTCACAAATCTCTTTGCGCTGAGATCAACTGATCCGCGCGCCCTCAGGACTGTCGATGATCCTGTTGGACCGCGAAATGATGAGTTCCTGGTCAGGTCTGCGCTTGATGCGGATCTGATCATCTGTGCCTGGGGCAATCATGGCTCACAGACCGGCAGGTCAAGTTTTGTGGCCACAATGCTTCGGGGCGTTGGCAAGCCACTGCACGTTTTGAGGCTGGCGAAAGGCGGCGAGCCGTCTCACCCGCTGTATCTGCCGTACAGCGCAAAACCACGTACATGGATGGAATACCAAATCTAACCGAAGGGAGACGCATGGTAGTAAATGCATTGGATCTCGAACGATTGCTCAAACTTCCACTGGAAACGGTTCCGGCACTCATGGCTCAGATGGCAGCCGCGCAGTCAACGCTGGCTGCCAGACTCCTCAGCTCTGAGCAGAAAGCGGAACCCGAAGACAAGTTGTTGGACCTTGAGGAGGCGTCGCGGATGCTTGGCGTGAAGAAGGACTGGATCTACAGCAGAACTCGATCACTTCCTTTCATCGTCAGGCTGGGACGCAAGCTCCGCTACTCGCGATGCGGGATCGAGAAGTACATCAAAACGCAAATTGCCGGAGGGCAGTAACCGTGAAGGTAATCAAAGTCGGTGAGCGAGGCGACGGCATCGTATACCAGCGGCCTGGAACGCGGTTTTGGTGGTGTGCCTATATGCTGCACGGCGAACAGCAGCGCGAGTCGACGCATGAGATGGAGGAGAACAAGGCGAAGAAGTATCTGCGCGACCGGCTCAAGCAGGTGCACGCCGACGAGATCGGCGCCAGGAAGTTCGTCGGGCCTTCTGCCGAGAAGGTTACGGTTAACGAGTTGCTCGACGACCTGGAGGCAAACTACCGAATCCGGGAAAAGTTCAGACCGCAGGTAGAGTCTCGTTTCAAGATAATCCGTGCCAGCATAGGAAAGCTCCAGGCAAAGAGCCTCACAGAACGGGAAATCGACAAGTGGATTGAGCGGCTGAAGAATACGTGCAACCGGCTCAATCACATCCCTGAAGGGGAGAGGCCGCTTCATCAGTGCAATGAGATGTGCAAGAGACTCGCGCCCGCCACGATCAACCACTACACGCAGCTTCTCGGCCAGGCACTGACGCATGGTCTCAGAAAGATCGGAGAGGTGCCGAAGATCACCAAGCTGAAGGTGGAAAACGCACGGCAGGGTTTCTTCGAGTACGGCGAGTTCCTCGATGTGCTCCAGTTCTTACCTGAGGATCTCAGAGACTACACGCACTTCGACTACTTATGCGGCTGGCGCAAAGGCGAGGTCAGCAATCTTCAGTGGACGATGATCGACTACGATGCGAGGTTATTGAAACTGCCGGGACTCTTTTCAAAGAACGGCAAGCCAAGGAAGATTCCGTTGCAGGGTGAACTGTGGGAAATCATCAAACGGCGGTGGCAGCAGCGCAAGCTCCAGATGCCGAGCGGAGAAACATTCCTTGTACCGTACGTCTTTTACCGGAAGCACGGTCGTGGCATTCCAGGCGCGTGGTACAAGATCGGAGAGTTCAGAAAAACATGGAAGCGCGCCTGCGAGGACGCGAAAGTTCCCGACAAAATCTTTCACGATTTCAGGCGGACTGCAGCGCGGAATCTGGTGCGTGCCGGCGTCAGCGAGAAGGTAGCAATGCTGATCACCGGGCATCGGTCGCGTTCGGTTTTTGATCGATACAATATCACATCCGACGAAGACCTGATCGACGCCGTCGAGAAGGTTGAAGCGCACGTAACGAAACTGGCGGCGAAGGATGCAAAGCGGCGTGAAGAGGCCGCCAGATTCCCGGGTGTGAACTCCGAATCTTATTCTCCAGTGGTCAAATAAGATGGATTTTCATCGATTCTTATTTTACAATTGGCAAGATTTGTAAAACACGTTTTTAGTCCTGGCATCCATGCTAATCAAGAATTGAATAACCGCCTCGAAAACCGGTTCTTATTATGAGATCAGGTCTTTTTGTAAAACAAGCTAGTGGCTACCAAGCCTTTGTTCCAAAGCCATTGCCTCCGGATCCACCGATCCAGATCGACGCCGAGATGGTGCATCTCCTGTCTGAAGCCGACCGTGCCCTGGGCCGCCTGGATGGGATCACTTCCATACTTCCAAATCCGGATCTCTTTGTTGGAATGTACGTTAGGCAGGAGGCTGTCCTCAGCTCTCAAATCGAGGGGACCCAGAGTACGCTGGAGGATGTTCTTCAGTTTGAGATAGATGCAGGTGGCGATGACGCGCTGAAGGATGTCTCGGAGGTCGTCAACTACGTTCGAGCCATGAACTATGGGTTGGACCGGCTCGACAAGTTGCCGCTCAGTCTCCGCCTGATCCGTGAGATACATGACGAACTGCTTCGTGGCGCTCGAGGGAGTAACCGGCAGCCTGGTGAGTTTCGAACGACCCAAAACTGGATTGGGCCGGCAGGCTGCACTTTGATGACCGCCACTTTTGTCCCGCCTCCGGTCCCGGAAATGCGTGAAGCGCTCGGGGATCTGGAGAAATTCCTGCATTTCGAAGGCACGATGCCAGCGCTCATTCACTGCGGACTTGCTCATGCCCAATTTGAAACGATTCACCCCTTTCTCGACGGCAACGGCAGAGTCGGGCGCCTGCTGATTACGTTTCTCCTGTGCCAGCGCCAGATCCTGTCCCGCCCGTTGCTTTACCTGAGCCTGTACTTGAAGCGGCATCGCTCGCAGTACTACGACCGACTCATGGCCGTGCGCACCGACGGGGACTGGGAGGGGTGGCTGAAGTTCTTTCTTCGCGGGGTTGCGGAGGTCAGTGTGTCCGCTGCGCAGACGGCGCGTAAGATTCTCAGCCTGCGTGAAGATGGCCGGAAGATCTTCCTAAAGCACTTCCGCAATTCTACCCTCGCACAGCGCTTCTTTGACTTTCTGTTCGAACAACCGATGTTCAACGTCCGCATGGTTGAGAAGCATTTAGACTGCTCCTTTGCCAAGGCGAATCAACTTGTTGTCCAGGTCGAGGCCAACGGGCTGCTAAAGGAAACCACCGGCTGGCAGCGGAACCGAAGATATAAGTTCTGGCCTTACCTTGCATTGTTCGAAGAAAATTCAGCTGTTCCAGATCAACCCTCACCGAATGGTGAGAAGGCCGACCAAACAGATAATGAAAGTGCACAAGGATAAGGTCTCAGCGATGCAGGATCTGGTGCAGAAAAGAATCGGTTCTATTCATCGGAAAGTGAGAAGCATGGGGTTACGAGCCTGTGCTAAAACTGTGCTAAAACCGTCAGAAAAACGCGTCAACTCAACCGTACAGAATGACACTCGGAGCCGCATTTTTATTGGGTTTCCTCGGGTCGCGCAACCATCGAAAAACCCAGGGATACCATTCATAACCCCAAGGTCGTTGGTTCGATTCCAACCGTCGCTACCAGTTCTCCTCCTTCCGCATTGCACGCCAAAAAGGCAGCCACGTCGTCCTCCGCGCGAAGACGAAAGCGGACACATCCTCCGCGCGAAGACGAAAGCGGACACAGCCATCGGACCAAGGCTGTCAGGGGATGTGAACTCTCGATTTCCGAGCCAAGATTATAGGTGTGACCCCCGCATTAATCGGCGGGGGGTATCAGTACGCGGGCGCCTTTTAGGGGTTCCGGATGTCCCAGATACTCCTGGCGATAGACCTGGAGCAGCAGCAGGAAAAAGGCCAGCAGAAACGGCCCCACTACGATGCCGAGGATGCCGAAGAATTCCAATCCTCCAAAGGCTCCCAGCACCATCACGATGGGATTGATATTGCCCAGCTTCTTTCCCAGCCGGGGGCGCACGATGGTATCGATATGACTGACGACGATCGCACCCCACAGAAGAATGCCGACGCCCGAATAGTAATTCCCGTGAGCCAGCAGGTAAACGCCCGCGGGCAGCCATACCAGGGAAGTGCCGAGCACCGGGACGAGCGACAGAACGGCCATCACGATGCCCCATAAAATGGCGTCGTGCAAGCCGAACATCAAAAACCCTATTCCTCCCAGGACACCCTGGAGGCCTGAAACCAGAAGCTGGCCCAGAAGGATCGCTTTGCTCGTGTGCTCGAACTGGTTCACAAGCCATATGGCATTGGATTGTTTGAACGGAAGAAACTCGGCGGAGCGAATGAAGACGTAGTGAATGTTCAAAAAAATATAGTATAAGACGAAAAACATCACGAACAACGACACCAGCAGATTGGAAACAGCCGCAAACATCGAAGGCAGCGCTGCCGTCAGCTTGGAGGAGAATTCCTGGATGGAGCGCTGAAGAACCTGGTCAACCGTAGCCCTCACTTTTGGATTGAAATGCGCGAAGAGAAGGGAAAAATCCTGTGGAGTAATCTTGTCTTCCAGCGTCAATGCCTGATTGAACGCCGTGTAACAGATCATCATCAGCGGGACGAGAGCGACGACCAGAATGAGGAATATCGTCAGCAGCGCCGCCACTTCATCCTTGCCGATTTTCTTCTTGAGCCAGATATAAACAGGGGCGAACAGGAACGAGAATATGTAGGCCCCGAAGGTCGCCAGAAAGAAGATCCGCAGCAGATACACGAGGAACAGGCCGAGCACGAGCAACAGCCCGGTGGCAATATGTTTCTTGTACTCTCCTTCCTGCGAGGGCATATCGAGGCTCCATGTTTGCCGGCTGACCGGCAGATGCAGGCATCCAGGGCGCTCCGGAAAACGGCGCGATCGTCCCCGATGCGCTACTTGTCCTTCCCAACTTCCTGTCGCATGGAAACGAGGAGCTTGGAAGCGGTCTCATCCAGGCACGCATAAATCCCGCGCACCACCCCGGCTATGTCCCGGGTCGGCAGCGGACGCGTGCACTCGGCTTCGCCGCGCCACAGCGACGCGCGCGTCGCCGTGTCCAACAATTCGAGCTCGAGCGCAACCGAGGCAAAGACTTCCTTGCCCCGATCCACCTCCTCGAAATTGTGGAGGCGGCCCTGCAATGTAAAGTCGGCATGCGCCGCATCGTAATAGGCGGACACGCGCGCATAGGTCCCGCTGTCCTTCAGACGGTGAAGGAAATAGTCGGTCGCAAGGTCCACCGGAGGGCTGACCCAGCGGTGATACTCGTAGAAGTTGACCTCATTGGGCCCTTCTCTGTAGAGGATGCGATCATCCATCAACATCTGGTCCGCACGAAATCTCTGGACCGAAATATGGCGCGCGATGACTTTGCCGCCTTCCGGCGTGGCGTGCGGCAGCTCCATCGTGTAGTAGTGCGTCTTGGGCATCGAGCAGGAGGCGCCTGCAATAACAAGCGCCATCCACCACAGATATCCGGGAACTCGACTCATATCGCGCTTTCCTCCGGAAGACCGGTTTGTCGCCAAAGCATCGAGGAACCGCCGCCGCATCTACTTCGACACCTTGCGGTCCGGCAATGGTTTGATGCGCACGAGGCTGAACGGCCGCTGTTTGATCATATTGGTAAACTCCTGCAGGCTCTCGGAGCTCCGCCGGAAGTTTTCCATCATCGTATTGATGTCGTTACGATTCGTTTCCAGAGTCGACGCGAAATCGCCGATCAATTGGCGCGCCTCCGCGAGGGTTGATTCCACGGTCTCGAGGTCCTTCTTCACCTGCGAACGATTTTCCGCCACCGTGTCGTCCAAGTGCTGGAACAACGTATTCATCCTGGATGTCGCCTCATCGATGCGTTGCATCAGAGGGGGGATTTTCTCTGTCGCCGAATCGAGGTTGGTTGCAATTGCGTCGATTTTGGGCGAGCTGCGCGCAAGCAGATCGTTGGCGTTGAAGATCACGCCGCTTGCGCCGTCCAGAATCGACGCGAGCGCTTCCCGGTTCTTCGCGCCGGTTGCGGCGTTCAGGTTGGCGAGGAGCGAATCGGCGCCATCGGAGATCCGATTGAGGTTCTTGTCGAGATCGCCGATCAGTCTCTTGGCATCCGTCGACAGGCCGTCGAGTTGGGCAAGTACCTCCGTGAACTCGGGAGTTTCTTCCGATCGAATCGTCTGACCCGGCTTGAGCAGCATCGCGTCTTCGCGGCCGGGGGTGATCTCGATATAATTCTCTCCCAGAGCGTTGAGGGCGGCGAGGCGGGCGATGCTGCTCTCCCTTATCGGGGTTCCCCGCTGCACACTGAGAGCGATTTCGACGGTCGAGGCGTTGCCGGGCGCCAGCTGCACGGAAACGACTTTCCCTCTTCTCATGCCGCCGAAACGCACGACACTGTCCTTTTCCAGGCCGCCGGCATACTTCAAACTGATCTTGTACGCGTCGTACGACGGCTGGAACGGGTTGTAATACATCACCAGCAATATAGTGACGGTGAGAATTGCACCAGCTCCAAGCACCATCACGCCCACTTTTACTTCATCGCCCCGTCTTGCCATGGCCAGGTAGCCTTTTCATAATTTGACTCACGCAATGACACGCCCCATCGCTCAGCGGCAGCCGTCGTTCGACCCCGCCGATGTGGCCTCACTTGGTCCGCCCCCTGGATTTACGCCCCACGGTCTGCCCGCGAGGGGACTTGTCTTTCCGGGTGAGCTCCCGCAGATACTGCTCGACATCCTGCGGCTCCCTATCCGCCTCCCGCTCCAGGAACTGGCGGACGCGCGGGATACCGGATTCACGGATTTCCTCGGGCGTTCCCACAAACAGAATGCGGCCTTGATCGAGCATGGCCATTCGGTCGGCAAGCAGAAACGCGCTTGCAAGTTCGTGCGTTACCAGAACGATGGTCATGCGAAAGGCCTGTTTCAACTTAAGGATCAGGTTGTCGATGCCGGCGGCGATGATCGGATCGAGCCCGGCGGAAGGCTCATCGAAGAGCAGGATCTCCGGGTCCATTGCCAGCGCACGGGCGATTCCCGCACGCTTACGCATGCCGCCGCTCAATTGAGACGGCAGGAAAGACTCAAAGCCGGAAAGTCCCACCTGATCCAGCTTGATGCGTGTCATGATCTGGATGGTGGATTCTGCCAGGCGGGTATGCTCCTGAAGCGGCAGTGCGACATTCTCTCCCACGGTCATTGAATTGAACAGCGCCGAGTTCTGAAAGGCCATTCCCATCTTTTTGCGCAACTCGTTGAACTCGTCTTCGCTCAGCCGGCTGATGTCCTTGCCCTGGATCCGGATCTGTCCTTCCGTGGGTTGCTCCAGTCCGACAATATTTCGCAGAAGCGTGGATTTGCCGCAACCGCTGCCTCCAAGGATTACGAAGGTTTCCCCTCGAGCTATATCCAGACTGATATCCTTCAGAATCTCTCGCGCATCGAATCGCATAACGAGGTTTCTGATGGCAATGGCCGGGCTGTCTGCAGCAGTGTCCGCCATAGTTCCCGCATCGCTCAGAACGATATCCAAATGGCGAAATTGGGAACAGTAACCTTTTTTCGCCATCCCTTCTCAAATATGCCGAGAACCTCACAGCGAAAAAAGGTTACTGTTCCCAATTTCGCCATCACGTCTCGACCTCAATGCTCGCTTCCATAATAGAAAATCGCGGTGAAAACCATGTCGGCCGCAATGACGCTGAAGATCGATTTGACGACCGATGAGGTCGTCGATCGCCCGACTCCCTCGGCGCCTCCCTTGACCATGAACCCCTCGTAGCACCCGATCTTGGTAATGATCACCGCAAATACCATGCTCTTGAACAAGCCCGAAACAATGTCACGCAAAAGGAGTGCGTCGACAGTTTTCAGCAGGTAGCTTTGCAGGCTCCAGCCCATGGTCAGAATCGCAAACAGCCCGCCCCCCATGACTCCCGCGGTATCCGCCACAGTTGTCAAGCAGGGCAGCATGATGAGCATGGCGAGATACCGGGGAACCACGAGGAACCGAATCGGGTTGAGACCCATCGTTTGCAGGGCATCTACCTCTTCACTGACTTTCATGGTCCCGATCTCAGCGGCGAATGAAGACCCCGATCGGCCAATGACGATGATCGCGGTCAGTAACGGTCCCAGCTCGCGCGTAATAGTGACCGCCACCATATTCACCACGTAGTTCAAAGCGCCGAACTTGCGCAAAGCGTAAGCGCCCTGCATCGCGATGATGACGCCGATAAAAATGGAGATCAAGGAAACGATGGGAACGGCATCGAAGCCCACGACGACCATCTGCCTCAAAGCCGCGCGCCAGCGGAGCTTTTTGCCGCGCAATGGGCCGATGACGATCCAGTAGGTCGACGTGTAAAATAATTTCGATATCCCGCCCAGGAACTCGAGCAGGGCGATCGATCTTCGGCCGATCAGTGCGAGCAGGGAAACCATGGCACACCCACGCGGCGCTCGAGGATCATCCTTCGCTCAGCGCATCTTCCTCGGTGACACGAATCTCGAAAATCTTGTCGAGACGTGCCAGCTCGAGCACTTCCTTCGCTCCCCGTTGCAGGCCAAACAGCACGAAGCGGCATTTCCGGGATCGCGCTTGCTGGAGCCCTTCGACGAGCGTTGCGACTCCTGAGCTGTCGATGTAGCCCACCCCGCTCATGTTGACTGCAATGAGAGGAATCTCCTGCCTGTTGATCCCATCCAGGATCGCCGAACGCATCTTTCGCGAAGAGTAGAGGTCGACGTCGCCCCGGATGTCGATGACCAGATTCCTCTGAACTTCGCGAGTTTGCACTTCTAAAGAGATCTTTGCCAAGGATCAGCTCCTGTTCAGATGCTTGACCAACCGCAACACGTTGCCGCAGCCTTCCTCGTAGCCGTAATCCACCTCATCCATAATCGAGCGGATAAAATGCGTGCCCAGCCCGCCGGGCCGGATATCATGGATGTCTCGCGGCCGGATGCTTTCGGGATCGCACCGCGGGCCGCAATCCCGCAGGACAAATTCCAATCTCTCCCTGTTACCTTCGCAAGAGATGTAGATCGTCCGGCTCTGATCGCCATGATAGGTATGCTTCATGATATTCGTGCAGGCTTCATCCACCGCAAGCACAACCTTGCGTCGCTCCTCTTGCGGGCAGTCCATCAGCTCGCACACCTCGCTTACTGTCGCACGCACGACAGTGAGAAGTTTGGGGTCGGAGGAAATCCTGATTTCGATCACTATAATAACTGCTCAAAATGTCCTGTGGAGAGCCTTGCCGTATGATCTCATGCAAGCTCAATAGCGATCTGTCATCCGTGCGTGCCTGGCTACATGAAGAGTGCGCTCGTGCACCGCATGAAAAACTTATAGGACATTCCATCCTGGCGTACAAGTCAAAAGCATGGGCAACAGCACGGCGATCAAGGTGAGAGGAAGGCGACTCGCATCGCTTTTCGATTTCCCGCGGTAGTCAAGATCTCCGAGCGAGTCCCGTCAGGGACACGACGAGAGTAGCCCGGCACTTCAGTGCCGGGACTGTCGGAACTCCCCGTGGCCAGTCCCGTAGGGACGGCTGAATCATCCCCAGACCTGCCTCTCGTCGTATTGAAATAGCAGTTCACCACTCGTGTTCTCCATATCAATCGTCCCTATGGGACTCGTCCTTAACCTGATGCATAATCCCGGCACTGAAGTGCCGGGCTATTTTCCCAGCGTCCCTATGGGACGCAAAATGGCCAAACTCCGGACCCCGAGCAGGCAAAGTGCAACCTGGGGCTACTGTCTAGCGGGCCCTCCCACCCGTGGAGATTGATTTTCGTCTTCTCGTTCCTGTGTGCCTCGATCCGCACGCTTTGGGTTTAGCGGCCGAGGAGCTTGAGGATCCCCAGCGACATCGCCGGCAGATAGGTAATCAGCAAGACGCCGAGACCCAGAATGAGCAGAAACGGTACGACGTGGCGATAGAGCTGCGGCAAAGGCTTGCCGAAACGCGAGGAAGACAGAAACAGGTTGAGCCCCATTGGCGGGAACAGAAAGCCGAGCTCCAGGTTTGCCAGAAAAATCACGCCAAGATGAATCGGGTTGATCCCAAACGCCACGCCCAGGGGGGCGATCAGAGGCGCCAGGATAATGATCGCCGAATAAATCTCCAGCACGCTGCCGAGAACGAGCAGGATCACATTCAGCACGAGCAGGAACATGAGGTACGAATGAATATGCGCCGTCACCCAGGTCATGAGGAAGGCAGGGATCTGCGCGTCGACGAGGTAGCTGGTCAGACCCATCGCGATGCTCAACAGAATCAGCACGGCGCCCATCAGCGATCCGGACCGCAGCAGAACGCCTGGAAGGCCACGGAAGAAAGGGATGTCGCGCATGACCCAACACTCGATCACAACCGCATAGACTAACGCGGCCGCGGCAGTCTCTACCATGGAAGTCAGTCCGCAGGCGAACAGGCCTATGACCAGCACGGGCAGCGCCAGTTCCCACTTTGCCTGCCAGGTGGCGGCGGCAGCCTCCTTCCACGCGAACTTCTGCCGGTCTGCCTTGACATGGCCTCCGATATAGATTCCATAGATAGCAGCGAGAACGACCAGCAGCAGGCCCGGAACGAGGCCCGCGAGGTACAGCGAATCCGCCGGCACGCTCATCGCTCGGCCGCTGGCCACGACGCTGTAAAGGATCACCGGAAGGCTGGGGGGGAACAAGAGCCCCAGGCTACCCGAGGCGGTGACGAGTCCCAGCGAAAAACCCTCGGAGTACCCATCCTTACGCAGAATGGGATACACGAGGCCGCCGAGCGCGATGATGGTTACCCCCGAGCCGCCCGTGAACGTGGTGAACAGCGCGCACACCGCGGCTACCATGACCGCAATTCCTCCAGGCATCCAGCCGACCAGCGCCCGGAAGAAACGCACCAGCCGCGTTGACGCCTGGCTCTCCGCGAGCACGTATCCGCAAGCGGCCAGAAGCGGAATCGCCGGAATCGTGGGCGAGTTCATGAGGCGATAGACTTCGGCGGGCACCGCCGCGACCGGCGTGGATTCCCGGAAAAACAGCACCAGCGCCACGCCGCCCATGGCGACAAAGACCGGCGCGCCCAGCAGCGCACCCGCAACTACGACGAGGGCCAGCGGCCAGATGTGCGGTAATGCATTCTCGGGAAGAAAGCCCAGCACGAAGATCGAGCACGCCGCGGCGACTGCGATCGCCTTGCCTCGCCATCGCGGAGATGCCTGCCAGGCAAACCGTGCCGCCATCAGGCCAAGCGCAATGGGCATGACGCACTCGCTCACCCACTCGGGCAACCCGATCGGGAGGAGTTTTCCGTCCTGCCGGTTGACCGCAACAACGGCGAAGCTTCCGTAGGCAAGAACGGCGACCGTCGCAGCCGCGACGGAATAGGCGAAAATCCGCGCCACGCGGCGGGCAACGCCTTCCCCGAACAGCTCGGAAGTGGACAGGGTGAGGTGCTTTCCTTCGCGCGTCGCGGCGAGTCCGCCAATGAACGCCAGCCAGAGGGTCAGTTGTTGAACGTATGCCGACGACCCGATAATGTGGAAACCGCCAAAGGCGCGGCCGACGGCGTCAATGAGCGGCAATAATGCGGCCAAGGCGAGCGCCGCCACGAGCGGAACCTGCTCAAACCGAAGGGCGATCGCCCCGAGGGTAAGCTTACTTTGCCGTTCCTGCGCGCTTACGATACTCGTCACGGTATTTCATCGCCTCGTCAAAGGCTTCGGCCGGCACGATCCGGCCGCGGATCATCGGATATACGCTCTCGACCAACCTGGTCCAGGCTTCGCGCGCTTTGGCGTCGACAGGAACAACATTCAGACCTCGCACCTTCATCGCCGCGACATCCCGTTCGCCTCCCCTGCGCATGTCGTCCTGGAGCTTCTTGCCGGCGTCCTGCATTGCCTGGAGAAGCTGAGCGTGCAGGTCGGCGGGAATCCGATCCCACACCGATTTGTGAATGACGGTGGCGCCCAACAGAAGCTCCCAGTTCATGTCGGTCATGTTCTTAGCATAGTTGAAGTACTGGGCGATGACCGCCACCTGCGGAGATACTGGCACGGCAGTGACGAGGCCGGTTTGCAGCGCGGTGGCAATCTCGGTCGATGGCAGCGGCCTCACGTTGAAACCGATGGCCTTCAGGATCTCGATGGAATCCGTGTCGTTGGCCCACGTGAAGAGTGCCAGCTTCTTGAGATCGTCTGGCGTCGTCACCGGCTTTTGGGTGAAATAGTGAACCCATCCCGCGTCGGCCCAATTGAGCACGACGAATCCCTGTTTCTCGATATTGGATTCCAGCCTGGGACGCATTTTCTCGAGGACGGCGTACACCTCATCATACGAGGAGTACATCATCGGGACGCCGAGTGCATATACCGATTTGTCGATCTCGGCCACACCTACCGCGGTGAGCACTCCTGCTTGGAGCGTGCCCAGCTTTATCTTGCGAACGACGTCCGGATCGTCGCCGGCGACTCCGCCGGGGTAAATGATCACGGAAACGCGCCCGTTGGAGATTTTCTTCCATTGGTCGGCTGCCTCTTTCAAGATCAAATGCCACGACGACCCTTCCGGCGCCAGGGTGGCCATCTTGATCGTTACCTGAGCAACAGCCGGCGTAACCCACAGTGCGGTGGTCACCAGGAAAAAGATGGTTGCGATGGTGAATCCCGCGGACAATCTGCAGGACAGGCGCGAGCTGCGTCCAAGTCTAGCTTTCATGACAGACATACCCATTTTTCAAGTTCCAAATGGGCGCACCGCCATGCGCTCGCAATGCGGGCTACGTCCGGCGGATACAACCCACCTCGGCATCATATTTTCAATCGATAAACAACTCGCTCATCCGGCTCAACAACCACTTTGCGCGCCGTTGCGCGATCAGGTTTTCCATGCGCGTCTCGGCCGCCTTATTCGCATCGAAAGCCAGAGCCTCTTCCAGTAGGCTCTGGAACTCCTTTTTATTCTGCGTCGAAACGCAGACTGTTTCCGCAAAGCTTACCAAGGGCGAAATGCGCTTGCCTTGCGAGAGCTGCCTCGCGCGCTCAAGGTGCTCGCGAGCTTTAGCCAGCGACCCTCCGACGGAAGCTCGTCCCCCCTCATAAGCGATGAAAAAATCGTGAATCGAGCCGAGTTCCCAAGCCTCGTCAAGCGCGAGCGCTCGCCGCATCAGCGCTTCCGTCAGATTCTGATCCGCCGTAAGTTCCGCATCGTCCTTGGAGATTGCAATCGCAGCGCCCCAGGAGCTTGCGGTCCAGTACATGAGTGGTACGTGCTTCGCCCGCAGCTTCTTGACGGCGCCCTGCGGATCCTTGCGCAGCTGGGCCTGAAAGCCGGGGGAATCGACCTCGAGCCCGCGGAGCCCGTAATCTCGCGCCCGCAGGTACATTTTCCGCGCACGGGCGCGCAGCGCGGTGGCGGCGGCAAGATCGCTGCCCTCGACGAAATCCGCATCCTGCTGGAGATGGCCATAGGCGTATTGCGTAAACCCACTTGCGGCCGCAAGCAACAGATCCTTGTTTTTCGGCGCCTCCTGGAGCAGCCCTTCGATGGTTTTCAGCCCGAAAGGCACTGCGTCCCAAACGAGGTCCGGATCATCGTCGGTGGCATAAACGGAACCGCCGCCGGCGAGGGCTTTTCCCACCTTGCTGATCATGATCGAACAACCGGTCGACGGAAAGGCGAGCAGGGCGAGAGACAGGACGATCAAAGGCACAAGGGCAGACGGATGCCACGGGAATATGCCTAAAAGCAGAGGTCTCCCAGAGCTGGCTGGCCTATTGGAAACCGGCGCTGGGTTGGTAGACATAAGGCACAGTGCTTTCATCAGTTACAGTTCTACCTATCGCGAACAGGACCGCCACGCTCCCCCGGCCGGCCCGCATGTTGCCGGCCGTTCAACCATGGATCGGGCAGACATGCTGCACTACTGTACCATATAGCGTTTTGCCAATAGAAAAACTACAGATTGGAAATTGGTGAAATAGTTGCCTGACACCGATTTCCCGGTTTCAGGGCCTGTCTCCCGGGT
>JBEKIX010000104.1:0-10416 GCA_050011535.1 Acidobacteriota bacterium
GCGTGGGCGTCTTCCGGGACACGCCGAAGCGGCTCGCATTTACCGCCGCGCAGGCAGTCGGCGAGCATGTGGAGGAGCATGAGCTGGCAGGTGTAGGTCTTTGTGGCAGCGACGCTTTTTTCCGTTCCGGCGCGCGTGACCAGTGTTTCATGGGCTATCGCGGAAATACTGGAACGGGGATGGTTGGTGATCGCGAGAACTTGGGCGCCGCTCTTTCGGGCGTGTTCCAGCACGATATTGACATCGGAGGCTTCGCCGGACTGGCTGATGCCGATAACCAGGGAGTCGCGCAGCTTGAGACTACGGCGATAGAGGGTGTGCACGGACGGGGCGGAAAGTGATACCGGTATGCCGGTCCTGATTTCAAACAGATAACGTCCGAACAGGGCAGCGTTGTCACTGGTGCCGCGCGCGACGAGCACGATCAGCCGCAAATCACGCCGGTTCAGGAAAGAAGCCAGGCGCAGGATTTTCGGCCGTTCGGCCTGGAGCGTGCGCTCCAAGGCCTCGGGCTGCTCCTCAATCTCACGAAGCATGATCGACATGGTGTTCACCAAAGGCGATCATGGGGAATATGTGACGCAATTGTCAACCTCAAGATGCAGGAGACAAGTCTTGGCGTTTTCGAGTCTTTGGGTTAGTTTTTGGACGGACACTCTGAAATCAAATAGGTGACAGCATCACACGAAACCGACGCAAGCCAATCGAGACAGCAGATCGGGCTGAAAGAGCAGGCCTGATAGGGTGCTACTTCAACAGCCGGGGCCGGGCGCGGGCCGAGGAATCACTGGATGAGCTCGTGGCGCTGGCGGAAGCCGCAGGCGCCGGAGTCGTCGAGCGCACCTTGCAGGAGCGCCTGAAGCCGGACCCGGCGTTTTTCATCGGAAGCGGGAAGGCGGAGGAGTTGCACCTCGTCGCCGAGGCTGAACACCTCGACCTGATTATCTTCGACGACGAGTTGACGCCCGGTCAGCAACGCAACCTCGAGGCCAGGATCGGTTGCAAGGTTCTCGACCGCACACAGCTCATCCTCGACATTTTCGCGCGCCGGGCGCGCACGCGCGAAGGCCAGCTTCAGGTGGAGCTTGCCCAGCTGAATTATCTGCTGCCTCGGCTTTCGGGCAAGGGCACGCTGCTTTCACGCCTGGGAGGCGGAATCGGGACCAGAGGCCCCGGCGAAACCAAACTGGAGATGGACCGGCGCCGCATCCGGAACCGGATTGCGCGTCTGCGGGAACAACTGGAAGAGGTGAGAAAATCCAGAAAACTCCAGCGCGCCCGGCGACAAGGAGTGCCGGTGCCGATCGTCGCCCTGGTAGGCTATACCAATGCCGGCAAGTCGACCCTGTTCAATGCCATCACTCATGCGGGCACCGAGGAAAGCAGCCGCCTCTTCGCCACGCTCGATCCGCTCCTGCGCCGCGTAGTCCTACCCAACCGGCTCGAGATCGTGCTGTCCGACACGGTCGGTTTCGTGCGCAAACTTCCGCATGACATTGTCGCGGCCTTCCGCGCTACTCTGGAGGAAGTGCGGGAAGCGAACCTGCTGCTGCACGTCATCGACATCGGCAATGCCGACTGGCGGGAACAGGCACGGGCTGTGGAAGAGGTCCTGGCGCAGCTTGAGGTGACCAAGACTCCCACCATCGCGGTCTATAACAAGGCCGATCTGATACCCGCGGGACCGGCAGAATCCACGCCTGCATTGCCGGGACACCGGCCGGTTTTGCTTTCGGCGAGGACCGGCGACGGGCTCATGACGTTGGTAAGGGAGATCACGCAGGAACTCGAGTCATTCGCGATGGAAGTGGAACTCAAGATTCCATATACCAACGCGGGCGTACTCTCACGCCTTCATGACCAGGGCCGGATTCTCGCCGAGGCATATGAGAGCGACGGCATCCGCGTCAGCGTGGTGGTCCCGAATTCCGCGGTCCGCGGCTTGCGCAAGTTTCTCCTTCCAGGGCCGCAGAAGCCGCCTCCTCCTGGAGATTCTTAGGGTTTTTGAGTCTTCGAGGTTTGTCTTGCCTTTTGATCATGCGATCCGAATCTCAGACTCTGATTCAGGGACGGGCCCTGCCTTTCCACATGCCTCCTTTTCCCTGCCAGTGCCGGCGGGCGGAGTCGAGGGTCATAATGGTAAACAGGAATGCCGCCGCGGGCAGAAAGAGCGACGCGAGACTCGCTTGGCCGTATAAACGCATCATGGGACGATAGACAGACGCCATCAAGATCCACGTCGCTCCGCCGGCCAGCGCGCAAGCATAATGACTGGAAGCACAGCCCCACGCCAGTGCCGCCACGGGCACGAAGTAGAGAAGCATCATGACCGCAGAGGTGGCGGCAAGCTGGATCGGTGAGTGTCGCAGCTGCGTGTAGGCGCTGCGGGCCACCATGCGCCAGATGTCCGCGAGGCCATATCCGCGGATGCACAGGGACCGGCCGGTCAGGCCGAGCCAGATCGGCCCGTTCTTCTTGATGAGGCGCGCGAGCGCGCAGTCATCGATCAGCTCTCCGCGAATGGCAGTCAGACCGCCTGCTCCACGAAGCGATGGTGCGCGCACCAGCATGCTGCCGCCGGCGGCCGCGGCGATGCGCCGCCGCGGGTCGTTCACCAACCGGAAAGGATAGAGCTTTTGGAAGAAGAAGATGAATGCCGGGATCAGCAGGCGTTCCCATGGGCTCGTGCAGTGCAGCCGTACCATGGTGGATACCAGATCCAGATTGCCGGTCTCGGCTTTCGAGACCAGATCCCTCAGAATCCCGGAATCATGTTCGATATCCGCATCGGTAAACCAGATGTAGCGCGCATCCGGCACCAATCTATTCGCCCGCTCCGCTCCCTGCGTCAGCGCCCACAGCTTGCCGGTCCAGGCTGGCGGCGGCTCGCCGGCAATGATCTCCACCCTGGGACCGTTTCCGGAAGCCACGCCACGGGCGAGCTCAGCGGTTGCGTCGAGGCTCTTGTCATCAACCAGGATGATGGCGAACCTGCCGGAATATTGTTGTCGTCGAAGTGAGCCGAGCGAACGCGATATAACTTCCGCCTCGTCGCGTGCGGCGACAACGGCGACCACCGGAGGCCACTCCCCGGTATTCACGGAGGGCGGCAGGAATGGGCCCAACCTCCAGAAGAAGCCCCTCCCGCAAATCAGGTATAGCCATAACGCAAGGGCCAGGAGCGACAATGTAAGCAGCACAGCCGCTAAGACTATCAAATCCCTGAACGCGCTGTATCTGTAAAACAACAAACCTTAAGCCACTCCCACGTGGACTTAGACCTGGACCTGGACTTAGACCTGGACATTTCTGTACTCGGCACATTTTCGAAGGCATCCCAGCGGTTGAGAGAAGGAGTTGGTTGACTTCCTCGGCGCAGAGCTTATCGATGAGCATCAAAGCCCTGCAAGCGGCAAGAAACAGATGGGGAAGCTTGGCAAACGTCAAGCTCGCGAAAGTTCAAGTCCGGAAAGATAGTCCAGGGCTAGGTCCACGTCTAGGTCCAAGTCCACGTTTGGCAGCGATCGTATGTTAGCCCTTGTGGGCTGGCGCTCTGGGCTCTCCTGAAGATGTCTTCCAGGCTTGTTCAACTAGGCACCATTCGGGACAGACCCCGTTCGAGGCAACGGGGATCTGCCTCTGTGCGCACTTATCCCATCGGCTACTCCGTGCGGACGATGCTCGAAGGGTGCAGGAGCTTGATCAAGAGCGATTTTGCGCGCTCGACGGCCTCAGGCTCCACGCCTTCCACGGTGATTTTAACGCGATAGTATCCGCTCTCGAAATTCGGGTAGGAGCCGATGGCAATGCCGGGATTCAAGGTTGCGGCGTGATTCAAACGGGAAGCAATGTCGAACTCGTCTTCGCGCGTGAAGATCACGCTGGTGTGAAACGGGATCGATCGAAAACGCTCGCGGATCACCGCGAACTTGGCTCGAAAAATCTCTGGCACGCCCGGCAGAATGTAAACATTGCCCGCCGCAAGCACCGGCCAGCGAGTGGATGACGAATAAATCAGCTCGGAACCCTCCGGCGCGTCAGCCATGCGCAAACGGGCTTCATCAGTGCTGCGGCCGAAGTATTCGCAAATCACCGCCACCAGCTCGGGATTGCGCACAACCGCCCTGCCCAGCGCGCGAGCCACCCCCTCGATCGTCACATCATCGTGAGTAGGACCGACCCCGCCTGAGGTGAAGACGAAATCGAATCTCGCCGCGCAGTCCCTGACGGTATCGACAATGGCTGCCACATCGTCCTGGATTATGACGACGCGGCGCAGCGTTATTCCCAGGCTATGCAGTTCCTTTATCAAAAACCTAGCGTTTTCGTCTTCGGTTTTACCTGTGAGGATCTCGTTTCCGATGATCACCACGGCGGCCGTCTTATCACGCATGCCCATTATCTTAAGCGCATCGAGCGGCCTGCCGCAACCTTAGCTGCTTCGAAAATAGCTGGCGGTCGGAGCCCTGGCGAAATCGCGGACACTCAAGAAATGGACAGCGACCCGGCAAATGTCAAGCTCGCAAAAGTCGATGTCCTGGGGGGTAGTCCAAATCCACGTCGAGGTCGAGGTCCAAGCGTGTGTTCTACGAGCTTGGGAGGACGCGGGGTTATATCCACATTGAATCCGCGAAAGAGAGGTTTCAATCGCGGTGGTGACGTAAAATGGTAGTTGCCTGGATTGCCAGATCGGAAAACCGGCAGTTTCGGCATGAGGCACTGACCATGACCATTCGCCACAGAAGGTATTTCGGACTTATATTTGCCGCTTTCGTTCTAGCGTTTGCCCTTAAGCTAGATTCCCAGGAAAAACCTCGCCACCTTCGCGTTTTGTTTATCGGAAACAGCTATACCTATTTCAACAATTTGCCGGAGATTTTCAGGAAGCTTGCCCAGGCCGGGAACCAGGGTGACGTGGGGATCGGAATGATCGCACCGGGCGGGTGGCGGCTAAAAGACCACTGGGAAAAAGGCGACGCTCTTGAAGTCTTGCATCAAAGCAAGTGGAACATAGTGGTATTGCAAGAGCAAAGCACTCTCGGCGTGAACTACTACGTGGACGGCAGGATCCGGATTGCCGGCGACCAGATTTTCAGGCCTTACGCGGAACAATGGATTTCAGAGGTCCGAAGCGCAGGCGCGACTCCAATTCTGTATTTGACATGGGCGCGCGAGGCGACTCCAGAGGATCAGGCCGCTCTGAACTATGTGTATATGCGCGCGGCTAAGGATTTCCGATCACAGGTGGCGCCTGTCGGAATCGCCTGGGAGCGGCTGCGAAAAGAACAGCCTTCGCTGGAACTTTTCTATGCGGATGGATCGCATCCTTCGCCTGCCGGCAGTTATGTTGCCGCATGCACTTTTTATGCGGCGATTTTTCATCAGAGCCCGGTGGGGCTGCCGGGGACGATCAGTGGCATCCCCGTCAATCTCCAAACGGCAAAGGCAGAATCGAGTATCAATGCGGTGCTGGTCGATTTGCCGCCGGAGCTGGCGCATGCGATTCAGCAAGCGGCCTGGGAAGCTTGGCAGGAGATCGATAAAGCCGGAGGACATCTGAATCTCGCTCCAGTGCCAGTGCCGGCGTTGCCTCCCCTTATGGGAGGCGATCCTCTTGCGGCAGCAGAACTCGAAGGGACTTGGTCCGGCGACCTCAAATTCTATCCGCCGCCATTCCTCCCGACGCAGATGGAGTTGACGCTCCATCGGGAAGGCAACCGTTGGAAAGCACATCTGGCGCTCATGTTTCATTCGAGCGAACAGCCGGACCAATCGCTCGACCTGAGTAATTGCCGGGTTGACACGCAACAGTTGAGTTTTACCGATCCTAAAGCTCCGCAGAAACTGAGTATCCGCTTCAGGGGTGTGAAGGGCGGGCCGGGCGAATTGCGAGGGCAAGCGGAGGCGCGCTCGGCGACTCCGGACTCCACGGTTCGCCTGTTGGGCACCTGGCAATTGCGCAAGAAATAGCGCCTTCTTGGCGCCCGGCGCTTAGGCGCCGCTTGGTGGGAGAGAGTCGGCTTTTGAGAGGCAGCAGGCCCGGCGATTTGCTTCGTGAGGTCAACTATTGAGAATCGCAAGATACAGTGACAAACACCGCGCATGGATCAAGTCTGCGGCCCAAGGGGCAATCGTCACAATAATAGGCGAGACTCAATAGTATTGCCGGGGCGGATCAATTATGGGATTGAGGGCCATCCAGCAGATCAGATGGATCTCATTGACTTCAATAGGCGGGAGTGGGTCAGGGGCGCGAAATGGCTCGGCCCCGATGCGCTCAACCTCCTCAATCAGGAAGCGGGCCTTCTCAGTAACCACCGGGAAATCGCGCTCCCATGCTAGACGCAGCAGGTTTTCCTCGCGGCGGGACCAGGGGGCTTCGATTGCATCCAGACAGCGATGCAGGCGACTCTGTTCGACATCGGTCGGAGGATGCTCGCGCAGAAATGCCGCCACATCACGATTAAGTTTCCGGACCTTAGGTTGCAGGTTTGCCGGATCGGTCTCGAAGGTCCAGGCGTCGAGGATGCTTTGGCGCGCCCTTTCCCAGGCTCCGTACGCGGCCAGCGCCATTTTGGGACTCAGCACGCGCGGCGTTTCCTCGCTGCATTCGAGCAGACGCAGGCAGGTTCCCAGTTCACCGACAATCTCTCCATTGGATTCCAACGGCACAAAGCGGAGGTAGATGCGCTCGCCCACCGTGGCGCAAAAGATGTGCCCCGCCCGATCGCCCGTTGCCATGCCCGATCCGGCGCGCCAGGGGAGGTTGCGGATCGCCTGCTCGTGCCTGGCCAGCGCCCGCCGCAGCTCCTGGCGGTACTCCTCGCCGGTCTGTGCGGCGCCCTCGGTTCCTCCCGCCTCATAGATCGACGCATCTGCGCGGTGGAGTTTTTCGATCTCCTCGCGAGTCTCCGCAAACGACTGCCCTCCGGTCGCCCCGCTCTCAATGGGCGCCTCCTCCATTCCAACGGAGGCCGCCGCCTGGGCCAGCTTGCGGCGCACCCGGCTCTCGAGTTTCAGGAGCGCGTCGAGCTGCGCATCGGGGAAAAAGGTCCGCAGAAAAACCTCTGAATGCGGGCTCCCAATCCGATCCACACGGCCGTGCCGCTGGACCAGGCGCATCGGATTCCAAGGGAGATCGTAGTTAATCACATTGCAGCACTGTTGGAGGTTCATTCCTTCCGCCAAAACGTCGGTGCACAGGAGCAGATCGAAGCGATCCTCCGTATCGGGGGGCAGGGCTCCGGTGAAAATCGGCGCGAAACCATGCAGCGCCTTTTCTCGCGGGACTCCGCCGAGTCTGGTGTCAGGCCTGGAATATCTAATATCTTACGAGCCGGGTTTCGAAGCTCGCAGACAAAGGTAAATTCTCCAGGCCTGACACCGGTCCTCTCCGCCCCGGTGCCATAGGGTTGAGGCGTGCAGAAAATCGAAGGTGGAGCAAAGATTCCGATGTATAATCAACCCCGCTGGCGAGAGCGAGCCCCCGGAGCGGCCGCCAAACTTAACACAGCATCTTATCGCAGAACCTGAAGAGCGGCTGCACCCAAGCTGCGATCCAAAACGTAGTCAATTTGGACTATCCGCAGGAATAATTATGCCAATCGACAAAACCTCAAAAATTGCTGCCATGCACGATGAAGTTAATGAACTTCACCCTTTTCTCAAGCTCCTTCTACCCAAACTCCCAGGCGTAATCAATGTCGAATACACTCACGGACCAACGGAAATGGGCACCGATTTCGTTGTGTTACGACGTAGCGAGACGTTTGGAACAACAGAATATGTTGGTGTCATTGCAAAAAGTGGGAGAATTGTTCAGGATTTTACAGATCTTAACCGACAGATCGACGAGTGCACCATGCCCCGAACAATCCTAGGTGGCAAAGAGAAGATCAGACTAGAGGAAATTTGGGTGATTGTGACCGAGCAGATTACAAAGGGTGCACAAGAGAAGATCCACGAGAAGTTCTCAGCGCGCAAAATCTCGTTCATAGATGGATCTCGCCTCGCTATCCTCATTGATCAGCACATGCCATCGTTTTGGACCGCAATTTCCCTAGAAGCCGGAGAATATCTCGCCGTGATTCGTGCACGTAATGCCGAGGCGGATCGCGCCGTCAGCCTAATTCCAATGGAGGCTGCCAATTTTTATATCGAACAAGATCTTTATCATTTCCCCCCAACCCAATATCGACTCAAGCCAACACGCCACATTTCTCCTAAGAAGGTCGGCCTGGATGAATTACTAAAGCAGTCTAACCTTGTTCTCATCGAAGGAGGAATGGGATCTGGAAAGTCTAAGCTCTTGCGACGTATCATTGACCAACTCACTGATCCGGAGCAATTCCACAACAATCCAATAGTACCAGTTCCTACAACATATAAGTATCTCCAAGATAAATAGGTCCTTCCGGGTTTTGAGTGGGTGACCCCCACATGTTGTGGTTAGCAAAGGATTGCATCTTCGTCTGGAGCAAAGCCCCGTGGAAGCTGGCGAGCCTGCCGTTCATGTGGATCCCACAAAGCGGGATCCACAATCGCTTGGAATTCCGTAGGAATTCCACAGGCTCTTGGAAATCGCTGCGCGATTCCCACAGCTCCCACCGGGCCTATTACTGGTTTCTCTTTCCCGCTGGCGATGTTTTTCTGATACCGGTCGGTAGTCGTAGTATCCTCGGGATCGTTCATGGGAAGGAGCCCGAGGTGAAAGATACCGAGCTATATGCTGCCCTGCTGAGGTTGCCCAAACCCTGGCGTGTTCGCGAGGTGAAGCTGGACCTTCCTTCGGAGCGTGTGGATGTCTGGCTTGAGCACGATCCGTATGCGAAATGGAATTGTCCGGAATGCGCCAAGACGGCGCCGCTGTACGACCATGCGGAGGAAGCGCATTGGCGGCACCTGGATACGTGCGATTGCCTGACTTATGTCCACGCGCGCTTGCCGCGTGTGAAGTGTCCGACTCACGGGGTGCGGCAGATCAAGCCTGGATGGGCCAGTTCGGGCCTGGCGATCACAGACCTTTTTGAGTGCCGAGTGATCGACACGCTCAAGGAGTGCGACGTTACGGGAACGAAGCGCCTGACCAGGACGAGTTGGGATCAGACTTGGCACATCATGGAGAAGGCCGTAGCGCGCGGCTTGGCGCTCAAAGAACGACGGGTTCCGGCTCAGCTGAGCATTGATGAAAAGGCGTTTGCCAAGCGTCACCGTTACGAAACTCTGGTTTGCGACTACGAGCAGGGAACGGTTGAGTATGTGGCCGACAATCGGAAACAGGAAAGCCTGGAAAAATACTATCGTCAATTCACCCCGGAAGAGCTGAGCGGCATCGAGGCGGTAGCGATGGACATGTGGGATCCTTACATCGCGGCCACCAAAGCATACGTTCCTGGCGCTGAAAGCAAGATCGTATTTGACAAGTTTCATGTCGTTCGGACCGTAACGGAAGCCGTGGATAAAGTCCGTCGCAACGAACACAAAATACTGACCTCCGAGGGAGATGATCGGCTGAAAGGAACCAAGCATCTTTGGCTCTACAACGAGGAAAACGTTCCGGAGTGGCGCAAAGAAGAGTTCGATGCCATCCGGGGGACCCATCTAAAGACCGGCCGTGCCTGGGCAATCAAGGAAGCGCTCCGCGGCCTGTGGGGATTCAGTTACCCGAAGCGAGCGGAAGCTTTCTTTCGACGATGGTATTTCTGGGCAACTCACTCGCGATTGAGTTTGGTGATTGCGGCGGCAAAGACTTTGAGGCGCCACCTGCCCAATATCTTGACCTATTTCAAGCATCGCATTTCCAATGCGACGGCCGAAGGATTGAATAGCAAGATTCAGATGGTGAAAGAGATGGCGTGTGGATTTCGGAACCGTGAACACTACAAAACAGCGATCTACTTCCATTGTGGCGGATTAGATTTGTATCCAACACCTCGGGCTACGGCATGAAATATCGGAACCACAACATGTGGGCGTCACCCACTCAAAACCCTGAAGCGCCAAAGATCTCAGCTCTTTAGAGAGCTTCCACACAGCCCTATCGCCGCAATTGTGTTAGCGAAACTCATCAATGAAAATCCTAAAGAATTGCCATCAAACATGACGGAACTATACGCTCAGTATACCGAAATATCTTTGGGGCGTTGGGAAATAGACAAAGGACTGCAGACGCTCAAAGAATACTAGGCATTGGACCATATTCTCATTGAGATGGCCAAGCACTTGCTACAACATGAGCTTGGATCCATGAGTCTGGATGAGGCAGGTACGATAGTGAATGAGTATTTAGCGGCACGCAATCTGAATGTTGACGCCTCTAGACTGTTGGATATCATGACCCACAGATGCGAAATAATCATGGTAGATCCAGATAGGAACTTGATTGGGTTTAAGCATCGTACTTTTGCCGAATATTTC
>JBEKIX010000105.1:0-10404 GCA_050011535.1 Acidobacteriota bacterium
CCGGTGTCAAAGGAATTTGCATCTTCATCCTGCCGGGAGTCGATATACAGTCCACCCGCATCGATGACCCATACGCGATGGTCGGGAAATTGGATGACCATCGAATCTCCCTGCCCGACATCGAGGAAGGAAAACCGGAGCAGCGGGGCATCCGTCCTGCCGGGAGCGTTACGAGCAGACGGGATCAGGCCTGTCAAGCCTTGCGGCAGAAAACTCAGGGAAGCAAGCGAAAGACAGGCGATTTCCATGCTCACGAAGCCGAACGGAATCCACAAGCGGCGCCAGCGATGAAAGCACCACAGAAACACGATGGTGATTCCCGCGATCACCCAGAGGACTGGGGGTGTCGGACACCGCTGCCAAGCGCCAGGCAACCCGGAAAACCAGTTATTGACGAGCCGCAGCAGCGCAGAGCAGCCGCCCGCGAGCCGAAAGACGGGGTACGCGGAGAGCGTTACGCTGGTGGCAGCCTCGGCGGCTATTCCCGATACCAGCACGAGCGAGGCAAGGGGAACGACGGCCAGGTTCGCGGCCGGCGCCACCCAACTCAGCCTGTTAAAGTAGTACGCGAGGGCCGGCTCGATCCATGCCTGCACGGAGAGCGATATCACCACCATGCTCGCAAGGGCCAGCGAGAAGCCTGCACCGGCGCGCGAACCTCGCAGGAAGGTGGGCTCCAGGCTTGCGTGATATCTGTCGGCCCAGTCTTCCGCGAATACCTCCGCGCGGAACCTGAGCCGCCGCCCCAGAGAATGCCAGCAGCCCGTGCCGAAGTAGAGCCGGTCGGGATTGCCGGCGTGGCGCAAGGGCTCCAGCAATGGGCGCAACCGCCCGTCGATAACCGGCGTGCCGGTCAGGACAATGGCCGCAACGGAAAGGAACGAGAGTTGAAACCCCGCATCCAGAAGCCAGCCGGGGTGAGTGCTCAGAAGCAGAAACGCGCAAGCAAACACCGTGTTGATAGGAGATGCTCTGCGGAAGATGCTCTGGCCGATCATGTACAAACCGAACATCCATAGAGCTCGCGAGATGCTTGCCTGGAATCCCACCAGGCTGGCGTAGAACAGAATGGCGCCCGCCGCGAGCACCCGCGCGACTCCTGCCGGCAATCTCATGAGCTGAAACGCCCGGCTCAACAACCAGACGATCCAGCCGACATGGAGGCCGGACACTACCAAAACATGAATCGTGCCGGTCTCCTGGAATTCGGTACGAGTCTCCGTGGACAGATTGGTGTAATCCCCGAGCACAATGCTGGACAGCACGGCCGCACGCTGCGAATCTCCTTCCTCGCCGAGTTTGTTGATCCGGTCTCGCAGGGAGCGCCGCACGGATGCGGCGGCGCGGCCCCAAGGATTGCCGCAGTCATTCGGCAAGACTTCAACCAACTGGGGCGATTTGACTCGGCCCAGCAGGTATATCCCGCGGCCAGCCAGGAAGCCGACTCGGTCGCCGGAACCGGGGTCTTGGAAGTTGCGTGGGATGTCGCAGTCGGCCCAGGCGCGCACGCGGTCACCCCACTTAAAGATTGCTCCCCTGACCTGTGGAACCTCCGGCGGGGCCACTCTCAGCTGTACCTTGCCGACGGCTTGGATCCATGAGTCCTGGATGCGCATCCCGCGCAAATCGACGACCGTCCCCAGATCGGGCCCGCGTGGTGTGGGATCCTCCGCCACGCAGCCCTCGAGCAGCACGGGATTTCCGAGGGCCAGCTTGCCGTGCGCCAACAGCGAGTGCACGTTGTTCAGCGGGAGTCCATCGCGCGCGGCGAGGCCCAACAGGACGCCGTCCGCCACCAGGGCGCAGAGACCGAGACCCAGGCAGAGCCGAAGACGGTCGCCTCGCAAAGATAGCCAAGCCGCGGCGGCGAAGGCTCCCGCGGCGATGGCGAGCGCCGCGAAGATGTACTGATAGAGCAAGGCGGAAACGGCAATACCCGCGGCCAGGCATACCGCCACGGCAACCAATGGAGCTTCCCCCCACCTGTCCTGCATACCGATCTGGTTCCCGCCGGCGAGTCCCGGGCGCGTTTGCACACGGATCATTTTTGCACTGTCCGCGGTTATCCGTGTCCTAAGAAATACGTCGCCGTATTTATGGAATTTAGCGGCGATTCAGGACCGCGATCGTCTCAAAGTGGAAAGTCTGAGGGAACATGTCCAGGCCTTCGACCGAGCAGATTCGATAGTCGCGGCCAGGAAGCGTAGCCAGATCACGGACCAGAGTCTGCGGATCGCACGAGACATAGACGATGGTTTCGGGCGCCCACTCCGCGAGGCGCTTCATGATTTCCACGGAGACGCCTGTGCGCGGAGGATCCAGCAGAACCAGGTCGTAGGCCGGGGCCGCGACCGAGCCCAGGGCATGCATCCACTCCGCTACCTCGGCGCGCACCGCCTGGACATTGAGTAGACCGGCGAGCGCAATGTTGCTCAGGCATAGCTGATGGGCTGTCGAATCGGATTCGACGGCGACCACGCTGCGGTAGCACGACGCGAGCGGCAGGGAGAAAAAGCCGACGCCCGCAAAAAGATCCAGAGCGGCATTTCCGCCCCTGGCCGGAGGGAGTGCGGCCGCGATCAAATCCGAGAGCATGTACTCATTGGCTTGAAAAAAGACGGAGGCCGCGGCCTCGTAAACGAAATCACCCACCCTCCGCCGCAGCACGCTTCGCAAGGTCTCGCCCGCTTCTGAGGCCGGCGAATCTTCCATCGCCACCGCCCAGCCTCCATCCTCGTCACATGCCAGCTCCAGTTCCATGTCTCCCGGCCCCAAACGCCCTTCCCCTTGGGATTGACGCACGAAGCTCAGAGCCTTAAGCAGCGGTGGACGGAATAACGGACATGACTGCACATCTTCCACCAAATGTGACCGGATTCGAAAAAAGCCAACCTGGGCCCGGTCTCCTGTTCCCCGCAGCTGCACGCGCGCGCGCGACCGGTACCCGTAAGGGTCTGGACATGCCTTCATCGATATCGAGAGCTGCCTGGTCTCCGGGAAATGATGGTGGAATGTCTCTTCGAGAATCCTGCGTTTCGCCTCGACCTGCCGTGGATATTCGAGGTGCTGCCACTGGCAGCCGCCGCAGCGGCCAAAATGAGGGCAAGGAGGGTCGATTCGTCCAGCCCCGGGCGTTAGCATCTTTGTGACAGTAGCCCGTATGAAGTTTTTCTTGCGCTCGTGGGGACGCACCTCCACGCGGTCTCCAGGCACTGTGAAGGGGACGAAAACGACCTGGCCGCCGCGGCGCCCCAACCCTTCGCCTCCGTAGACGAGCTTCTCGATTTCCACTTCAAAACTGGCGGCTGATTCTGTTCTGCGATGGTTCTGGCGCATGGTTGTGATCCGAACCACGATGAGCGACTACATGTGGAAAATGCTTAGTTCGCCCAGATCGAAGTGGCGATGAATCTTGGTTCGACGGAAGTTTTCAAGGATTTTTTCGTAGGTCTCCTTGGGAAGTTTCTTGCGATAGATTTTCAGCTCCTTCTTCGCTTCCTGATCCCACACCTCGAGTTGTGCGGCGGGAATGGCCGCGCTGAGGATTCCGACCAACGTCTCATCGAGGATTGCCAGGTCCCGGTCCAGCGCCTCGAAATCCACTTGCTGGTCCGCTTCCAGATCGTGTGCAATCTCCTCGAGCCGCAGCACGATCCGTGCTGTTCCTTCCGGCGAGTCTTCCCATCCAGGAAGTTTCGCGGCCAGTGTTTTTATTTCTGCAATTCTTGCCCGGAGAAACTCAAGAACACTTTCTTTGTCCGGCCCCTCCGATCCGTCCGCTTTTCCCCGGGTAACCGTTCCATCATCCTCGGCAGGCGGCGTGATTCCTTCCCCTAGATGAGATTCGAGATGCCGCGCGTACTCTTCCATGACACTCGCGTGACAATAGAAAAGGGAGCTCACACGCGATTCGCTGCGCGATTGCTTGGACACAAAGCTGTCCATGGCCCGATCGATGCCGCGCAACGCAATGTGAAGCGGTACGGAGGAATCGCGCCAGGTCGCGATCAGGCTCCAGTCAAGGGGGGAAATGTAGAGATGCTTCCCGCGCCGGCGGACGAAATGCTCCTCAATCTCCGTGAAATAGTTGTAGTAGTTCATCTGCGACAATCATGAACGGAATTCACGCAAACCTCAGTCCGGGAGCGGGGATCCGGGGAGGAGGCGGTGGATAAGCAAATTCCTTCTCTTCATTTTTTTAGTCGGTGATAAATCAACCGCATCCCTTCCAAGTTGAGGTTCTTTTCGACACAGTTGATTTCGTCACAGGCTGGAGAGATCCATTCGGCAAGGCCGCCCGTGGAGACCACGTGAGCGCCTTCAAGTTCCCCCTTCATGCGGCGCAGGACTCCGTCCACCAACCCGGCATACCCCCAATACAGGCCCGATTGAATGCTGCCGACCGTCGTGTCGCCAATGACTTTATGAGGCCGGCGCAAATCCACGCGCGGAAGGCGCGCCGCTTTGTGAAAGAGGGCTTCGGCTGATATCCCGATGCCCGGGGCGATCACACCGCCTAAATATTCTCCCTGCTCCGAAATGGCGTCAAACGTAGTCGCAGTTCCGAAGTCCACTACAATGCCCGGTCCCCCGAAAAGGTCGTAGGCGGCCACGGCGTTCACGATTCTATCGGCGCCGACATCCTCAGGGGGATGGTAGCGAACCGGCATGCCCAAGTCCATCGTGGCGTCGAGGAACACCGGCTGAATTCCAAAGTATCGGACAGACATCTCCTCCAATGAAGGACTGGCGGGGGGCACGACGGACGAAATCACGACAGCCGAGATCGCCTCCGTGGAAATGTCGCCGAGATTAAAGAGCGTACGCAGGAGTATGCCCCATTCGTCGGCGGTTCTCTCCCGCTCTGTGACCAGGCGCCAGCAATGTAACAATTCGTCCTGGCGGTACACTCCCAGCACGGTATTCGTGTTTCCCACGTCGAGGACCATCAGCATAGGGTTACTCCACAGTCGAAGGGATTCCGAAGCATGCGCGGCCCGCGTGTCTCTCCATGATCAGTGCCTGAAGTGGCGGATGCCGGTAAAAACCATTGCCATATTGTGCTCATTGGCGGCCTCGATGGCTTCGGCATCCTTGACCGATCCCCCGGGTTGGATGACCGCCGTCACGCCAAACCCGGCCGCCGTAATGATTCCATCCGGGAACGGGAAAAAAGCGTCCGAGGCCATGACGGAACCACGCAAAGGAAGAATAGCTCGTTGTGCGGCCAGTTTGACGGAATCCACACGGCTCATCTGGCCCGCGCCGATGCCGAGCGTACGACTTGCGTTGCTGAGAACGATGGCGTTTGACTTTACGTGTTTGACCACGCGCCAGCCGAACATGAGAGCTTCCAATTCCTCGGCAGAAGGCGCGCGCCGCGTGACAACCTTCAATTGATCGGCGCGTACATGAAAGAGATCCCTCTCTTGCACCAGGATGCCGCCGCTGATTTCCCGGTGCTCCTGCTGGGAGGACAGCTGTGACGACATGCGCAGCAATCGCAGGTTCTTCTTGGTCTTTAGGATCTCCAGCGCCTGGTCCGAATAGTCGGGGGCCAGGACCACCTCCACGAATGTGGAGACAATCTCCGATGCGGCGTCTTGCTCCACCTTGCGATTGAGCGCCACGACAGAGCCGAAGGCAGACACAGGATCGCACTCACGCGCCAGCAGATAGGCTTCATGCAATGTGTCGGCCTGAGCGACGCCGCACGGATTCATGTGTTTGATAATGGCGGCGGCCGTTTGATCGAACTCGCATACGAGGTTCCATGCCGCGTCGGAATCGAGCAGGTTGTTGTAACTGAGTTCCTTGCCGTGCAGGACGTCAGCCCCGGCAACCCCGGAACGCGGCAGAGAAACGCGAGCGTAGAGGGCCGCTCGTTGATGCGGGTTTTCCCCGTATCTCAGATCCTTAACTTTTTCCAATGAAAGGATATCGAGAGGTGGGAAACCTTGTTCGGTTTTTTGGGGACCTTCAGCGGACCAGACGCGACCGGCGAAATATGCCGCGATGGCGCCGTCATAGGACGCGGTCGCGGCGAAGGCCTTTTGAGCGAGGATGAACATTGTCGCGGCGCTCAGGCTGCCGCCGTGCGCATTCATTTCCTGCATGATCCAGGTGTAATCGCGCGGGTCGGTCACGACTGCAACCGAGGCGCTGTTTTTCGCCGCGGATCGGATCATACTTGGTCCGCCGATGTCTATTTGTTCCACGACTTCGGGATAGGTCGAGTCCTCGCGTGCCGCCGCTTCGCGGAACGGATACAGATTCACGACAACCATGTCGATCGGCTCGATGCCTTGCGCCTCCATCTGTTTCAGGTGTGAGGAATTGCCTCGAATGCCCAGCAGTCCGCCGTGGATGCGGGGGTGCAGGGTTTTTACCCGGCCGTCTAGGATTTCAGGAAAACCGGTAAAATCGGATACTTCGATGACCGGGATTCCCTGATTTCGTAGGAACTTGGCGGTTCCGCCGGTCGAGAGCAGTTCGACATTGTGCTCGTGCAGGCACCGCGCAAGTTCGGCAAGCCCGGTTTTGTCGGAAACACTTACTAGGGCGCGTCGGATCGGATTCAAGATCTCCTCCAATATTAGAAAGCGTTAATTGTCGGCACGATGTGTGCCGCTCCTCGACGTCGCGGAACTTTTCCCGCAAAATGGCAGGCCGGATCGAGAGGAACCGGACCTGTCAGAGCAATCGTAACCCTACGCAGGTTCTGCGCATATTGCGCGTTTGGCGCGTTTGCCGGTGTTCCTGCATTTTTCGCGCAAACCTCGCAATTGGAGCGAATAGTATATGATGCCTCCCGAGGATTGAAAGTACATTTTTCCCCTTGACAAAGGCGGTCACCCTCCACTAGTCTCGCTCCATATTTGTAATCACACATTAAGATTTCTAATGTCGCCGCGAGTCCAGCGAGATTGCTGCTCAAGCCGCTGTGCTCATGCGACGTTAGGAGGTAGAGAATGGCCAGAATTACCGGCGCAGTAAAGTGGTTCAATAATACCAAAGGGTATGGGTTCATCTCGCAACACTCCGGAGCTGATGTTTTTGTTCACTACAGCGCGATTCGAGAGAAGGGCT
Source organism: Acidobacteriota bacterium (assembly GCA_050011535.1). Lineage (GTDB taxonomy): Bacteria > Acidobacteriota > UBA6911 > UBA6911 > UBA6911 > JAFNAG01. The sequence continues at coordinate 7,090 of JBEKIX010000105.1, forward strand.
ACAAGACTCTCCGGGAGGGTGAACCGGTAGAATTCGACGTCAAGATGGGGCCTCGCGGCCCGCAGGCGGAGAACGTCGTACGGCTGGATGCGCAACAGCAACAAGCTTCAGCCTGATGAACTGATTTTCGCTTTGGCAGTAAACTTGATGGTTTTGGCCTCACGTTCAATGCGAAAGACAACACTTGTGCATCGGTGTTTCTCCTGGATTCCCTGGATCTGACCGGCGATGTAATTCGCAAACTGTTCAAAGGAAACGACCGGTGCATTTTGTGCGTGTTGTCGCCTCACGCGCAGCAGCTCATCATAAAGGTGCTGTACCTTTGCGGCTTCGGCGGTCGGATCGCTGATCGATACCTGCACTTCCTCGCGTGAAAGGCGGCTTTGCGATTTAAGGGATGGAGTCTGCTCGGACGCCAGTGATTCCTGAGCCTCGTCTGCTGATTCGCGTTCCTGTTGAGTTCGCCTCCACAGGTCACGGAAAACATAATATCGTGCTATGAGGGTGTTGTAGCGGAATCGGTGAGAAACACTCATGTCCGAAGTCTCGCCGAGTCGCTTGACCAGCTTATCCACGCGCATGCGCAGGTCGTCAGGAGGCTTTTTCCTGCTGCCGCCGAAGAAGATGGCGTACTCGACCCTCAAACGGCGGATCCACTCATCCAGGTTTGTGAGGTCCTCATCGTATGATGGCATCGTGATTCAGCGCCGGCGTTCAGGAACTCCTGCGGTTTCGCGGACGGGCTCCTGGATTGACAGCCCCTCAGGGCTGTGTTGAAATGGCATCATGACTTCTCAACAGGATCTCCGGCAGGAATTGCTGCGTCAAATCCCCGCAGTCGACCTGATCCTTCAGAGGCCTTCCGTCGCATCCTGGGTAAACCGGACCAGCCGGAGTTTTGTTGTTTCTGAGATTCAGAAGCTGCTTGCCCGGCATCGCGCCGACTTGCGCAGCGTCGACGCTCCCGCGGATCGTGCTCTCGATGTTACCGGCATCGAATTGCAACTGACGGAGAGGCTGCAGCAACGGCTGTCTCCGGTTCTGACCACAGTCATCAATGCGACCGGAGTCATCCTGCACACGAATCTGGGCCGCGCTCCTCTATCGGCCGCGGCCCAAAAGAGCTTATCGGCAGTTTCGGCCCAATACACTAATGTCGAGTACGATTTGGACAGGGGCGCGCGGTCGCATCGCGACCAGCTTATCGAATCCGCGCTCATGGAACTGCTTGGCTGTGAGGCCGCCACCGTGGTCAACAACAATGCCGCGGCGGTTTTTCTGATTCTGGACACCCATGCATCCAGGAAAGAAGTGGTGGTTTCGCGCGGCGAACTGATCGAAATCGGCGGCACCTTCCGCATTCCCGAGATCATGGCGCGCAGCGGCGCCCGGCTGCGCGAAGTGGGCACAACCAACAAGACCCGTCTCGCGGATTATGAAGCCGCCATCGGCCCCGAAACCGCTCTGCTCCTGCGCGTTCATCCGAGCAATTATCGGATTCGAGGCTTTACGGAACGGCCGAGTCTGCGGGATCTGGCCGATTTGGCCCGGCGCTGCAATCTGCCGCTGGTGGAAGACCTTGGCAGCGGCTGTCTGGTGGATCTCAAGCCGTACGGCATTCCCGATGAACCGATGGCTCAGGATAGCATCGCCACCGGCGTTGCATTGGTCTGCTTCAGCGCGGACAAACTTCTGGGTGGACCTCAGGCAGGTGTTATCGCAGGCTCGAGCCGCTGGCTCGACTCGATTCGCAAGAATCCCCTCATGCGCACCTACCGTGTGGACAAATTGGTCTATGGGGCGCTCGAGGCAACCCTGATCAGTTATCGCACAGGGCAGGCCTTGCGCGAGATCCCGGTGCTGCGCCTTCTGTCGATGTCTCTGCAGGAGATAACTCTGCGCGGCAACCGGTTGCTCAGGAAACTGCGGCCGATTCTTCCGCCCGGGGCGAGCGCTGTGGCTCTCGCGGGCCATTCGGTTGTTGGTGGCGGCTCTTGCCCCGATGTCAGCCTTCCGACAATGCTCCTGGCTCTCGCTTTGGACCAGCGCTCGGCAAGTGAAATCGAGATGCGCCTGCGGCGTCAACAGCCGGCCATCATCGCGCGCCTCGAGGATGACCGGGTCCTCATCGATCTTCGCACCGTTTTCCCCGCGCAGGAAAAGACGCTGCAAAAGGGCATCGTCGAAGCAATGTCCTGATTTGCGAATGCCAGAAGTTGAGATAAGATTTTGCCGATTACCAACCCAAGGCAGGCCAGCAGAGCGTTTACAGGCGTAGCCCAGCTGACATAGCGCAAGTTGAACATTCCCTGCAAAATAGACATCGTGAACCTCGAGATTTCACGGAAAACAGGTTGATCGAATCGCAAGTAATTTCGAGGTTATGGCGCCTGTCCCGCAAATTTCTATTTCCCGATTGAGCGGTTCGGGTGCTTGTGGCACAGTACGCTTGAACAACGAGCTGAAAACCCTAGGACTGGCGGGCGGTATGAGCGATAGCCGCTGGCAGCGCATTGAGGAGACCTTCCATCAAGCCGCTGAGCTTGCACCAGAGGCGCGATCCGCCTTCCTGGACCAGGTTTGCGCCGGAGACAAGTCGCTTCGCCGGGAAATAGAGTCACTACTCGCCCACGACGCCGAGGATGGCAGCACTCTGGGAAATGCCGTCACCGAAGCTGCGGGGGGCACCGTCACCATGGTCGAGGACCCCTGCGGCAGGACCATCGGTCCGTACAAGGTACTGGAACGCCTCGGCAAAGGCAGCATGGGTGAGGTGTGGCTGGCCACCGACACGGTGCTAGCCCGGCGGGTCGCGCTCAAGCTGCTCCTCCGTGAGACGGTGCGTGACGAAGCGGCCCGCGCCCGCTTTCTCCGCGAGGGCCGCGCCATCGCCGCGTTGAACCATCCCAACATCGCGGTGGTCTACGAGGCCGCCGAGCACGAAGGGGTGCCTTACCTAGCGATGGAATACGTGGACGGCCACGCGCTCAGCCACGAGCTGCGAATGGGGCCGCTTGCTCAGTCCCGGTTGGTAGACTACGCGCTCCAGGCTGCCGCCGCGCTCGAGCACGCGCACTCCCGCGGCATTGTGCATCGCGACGTCAAGCCCGGCAACATCCTGGTCAGCTCCCAGGGGACGATCAAGCTGGTGGACTTCGGGCTGGCCAAGACGTTCGCCACGGACGCCGTAACCGAAACCACCGTCACCGCGCCCGGGATGTTCGTCGGGACGCTGCACTATGCCGCGCCGGAGGTGCTCACCGGGCGGGCGGCCGACGCGCGCTCCGACCTCTACAGCCTGGGTGTGGTGCTGTA